>NZ_JAWRXB010000735.1:0-265 GCF_046535245.1 Paraburkholderia sp. SIMBA_030
GGTAGCGTCTCTAATAGGTCAGCCTGCATTCTCGGCGCACGATTCGCAACTGATTGAGCGGATGCGCCTTTCTTGTAAGAGAAAGAAAGAGCAATATATTACACGCCCTTTCCTCTACAGCATCACGCTTCGCATGAACACCGTTGCAGCACTTCAAATCGCCGGTAGATCCGTACATCAGGTAAGTCGGGCGGCTCAGAGTTGCAATGCGACTGTCAATCGATCCCCTCGGCGAACACCGGGGCAGATGCAGCCACGAAGCCAG
>NZ_JAWRXB010000736.1:0-265 GCF_046535245.1 Paraburkholderia sp. SIMBA_030
GTGTGGTCGATGAGCGCGATGCTATCCCGCTATCTCAAGGATTTCAGTGATATCAAGCCGGTCGCCTCGGCGCCCGAAGCGTCCGACTTTGCCGAAGAGGCGTTTGGGGGCTTTGCAGATTTCGCGGAAGAACCTGCAGTCGATCTCGAGGCTGAACGCCGCTCTGCCTATGCCGAGGGCCACGCCGCGGCAACGTCTGCTCTCTCCAAGACCCACGCGGACCAGCTGCGGGCTGCCGAGCTTGGCTATCAACGGCAGCTCGATG
>NZ_JAWRXB010000737.1:0-265 GCF_046535245.1 Paraburkholderia sp. SIMBA_030
GCCCGTCCAAAGGATATCAAGCCGAAGGCGCCGCGTTTGGGTGGAATGGTTGCGGCGGGGCCGGCGAATCAGAGAGCTCGGGCGGTGGCGAACTCGGCCTTGCAACTGGAGAAGGTGTGCACACCGACTGTTGAGAAATTGGTAAAACGCGTCGGCGGCGAATGGGCAGAGGGGGAAAAATGGCGTGCTTCATTGCTGAAGAAGGAGACATCCATCGCGCGCAAAATCGACCTGATCAGACGCGAACGGGGGCTGACTTTGGACG
>NZ_JAWRXB010000738.1:0-265 GCF_046535245.1 Paraburkholderia sp. SIMBA_030
ACCTTTCCATAGATCGCTATAAGTGGGTACACCGTCAGGGTAGACAATCGTCATGTCTAAAATCCCATCGATCTCTTCCCCTAATGCACTCATAGCCAGTGATAACCCGCCAGCGCGTGGCTTAAGTAAATGCGTATAAGGGGATTCTTGTTTATCGTGTTTGCTAGCGGTAAAGCGAGTCCCTTCTAGATAGTTCAATAGCGTAAAAGGCTTGTCCTTGAGCAATGCACATGCTCGTTTCGCTTCTTCGATATCCTTACCCTTT
>NZ_JAWRXB010000739.1:0-265 GCF_046535245.1 Paraburkholderia sp. SIMBA_030
GGTATGGTCTCGAAAGTCCTGGCGTAGATGATCTGGGAGGAGTAGAGGAGTTCCGGGACAGAGATTACCGATACGAGTGCTGTGGTCTTGAGCATGCCGATGGTTTCATTGCCCGTCGGGGGGATGATCACTTTCATGGCCTGCGGCAGGATGATTCGCTGCATCGTGCGGAAGCGGTTGATTCCAAGCGCAGCGGCAGCCTCAGACTGGCCGTGGTCAACTGAGAGAATTCCGGCGCGCACAATTTCGGACATGTAGGCGCCCT
>NZ_JAWRXB010000740.1:0-265 GCF_046535245.1 Paraburkholderia sp. SIMBA_030
CAAGATACGATGTGTCTAAAGAAATACCGGTCACATCTTACGGAGTGTCATGTCAATTCTGCTTGGGCAAGCCCTGAACAGCGAAACCCTCAAAGGTACGGATCCCCGCATCATGTCCGCGGCGGACGGTGCCCTTACAAGGCCCGTCCGTTGGGTTCACTCCAGCGAGGTCTTGGACATCGCGCCGCTGCTGCGTGGCGGGGAACTGCTCCTGAGCGGGGGCCAAGCGCTCGCGGGTCAAACGGCGGAGCGCCGCGTCGAGTAT
>NZ_JAWRXB010000098.1:0-441 GCF_046535245.1 Paraburkholderia sp. SIMBA_030
GCCGTACATCGCTTCGCCCGTGAGGCCGCGCCACGTCGGCGACACGTATTTGACGGCGTTATTTACGCGGTAATCCCAATCCGCGTTGTCGTTGTCGAACGGATGCGCGGAGATGTCGCCGGCCCAGTTGCCCGCGGCGGTCAAGCTGGCGAAGCCGTAGTCGTCGACGCTCGTATCGTATTGGCGGCCCAGCGTGATTGTCCCGTAGTGGTCCGACGACAGCCCCACGTAGGCCTGACGCCCGAACATGCTGGAATCCTGCCCAAGCTTGCCCGTATTGATGTTGAAGCCGTTTTCCAGTTTGAAGATCGCTTTGTAGCCCCCGCCCAGATCTTCACTGCCTTTCAGGCCCCAGCGGCTGCCTGCGGTGTCGCCGCTCGACATCGCCCACGCCGAATGCCCGCCCGCATTGCTGGTGAAATTCAGACCTTCATCGATGAG
>NZ_JAWRXB010000741.1:0-265 GCF_046535245.1 Paraburkholderia sp. SIMBA_030
GGAGGGCGGCAAGAACGGCGAGACGTGGACATCGGGCGTGGGTTGGCAAATCAACGGCGCGATACTCGCCGACTACATATTGACGCAGGACGCAGCAGGCATATTCCGAGCGGACAATCACGCGTGGTTGTTCGCGGTGGCCAACGGACGCGTCTTCCACGCGGGGCCGAGCCAGGCCATGCACTGGTTCGACACCGCGGGTAACGGCAATGTGACCGATGCCGGCAAGCGCGCGAACGATACCGATGCGATGAACGGCAACGCG
>NZ_JAWRXB010000742.1:0-265 GCF_046535245.1 Paraburkholderia sp. SIMBA_030
CACTCGTATCACTGATTGAGTCAAACCCGCCTAAAGCCGCTGACTTATTACAGCACGTCTCTGCATTGTTCCGTGCTAGTTTTAGTGGTACACGCGAGATTAGCTTCGAAGAAGAGGTCGATCTCTGTGAGCATTATTTGGCGATTGAATCTAGTCGTCTAGCAGATAAGCTCGAAGTCAATTGGAAGTTACCTGAAGAAGATATCATGTACGACATGGTTATCACTGCGCTAACGCTACAAAGCGTGCTAGAAAAAATACTCCT
>NZ_JAWRXB010000743.1:0-265 GCF_046535245.1 Paraburkholderia sp. SIMBA_030
GCTACGGAGACACCTACGAAGGCTGCCACGGAACCGACCGAAAGATCGATGTGGCCGGCGATGATCACCAGGACCATGCCGATGGCCAGGATCAGGATGTAGGCATTGCCGTTGAACAGGTTGATCACGTTGCCGGGCGTCAGGGTCCGGCCCTCGGTGAAGATCTGGAAGAAGACGATAAGTGCCACCAGGGCGAATATCATGCCGAACTGGCGGGAATTGCCACCAAATAGCTTCTTGAGCGCGTTCATTGTTTTGGTCCTTG
>NZ_JAWRXB010000744.1:0-265 GCF_046535245.1 Paraburkholderia sp. SIMBA_030
AATCGTGGCCGCGATGTCTGTTACTCCAGAGCGTTCGCAGCAGGTGAGCTTTACCGATCCGTACTTTAGCAATGCCTTGGTTTTTTTGGCTAAAAAAGACAGCAGCTTTGACCCTAGTAACAACAGCGATATCGACTCGCATTCTATTGATGCACAGCGTTCAACCATTTCATCGCAGTGGCTAGAAGACACGTATCCAAAAGCCAATATGAAGCTTTATGATACGTTGAGCAATGCGTTTTTGGATCTCGGTTCAAACCGTGTC
>NZ_JAWRXB010000745.1:0-265 GCF_046535245.1 Paraburkholderia sp. SIMBA_030
GGGCCCGTCGACCGGATAGCCGATGCCGATCACGACGGCCTCGGCGTCGCGCGTGCCGTCCGGCCGTGCGTGGCGATTGCGGGTGAGCTGCGCCGCGAGCGGGAACAGCGCATTGCCGTCGAGCACGGTGAGCACCGGATGGGGCGCCGAACCGGAACGCTCGGCCGGCAACGCGACGAACAGGCGCCGCGTGCGGCCGGCGATCGTCACGTCGAACTGGCAGCTGTCCGGCACGAAGACCGGGGGCGCGGCGTCGAGGCCGGGC
>NZ_JAWRXB010000746.1:0-265 GCF_046535245.1 Paraburkholderia sp. SIMBA_030
CTTTAAATTGCTTTAAACGATTTTCAAAGGCAGACAATGTTTTGCGGTTGTATATCTTTTGTTCCACCAAATCGCCAATGTGTTCTGCCTGTTTCAGTTCGTCCTTACAGTGTTGATTATCTACCTCTTCATCATCCTGCGCAATCCAATTTTCCATCATGTCATACTGCCAAAAGAGATAAGCATCTTCCTGCCTGTAATACGGGACATCTGCGATATGGTATAAGTAACTGCAAACCGAAAGCAGTAGTTGGGCGGTTTTCCT
>NZ_JAWRXB010000099.1:0-437 GCF_046535245.1 Paraburkholderia sp. SIMBA_030
GTATTAAACTAGGCGACCCTATGGATGAGAACATCAATATGGGTCCACTGGTGAGCTTCCCGCACATGGAGCGCGTGCTTGGTTATATCGAGCAAGGTAAAAAAGGCGGCGCACGTCTGCTAACAGGTGGCGAGCGCGTTACAACAAACGAGCTTGCAAACGGCGCTTTTGTCGCACCGACAGTATTCACTGATTGCACAGATGATATGACTATCGTACGCGAAGAAATCTTTGGCCCAGTGATGTCGATATTGACGTACGAGACCGAAGAAGAAGTCATTCGCCGTGCCAATGATACCGATTATGGCTTGGCAGCTGGGGTTGTGACTACAGATCTAAAACGCGCGCATCGAGTCATCGCTCAGATCGAAGCTGGCATCTGCTGGTTGAATACGTGGGGCGAGTCGGCAGCACAAATGCCAGTAGGCGGCTACAAG
>NZ_JAWRXB010000747.1:0-265 GCF_046535245.1 Paraburkholderia sp. SIMBA_030
TCGTTTATGACGATCTGTCCAAGCAAGCAGTGGCTTACCGCCAGATTTCCCTGCTGCTGCGCCGTCCACCAGGCCGTGAAGCTTACCCAGGCGACGTGTTCTATCTCCACTCCCGTCTGCTGGAGCGCGCATCCCGCGTTTCGGAAGAATACGTAGAGAAGTTCACCAACGGCGCAGTGACCGGCAAAACCGGTTCCCTGACCGCACTGCCGATCATCGAAACCCAGGCTGGCGACGTTTCCGCGTTCGTTCCGACCAACGTGAT
>NZ_JAWRXB010000748.1:0-265 GCF_046535245.1 Paraburkholderia sp. SIMBA_030
GTTTCAGTTCAAGAATAAAGATTTCGCACTGGGAAAGTGCGCCAGGCGGCTGCGATGGCCGTCGGTTTCCTGGGGTGAAAACGAGTTTCCCATATCTATAACGAAAATGTCTCCGTCATGGCACCAGCTCCTGTCGCGGGCAAGCCCCCTGTGACAAGGGATTGTGGGAGGGGACGTGCCCGCTAAGCGGTAGCACTCGGTAAGTTGGCAAGCACATTGCATTCCTGTGATGAAAGTAAGTTTCCCATGCGGAATTACATGCCGC
>NZ_JAWRXB010000749.1:0-265 GCF_046535245.1 Paraburkholderia sp. SIMBA_030
GATGCGCGGCAGCGAGGCACGTGGACGATGACGATCTGCTACTTCGTCACCAATGCGTCGACGAAGCAGACTGTCTATGTGAAGAGCAATACCGTCCATCTGTTCCGGCAGAAGTTCACGAATCCCGCACTCGCACTCGACGACGTCGTGAAAATCAGCGTCGATACGATCGTCAGAGATCCGTCGTTTCATCAGGCGCTACAGCCCGTCGAATAACAGGCGCGTTCCCCTCCGCGCTGGCGCCGCCGGGTTGCTGCGCAATTTC
>NZ_JAWRXB010000750.1:0-265 GCF_046535245.1 Paraburkholderia sp. SIMBA_030
GTAGCAATGCCAATGAAAGATTTCACAGCACTTGGTACAGACAGCATTTTAAAATATTGGATCAGTAAATATAATGTTGAAATTGAAAATTTACCTACCGAAGTCATTAAAGTCACCAAAGGCTTTGCTTACGGAAGAGATAAGGTTGCAGATGTAGGAGCATCAAGTAGTACAACAAGTGCTATTGGGATGCAGGATGTCGTTAAAATTCCTGAAGGATATGTAAGTACAAATTATGCCATAAGTGGTGGTGGTAAAGAATATG
>NZ_JAWRXB010000751.1:0-265 GCF_046535245.1 Paraburkholderia sp. SIMBA_030
CGCTCGACGCCGAAGCGGCCGACATTCGACGGTATCAGGTCATCGAGGAAAGTAACGTCGAGCGCCGCGCGACTGCGCGGGACGATCCCGTCATGGCACGACTCGCGATGTTCTGCGGAATACCGGAAGCGCGGCTGGATCTGCTCCCAGGCCTAGGCTTCGCGGCCGTACTCGAAGGCGTGGCCTGTCTGCTATGGTGGCTCGCACTGACTCCCCCGACCATAGAGTCGCCCACTACTGATGGTCACAGGGTAGCGCACGGCGT
>NZ_JAWRXB010000752.1:0-265 GCF_046535245.1 Paraburkholderia sp. SIMBA_030
AGCCTTGGGTATACAGTGCGCGAAGGACATTGCGCCCTATGCGGCCGAATCCATTGATGGCGATGCGAAGGGTCATGGCGTTACCTCTGGCGGTCCGAGTGAGGCCTGTGGCACAAAGGGGCTTCACTGAAACGGTATTGTTGTTGGAATTACAAGATTATTCACTATCAGATAGAAAACAAGCCTTTTTAGTGGCAGTATTTTGTTTAAACATACAACGAGTGGTCGGGCAGGCCTCTCAGCGATGCCTCAAAGGCCCTTTTCT
>NZ_JAWRXB010000753.1:0-264 GCF_046535245.1 Paraburkholderia sp. SIMBA_030
GTCAGAGCATGGCCGCCTATGGTGCGGAAATCTTGTTGACGCCGGTCAAGGGCGGCATGGAATACGCGCGCGATCTCGCCGAGCAGATGCAGCGCGACGGCAAGGGCATCATCCTCGACCAGTTCGCGAACCCGGACAATCCGCTCGCGCACTACGAGACCACGGGCCCGGAAATCTGGCGCGACACGGAAGGGCGCATCACGCATTTCGTTTCGTCGATGGGTACGACGGGCACCATCATGGGCACGTCGCAGTATCTGAAGG
>NZ_JAWRXB010000100.1:0-437 GCF_046535245.1 Paraburkholderia sp. SIMBA_030
TCTGTTCGAACTCGCCCAAAAGCAGTTCGCGCCCTACTGGCCGGAGACTGCTGGCTCGCTGCCGATCTATGGGATCAACGCCCATATGACGCCGAACGCTGCCGTCCATCTCGGACTGGCGCTGCACGAGCTGATCGTCAACTCCGCCTCCTTCGGCGCAATCGCCGGCGGCGCGGCGTCGATCACGCTGAACTGCCGCGAGGCGGAACTGAACGGCAGGCGGGCGATCGAAGTCACGTGGGCAGAAGCGCTGCCCGACAAGACCGAGATCCATGAATTCAGCGAAAACAGCTTCGGCAAGACGGTTCTGGAACGCGTGGTGCCTTCCTCTATGAACGGCAAGGCAGAACTGAAGCTGATCCCCGGGCGCATCGAATACTCGCTGCTCGTCCCCGAGACCGAATTCGAAATCCTCAAGCGGGCGTGAGATAGCCCCC
>NZ_JAWRXB010000754.1:0-264 GCF_046535245.1 Paraburkholderia sp. SIMBA_030
GGACGAATGATGTTTTGGAGGCTAACTCAACTAATCCAAGACTCTATCAGTCTGTATTAAATATTGATGCGGCCAACCAAGCCAAACCTATACAAAGTATTACAGTATCCAAAAGTGCAGGAAGTGGAATTCCCAATATTTTTGCCTTCTCAGCAGATGCGTATTCCGACTGTGGAGTTCCGGCTCTGAATCCCGTAGGTGCACTCACTTCCAATTCAGCACAGGTTTCATGGACAGTTCCGGCAAATACGCAGGCAGCAAGTT
>NZ_JAWRXB010000755.1:0-264 GCF_046535245.1 Paraburkholderia sp. SIMBA_030
TATTCACGGAACACAAGATGAAGCAGTAGATGTCGGACAGGCAGAGCATCTTCATATTTTGAATCCGAATTCTGAACTTTTTCTTGTTGAAAATGCCAACCATACCTTTGGAGCCAGGGAACCCTGGATAGAAAATCAACTGCCAGAACATCTGAAGGCTGTGACTGAAAAATGCATTAGTTTTCTCAATGAAAAAATGAAGTAAGAAAAAGAATTTTGAAATAAAGCCCTAAAAATCACGTTATAACATATTAATCACCATAT
>NZ_JAWRXB010000756.1:0-264 GCF_046535245.1 Paraburkholderia sp. SIMBA_030
GGACAAGACTAGCGCATTGACACCAGGTACAGCGGCCGCGTGAGCCGACTGCGGCATCAATGGGCGAATAACACCTAATACTTCTGCAGCTTGGGTGTTGGTCAAATAAATAACTCGAGTAGCGAGCGACTCGCCAACACTATCACCGCGTAAATCAACTGCCACACCAGATTGCTTAGCAATATTATCTGGCACCAGTTTTGTCGTCGTTCCCGATTCAATCGCAGCGATACCATTCACTTGCATCACGCTCAGAAATAGCTG
>NZ_JAWRXB010000757.1:0-264 GCF_046535245.1 Paraburkholderia sp. SIMBA_030
CTACCTGCTTATAAAGAGAAGTTTGCTTCAGCGTAGATGACGCTCAGCTAAATCAATTTAAATAATAAAGATAGGAGCGCAGATGTCTACCTCTACGATTACACAAGCCATGATTTTGGCAGCGGGCAAGGGCACACGCCTACGTCCATTAACGCTTGAGACGCCAAAGCCTTTGGTTGAAGTCGCAGGTCAACCGCTTATAGTTTGGCATATTAAAGCACTACAAGCAGCAGGCATTACTGATATCACGGTCAATGCATCATG
>NZ_JAWRXB010000758.1:0-264 GCF_046535245.1 Paraburkholderia sp. SIMBA_030
GTCCTATTACTCCCCAATACAACATGACCAACTTCCCCTTGAGCCGTGGAGGGAAGTTGTCGATGTCTTCCTCTCGGGCGCCGGAGTACTTACGAAGAGAAGGGAACGTCAGGAAGGAGGCGATATTCATGACAGCCCGTATCTTTCCTAATGGACCACCGTACTTGGCTGGAGCAACCGAACGGCTATTTTTGAAATGGTCCAGCATCTCGTCCATCTTGGTGTGGTACAGGTAGAGTGCGAACCCGAGGCAAAAAAATAACC
>NZ_JAWRXB010000759.1:0-264 GCF_046535245.1 Paraburkholderia sp. SIMBA_030
GGCGCGATCTCACCTTGTCTGACGTTCGTTATGAGCAGCCAGGCGTGGCGGTAAAAGCAGGCAATCTGCATCTGGCGGTCGGGCTTGAGTGCCTGTGGAACAGCAGTGTTTGTATTAATGATCTGGCGCTGAAAAACATCCAGGTCAATATCGACAGCAAAAAAATGCCCCCTTCTGAACAGGTTGAAGAAGAGGAAGATAGCGGTCCGCTGGATCTCTCCACGCCGTATCCCATCACCCTAACACGGGTGGCACTGGACAACG
>NZ_JAWRXB010000101.1:0-436 GCF_046535245.1 Paraburkholderia sp. SIMBA_030
ATATTAAAGACGAAGCTTTTTATACTAAAAGCTTATAGGAGACATAACAATGGCCCGCTATATTGGACCAAAACTGAAATTATCACGTCGTGAAGGTACGGATTTAGGCCTTAAGTCTGGCGTTAAACCGTATGACGTAAAAACGAAGAAAGCTGGTCGTCCACCAGGTCAGCATGGCGTAAGCCGTAACAAGACCTCAGAATATGCTCTACAGTTGCGTGAAAAGCAAAAAGTTAAGCGTATTTATGGTGTACTAGAGCGTCAATTCGCGAACTACTATAAAGAAGCTGCTCGTAAGCGTGGCGCTACTGGTGAAAACTTGCTAGCAATGCTTGAGAGCCGTCTAGACAACGTTGTATATCGCATGGGCTTTGGCTCAACTCGCGCAGAAGCACGTCAGCTAGTCAGTCATCGTACTGTTATGGTAAAAAAAGCT
>NZ_JAWRXB010000760.1:0-264 GCF_046535245.1 Paraburkholderia sp. SIMBA_030
GAGCGGCGAGCTCGACGCGCTCAGGAAACTCTATTCCGGTCATTGAAGCACCTACTTTTTCCGGAGGTCCGGCACGGGCAGGCGCAATGCTCGCCGGCTCGTGCGCGTGCTTCATCGGCCGGCCTCGCATCCGCGTGCGGGCGAAGCCACGAAGATGCCGGGATTCCTCCGCACGGCATGTGTGACCTACGCGTCGCATGACGTGCACCACAAGACGGGATATCGCATCGACGCGCGAAGCTGACGTCGACGCGCGACGTCACG
>NZ_JAWRXB010000761.1:0-264 GCF_046535245.1 Paraburkholderia sp. SIMBA_030
GTGGGCGCGCTGCTCGGCGAAGGCCCCGTGTGGGTGGAGCGCGAGCGCGCGCTGTATTTCGTCGATATCAAACGACGCCGCGTGCATCGCTATGTACCCGAAAGCGGCGAGCGCAGCAGTTGGGAGGCGCCCGCGCAAACCGGTTTCGTGCTGCCGCACGCGGACGGCGGCTTTGTCTGCGGATTGCAGGGCGGGCTGCATCGCTTCACGCCGGAAAACGCGCGCTTCGTGTTGCGCGTGCCGGTTGAAAGCGGTCTGCCCGGC
>NZ_JAWRXB010000762.1:0-264 GCF_046535245.1 Paraburkholderia sp. SIMBA_030
CTCCACGCCGCGAAACGTCGCCACGAACCGCTCTTCGTCGAGGTGCAGCGGCACGCTTTCGGGAAAACGGTCGAAGCGCGAGCGGCGCATAATCGCCTTCGCGCGCGCAACCAGTTCGAGCAGACTGAACGGCTTGCAGATGTAGTCGTCGGCGCCGAGTTCGAGGCCGATCAGGCGATCGACCTCCTCCACCTGCGCCGTCACCATGATGATCGGCACATCGCTGTACGTGCGCAGATCGCGGCAAATATCGCGGCCATCGCG
>NZ_JAWRXB010000763.1:0-264 GCF_046535245.1 Paraburkholderia sp. SIMBA_030
TCTTCGATCTTCTGCGGCAGAGCGAACGTCCGCTGTTATACGTCGGCGGCGGTGTCATCGCAGCGGGCGCAGCAGCCGAGCTGCGCGCGTTCTCGGAGCGTTACAGGATCCCGGTAGTGACGACGCTAATGGGTCTCGGCGCCATACCGGCAAAGCACGAATTGTCGCTTGGCATGCTCGGCATGCACGGCGCCGCGTGCGCGAATTATGCGGTCGAAGATTGCGACTTTCTGATTGCCGTGGGTTCCCGATTCGACGATCGCG
>NZ_JAWRXB010000764.1:0-264 GCF_046535245.1 Paraburkholderia sp. SIMBA_030
CGCCCCGTGCCCCGAATACCAAACGGTTGTCGGCGGTGCGCTGGCCGTACGTCACCTGACGGCTACTTTCGCTGAAGGCCTGGCCGCGATCCAGGCCGATATCGTCCCAAGTCCCGGCGGACAGAGGCTCGGTGGCAACGATCAGGCTTTGCACCGGCATTTGATAGCGACCCAGCGGCGGTAACGTCGTCGCATAGCCTTCTACCGCCGGGACGATCCAGCGACTGCGAACCGAGGCCTTGGCCGTGCGCAGACTCCCCGACT
>NZ_JAWRXB010000102.1:0-430 GCF_046535245.1 Paraburkholderia sp. SIMBA_030
CTACGAGCGCTGCGTCGGGGTTCTGCGCGAAATCGACGACATGGAAGCCGCGGTATCGCAGGCGCGCAACGTGCCGCGCGGCCGCCTCAAAGTGAACCTGCCGCCCGCGATGGCCAAGCAGATCATGGTGCCCGCGCTGCCCGAGTTTCTCGCCGCCCATCCGAACATCTCGATCGAACTCGGCGTGACCGATCGCCAGATCGACCTTGTCGGCGAAGGCGTCGATTGCGTGGTGCGCGTGGGCGCGTTGCAGGATTCGTCGCTGGTCGCGCGGCGCATCGGGCTGTTCGAAGGCGTGTCGTGCGCGGCGCCCTCGTACCTCGAAAGCCACGGCATGCCGCGAACGCTCGACGATCTGCAGGAGCATCGCGCCGTGAATTATTTTTCGAGCCGCACGGGGCGCGTGATCGACTGGGCCTTCCTCGTCGAC
>NZ_JAWRXB010000765.1:0-264 GCF_046535245.1 Paraburkholderia sp. SIMBA_030
GCACGCCGCGGGGTCCATACGGCCAAGGAACTCGCCGCCCTATTGCACGATCGCGGCATCACCTTGACCGCCAATGCCATTTGGCGGATCGTGACCCAGGAACCTGAACGGATCTCCTTCAAGGTCCTCGTTGCACTCTGCGATGCCCTGGACGTAACTCCGAACGACCTGATCACCTACACGGCCAGCGACACCAAGACCATCCGGCACCACCGCAAAACAGCGACTGGAGATGTCCCGGACATGCGAAACTACCGCCCCGTC
>NZ_JAWRXB010000766.1:0-264 GCF_046535245.1 Paraburkholderia sp. SIMBA_030
GCCGTGACCGGCAGCCGCGAAGCGATCCGCGCCATCGACCCGGCCACCGACCAAGCCCTTGAGCCCGCCTATGCCGGCGGCACCGGCGAGCACGTGGCCCAAGCTTGCGCACTGGCCTGGGCGGCGTTCGATGAATACCGCGAAACCTCGGTGGAACAGCGGGCCCACTTCCTCGAAACCATCGCCGAACAGATCGAGGCCCTGGGTGATGCGCTGATCGACCGCGCCGTCGCCGAAACCGGGCTGCCCAAGGCGCGCATCCAG
>NZ_JAWRXB010000767.1:0-264 GCF_046535245.1 Paraburkholderia sp. SIMBA_030
GCTTGGTCGTCAGGTCGTCCCAGAGCGTCTCGAGCGCCGAAGTCAGCGTGTCGTCGTTATACTCGGTGGCGATATCGGCCATGCCCGCATAGAGATACATGGCGCGCACGGCATGGCCGACGACCTTCTTCTGCTCGCGCACCGGCAGATGCGCCTGGCCATATTCATAGGTCTTCTGGTGGAAATCGGCCGCGCTGCGGCCATCGCGGGTCGCTTCCTCGGTGAAGAAATGCGGTTCGGTGCCGCGCTCGTCGATAAAGAACT
>NZ_JAWRXB010000768.1:0-264 GCF_046535245.1 Paraburkholderia sp. SIMBA_030
GTCCGGACGGCAGCACCTACGTGGTGCCCCGAAATCCCGACGACAAATCGCTGCGCTAAGACACGCTTACGCCCTGCTGGGGCCGGGGGAGGCGCCGAGCGCGACGGAGAAGTCCCTGGCTACTTTGGCGGCGAGCTGTCCGGCCTGGTCCAAGTGGCGTCCGAACCGTTGCTTGGGGGCGCTGACGTTGAAGGCGGCCACAACCCGTTGTTTGAAGTCATACACGGGCGCCGAAACGCCCACGACGCCCAACTCGAATTCCTC
>NZ_JAWRXB010000769.1:0-264 GCF_046535245.1 Paraburkholderia sp. SIMBA_030
CGCGAACTCTAGAGCAGTCGGATAAGAGGTATAACGTGGCCCTGAGCGATTGTACTTATTGATGATTGCTTCATCGAATGCTGGTAGCTGCTTACTCGTAATGCTGCCGCGTGTACTGGCATAAGGATTGTCAGGTTGCATAACAGGGCGCACAGTCGTGGGCGGCTCGTCCGCACGGTTGTAGGGTTGCTGAGTGTTCTGTTCTGAATAGTCTGTCATGCGATATTCCTCGTTTTCACTCTAGATACTGCTGGTTTCTATATG
>NZ_JAWRXB010000770.1:0-264 GCF_046535245.1 Paraburkholderia sp. SIMBA_030
CTAATACGTTTTCGATATGCGGCGTATCTTTTGGTAAGCAATAAAAGTCTTTCACATTGATAGAACGAGTCGAACCATCCGCCTTAACTGTTTCGATAGTGGCATCCAGCAAGCGCATCGCCACTGCCATGTCAGATGGATGCTGAGCAATACAGGCATCGCTCGTCCCTAGAATAGCTAGCGTACGGTTCTCGCCATTGATAGCTGGACAACCTGTGCCCGGTTCACGCTTGTTGCAGGCGCTGTCTGTCTGATAAAAATAAT
>NZ_JAWRXB010000771.1:0-264 GCF_046535245.1 Paraburkholderia sp. SIMBA_030
GTCGCCGAGCGGCGTAATATTCCGCCGGCAAAAGCCGTCCACTCTGTCAGGAGGGTCAGCAAGCCATCCGTTTCCTCTTGTTGAACATCTGGTTAAACATCTGAAAGCCCTATTGTTACCTCGCTGGAAAAGACTGCGATGCGATGGAACTGTGGTTGCCTGCAGATGTTTGGTAATCGTCCGACAATAAAGGAGCCCCCGATGACGAATGATGCAAACCGGCCGACCCTGCCATATCCTGAGCAGCAACAGAAGCCGCCAGGC
>NZ_JAWRXB010000772.1:0-264 GCF_046535245.1 Paraburkholderia sp. SIMBA_030
GTTGTAGTCGACGCCGATACGATTGAGTACGTAGCCAAGCAGACCGATATCGGGCCGGCCGAAGATCTGCCAGATCGTGCCGACCACATTCCATGGAATCAGCAGCGGCATCGCGAGCACCACGAGCGCCGCCGATGCGCGCCAGCCGGACGCCGGCATCGCGAGTGCAAGCCCGACGCCGAGCGGAATTTCGAACAGCAGCACGCAGGCTGAGAAAATGATCTGCCTGCCCAAGGCGCCGCGCAGATCGGGATCGGTCATGAT
>NZ_JAWRXB010000773.1:0-264 GCF_046535245.1 Paraburkholderia sp. SIMBA_030
GTGGCATCCTGCAAATGAACGGCCAGCCCACGGCGGAGAACACCCGCGAATGCGGCGCCGACGGCGACCTGGCCGCCTTCCGTAACTGGTCAAACGACGCGCACGTCAAGGATCTCGCCCGGGTCTGGAACGTCGACCCCTTCTCCATCCCGCACTACTCCCCGCCGACACACGTCATGCAGATGATGTGTATGCCGAAGACGGCTCCATCCGGATGCTGTGGGTCAGCGGCACTAACCCGGCCGTCTCGCTGCCCGAGCTGGC
>NZ_JAWRXB010000774.1:0-264 GCF_046535245.1 Paraburkholderia sp. SIMBA_030
GTATCAGTTCACCGACGGTGATATTGAATGGTTTGTCACCGACAGCCGTACTCGCCGCAACCTGTCCGCCGACGATCGCCGTATCCTTGATGAAGAACAGGAACAAACACTGCTCAAATGGCTGATCCACAGCCCGGCCCGGGTCAAATTCGTGGTCACTAGCGTGATGTTCTACCCCGACCGCAAACGCCATGGCGATGACGCCTGGAAGGCCTTTCCAGAACAACGCCTGCGATTACTGGAGACGATTCGCACGCACCGCAT
>NZ_JAWRXB010000775.1:0-264 GCF_046535245.1 Paraburkholderia sp. SIMBA_030
GTGCGACGGAGGCGGCCGTCGATACGGCTGGCAGCGACCGCCGCGGCAGGTCCGCGGCCGATCCTGCACCACGTTGCATTCTAAACGGGTTTGGTCGGGACCGCGCGGAACGGCTGTCGTCTGCGGCAGCCGGCACGTTCACGCGTCAGGACGCTGCGCGAGCCCCGCGACGTATTCCGCGTACTCGGGAAACGCGGCGGCCAGTGCGGTCGCGTCCGCGAGCTCGAATTCCGCGAACTCGAACCCGGGCGCGACCGTGCAGCC
>NZ_JAWRXB010000776.1:0-264 GCF_046535245.1 Paraburkholderia sp. SIMBA_030
CCTTGCTCCGTCAATTGCGGATAGCGACCGCTCCGGTCGAACAAGGGAACATTGATCTGCGCCTCAAGGTTAGCGAGCGTCTGGCTCACCACAGACTGCGCCCTCCGCAGCTTACGTCCTGCTGCGGAGAAGCTTCCTTCGTCTGCGGCAGCGATAAAGGTGCGCAGTTGATCCAAAGATACGCCGTCGAGCATATATCGATTTTCCGGATGCTATTTGTCGAGGAATATAGCCTTCCCGGCGTCGCGTCAAGTGCCTGAGCCT
>NZ_JAWRXB010000777.1:0-264 GCF_046535245.1 Paraburkholderia sp. SIMBA_030
GGTCGACCGGCACTGCCGGCAGGTTCTGCGGAAGGGAGGCGATTGCGAACATCGCAAAGGCATAAGCGGCAAATACGGACGCCGCGACGGTGGTCTTGATCATCTCTTGCTCCAACGTTGCCCACGGAGAGTAGCCCCAAAGAGCGATGGCAGCAAGGAATATGAACGCCAGATGAACGAAACGTCCGTTCACTATCGAAGAAAACGCGTCACGGTGCGTGAAATGCAATCATAGAGTGTTTTTACTCTAGCGCCGATGATAAT
>NZ_JAWRXB010000778.1:0-264 GCF_046535245.1 Paraburkholderia sp. SIMBA_030
CCAAGGCACCGCGCCGTGTCTTACCATGCATCACCGCAAAACCGTGCGGAATGCCAAGCGTCCATGAGGTCGTGGCACCGAGACCGTACGCCAGATAGTTGCCATGATTTAAGAAGCCGTTAGCTTTATCACCGGAAGTAGAGAAGGGTGAAGATTAATCATGGGCGCTGGTACATTATCAATGAATGAGCCACTTAGTACACGCATAAACCCAGCTAAGACGATCAAATCAGGTTGCCATGCTATTAGCTGCTCGTTGGCATG
>NZ_JAWRXB010000779.1:0-264 GCF_046535245.1 Paraburkholderia sp. SIMBA_030
CAGATGTCGGCGAGCGGCATGAGGTCGCGCGCGTTGCTGCCCACGCCGTGCATCAGGACCACGAGCCCTTTGGCGGGCGCCTGCAGCGGCGCACGCCGCCAGCCATGTTCGAATTGTTCCCAGGCCATATTGCTTTCCTTTGCTTTTTGCTTCAATTGATTCGCGGTGGATGGCGATTGATCGCGTCGCGCTATGCGGTTTGGCTCGACCCAGCCGCGAGCATACGCTGTCGGCTTCGTTCACGGCGCGTTGCAATGACCGCGG
>NZ_JAWRXB010000780.1:0-264 GCF_046535245.1 Paraburkholderia sp. SIMBA_030
GCGGGGATCGCCTTGGTCCAGGTGTAGAAGCTCGAAACGCGGCCGTCACCCTGTTGTGGGTCGGGTGTGGGGGCGTAGGTGTCGGCGGCCAAGGCGCCAATGGAAAAGGCCAGGGCACTAAGGCCGAAGATGACGGAAACAGGCAGTTTCATGGGTGATGTTCTCAAGGTTGTTGGCTGATTTGAGCGTCCAGGGACGGCCAATAGTGGGTGAGCTGCAGGTCGATCAGTGCCTGGCGGGTGAAGCCTGTGGCAAGGTCGTGGG
>NZ_JAWRXB010000781.1:0-264 GCF_046535245.1 Paraburkholderia sp. SIMBA_030
GTATCAATAGAGAACTTAATATTTACGGATCATCAGAATGGCAGCCAGGGATGAAAGTAGACATCCGGTCTATATATTACAGAAACAGTGGTAAGGCTAAAACTATAAAAAGCAATGGAAGTTTAATAACGGGAGATGTCTACTTTGATGAAGAAGATTCTATAAGCCTCCTGGATGATTTTGCTGCTTCAGGAAAACTGCAGCATAATGTAGGAACATGGACAACAGATAACCATAAAGTAACTTTAGGATCCGGATATTTTG
>NZ_JAWRXB010000782.1:0-264 GCF_046535245.1 Paraburkholderia sp. SIMBA_030
GCCAACTCGATGGCTGGCACCGCCGCGGCCAAGGCTCGGCCCGTTTCGGCGAAATATGCCGGGCTCCAGCCGCCGCTCAGCATCAGGGTGGGGGTGGTAAGGCTCATGAAATCCTCCAGCGTCCCGTCGGCGGCGAGGACTGCGCGCATCTCGACGACGGCGGTAGGCAGCAACGACCGCATCTCCAAACCCAGCCGCGTCCGTGCCGAGAGGACACTGAGCGTCCTCAGAGCACCCATCGGCAGGTATGAAATGGGACCAGCG
>NZ_JAWRXB010000783.1:0-264 GCF_046535245.1 Paraburkholderia sp. SIMBA_030
CGTTTGCCCTTGAGTTGCGCGATCGTGGTCACGCCGCTGCCTTTGCGCGCGACGAGCGCTTCCGCGTTGTTGATATTGTCGAGAATCCAGAAGAGCTGGATCGGCAATCCCTGACTCAGGCCGGCGGCAACCGGGCTCGATCCCGCCTCGCCGAGCTGCACGTTGCCCGACGCCATGGCACGAATCACATCGCCGCCGCCGCCGAACTTGCGATAGCTGACCTTGTATCCGGTCGCCTTCCCGGCTTCGTCGAGTTGTTGCGCG
>NZ_JAWRXB010000784.1:0-263 GCF_046535245.1 Paraburkholderia sp. SIMBA_030
CGTCATGGACCCATCACGCAGCCAGCAGTACCGGTAGTCCCAATTCCTCGTTCCGCCGATGCCTTCGGGCAGGGACGTTGTGGGGGCCGCCAGCACAGCGCCCGTGGGCTCGTGAACCAGCGACTTCAGCACCAGCGCCGAACGGCGCACCAGCGACGGTTTCATGCTGGGAAGCTGGAGCGTCTTGACCCACTCCCGCGCAACCTGCCCGACGGCGGCACGCCGGTGGGGCTCTCCGTAGGGGTCCGCGGGGGGCGGCTCGG
>NZ_JAWRXB010000103.1:0-427 GCF_046535245.1 Paraburkholderia sp. SIMBA_030
GTTACGGTAACCTTCCAGACGCTTCATATCCCAGTTGATGTCACGACCGGTAGACGCCAGCGCCGCCAGGGTGAAGCGCAGCGCGTCAGTACCGTGCGGCTCAATACCGTTCGGGAACTGCTTCTCGGTGCGCTTACGGATTTTGTCCGCCAGCTGCGGCTGCATCATATTGCCGGTACGTTTTTCCAGCAGTTCTGGCAGCGAAATACCGTCAACCATATCCAGCGGATCAATAACGTTACCCTTGGATTTAGACATCTTCTGGCCTTCGTCATCACGAATCAGGCCGGTCATGTAAACGGTGTGGAACGGCACCTGCGGTTTGCCATTTTCATCTTTGATGAAGTGCATGGTCATCATGATCATGCGGGCAATCCAGAAGAAGATGATGTCGAAGCCGGATACCATCACGCTGGTTGGGTGGAAC
>NZ_JAWRXB010000785.1:0-263 GCF_046535245.1 Paraburkholderia sp. SIMBA_030
GGTAGGCACAGACAGCGCCCTTGCGCTTGCCGCCCTGGTTGACCGCAACGGCGGTGTCGTTGACCACTTTCAGGAAGGGTACGACGCCCTGGGATTTACCGTTGGTGCCCTTGATGTAGGAGCCCAGTGCACGCACAGGGGTCCAGTCGTTGCCCAGGCCACCGGCGAATTTCGACAGCATGGCGTTGTCGTGGATCGCGTGGTAGATGCCCGACAGGTCGTCCGGCACGGTGGTCAGGTAGCAGCTGGACAGCTGCGGGCGC
>NZ_JAWRXB010000786.1:0-263 GCF_046535245.1 Paraburkholderia sp. SIMBA_030
CTCGGCGTCGGCGCCTCCAGGAATGCGCAGCGGTGCTGCGGGATCGGTGGCGGCGCGCCAGACGGCTTCGGCGACATCGGGCGCGTGGGTGACCGGGCCGGTATCCTCCTGCACGTTTTTGACGAATTGCTGGATCAGCGGTGCGTAATCCGGATCATCGGCGCCGCGCAGATGCGGCCGGGCATTCTGGCCGAAGCGGGTCTCCGGCGAGCGGCCCGGCAGGACGATATGCACCCGCACGCCGAACGGCGCCATTTCGACCG
>NZ_JAWRXB010000787.1:0-263 GCF_046535245.1 Paraburkholderia sp. SIMBA_030
CTTTAGAAGTTTATATTTACAGCTTATTGGTTGATACTTATGGGGATGTTCCTTATTCACAAGCGGTACAGGTTGATAAATATCCGAATCCAGCTTATGATGATTCTAAAACCATCTATGTTGATTTGATTAAGAGATGTGATGCCGCTCTTGCTTTATTAAACTCTAATACATCATCAGGCTTTGGATCTTATGATTCTTTTTTTGGAGGGAATGTAAATAAAATTAAATCATTTATTAACAGTGTAAAGCTAAGACTTGGA
>NZ_JAWRXB010000788.1:0-263 GCF_046535245.1 Paraburkholderia sp. SIMBA_030
CTGGTTCGTCTACCGTACCTGGCGGGTTGGGCCAGTCGCAGACCGAGGTCAGCGAGGTGACGTTGCTGGTTGCTGCGCTGCACAACTTCGCCGAACAGGAAGCCGCGCCCGCAGGCTCGCTGCAGACCCAGGTGATCGTTGACGCTGAAGGCACGGTGCAGGCGCTTGACCCGCAAACCTACGTTGCGCTATGCCGAAGCGTGGATGTCGGGGGGCAGTACCAGGGGCATCTTGAATCCATACTGCTGGCGCCGGGCGTGCCG
>NZ_JAWRXB010000789.1:0-263 GCF_046535245.1 Paraburkholderia sp. SIMBA_030
GGATCGGCGACTGCGAGCGGCGGGTACACCTGTTACGGCAGTGGCCTGCCATCCGGGCCTTGCTGGAACCAACCTTGCGCGCGATAGCTGGTGGGGCAACATCGCAATGTCATTGATCGGCCTGTTTTTCAACACGCTGGCTCAGGGCGCGTGGGGTGCATTGCAAGCGGCGACCGGACAAACAAAGTCCGGCGGCTATTACGGGCCGACGAAAACTTTCGAATTGCGAGGCCCTTCTGGTGAATGCATTCCGTCGCAGGACG
>NZ_JAWRXB010000790.1:0-263 GCF_046535245.1 Paraburkholderia sp. SIMBA_030
CCACTACGTCTTTGCGCCTGAGTTTTGCAATCCCGCCGCAGGTTGGGAGAAGGGTCAAGTCGAGAAGAATGTTCAGGATGCCCGACCGCGACTTTGGCAACAGATGCCGGACTTTCCAGATCTGGCGGCGTTGAATGCCTGGCTGGAACAGCATTGCCAGGATCTGTGGCGCGACATAGCGCACGGCACCTTGCCCGGCACGATCGCAGACGTCTGGTCCGCAGAACAGCCGACATTGATGGCACTCCCTGCCGCCTTCGATG
>NZ_JAWRXB010000791.1:0-263 GCF_046535245.1 Paraburkholderia sp. SIMBA_030
GTGAGCGGCATCGCTTCACGCGAAGTTCGCGTGAAGCGCAGTGGCGGCGAGCGCAATACTCGCCCTCGCTTTGCTTACTGTTCTTTCGCCGTAACCGTCGTAACCGTGACGCTTGCCTGCCCCCGATGCGACGGCGCAAACAGCCGCAATCCACTCGCAATACTCGCAGCCCCCGCGAACACCGCGCCCGTCGCCAGCGAAAGCGTCGGGCCATGACGCCCGGCAATACTGAAGCTCAACGCAACAAGCGCAGCGCCCGTCGT
>NZ_JAWRXB010000792.1:0-263 GCF_046535245.1 Paraburkholderia sp. SIMBA_030
TGCGCAAATGCGCAACAAAAAGCTGCCGATGGTTGACGATCTGCGCGATGAATCTGACCACGAGAACCCGACCCGCCTGGTGATTGTGCCGCGTTCCAACCGCGTGGATATGGATCAGGTGATGAACCACCTCTTCGCTACCACCGATCTGGAAAAGAGCTATCGTATTAACCTTAATATGATCGGTCTGGATGGTCGTCCGGCGGTGAAAAACCTGCTGGAAATCCTCTCCGAATGGCTGGTGTTCCGCCGCGATACCGTGC
>NZ_JAWRXB010000793.1:0-263 GCF_046535245.1 Paraburkholderia sp. SIMBA_030
CTAGGTCTTATAGTTGACTTAAACACTCGGGAATTGCATACTCGCCCCATTCCGAACTCCGTGGTAATTGTCCATGCGACTGACTACAAAAGGCCGATACGCCGTGACCGCCATGCTCGATCTGGCGTTGCACGCGCAGCACGGGCCGGTGTCCCTGGCCGATATCTCCGAGCGCCAAGGCATCTCCCTGTCCTACCTCGAACAGCTTTTCGCCAAATTGCGCCGTAGCAATCTGGTGTCCAGCGTCCGCGGTCCGGGCGGCG
>NZ_JAWRXB010000794.1:0-263 GCF_046535245.1 Paraburkholderia sp. SIMBA_030
CTGGCACGTCAACTGACCAAGTGGCGGACCGCGGATTTCTTCGTCACCATGGCGTGCGCGTTCCTGGTGACCTTTATCGCGTTGATGCTTCGATGGGCCGGCGTAGACATCGCGCCTTCGATTGTGGTTGCTGGCGGCATCTTGCTGTTGTTGCCTACAGGTCGGCTCGTTTCAGCCGTGCAGGACGCCATCAATGGCTTCCCCGTCACGGCCGCGGGACGGTTCCTCTCCACGTTGCTCACCTTTGGCGCCATCGTTGCGGG
>NZ_JAWRXB010000795.1:0-263 GCF_046535245.1 Paraburkholderia sp. SIMBA_030
TGAGGAAGTTGAGCAGCTTGGGGACGTAGCCGATGGAGGCGGCAAGCGGGCAATCGAAGGCGACTCGTCTGAAGTTCGCGGTTTCCATCACCAGCTAGTCGGGATGACAGAATGGCCCCAAATCTGACGTTTGCGCCGGGCGACGTACTTCCCCCCGGAGCAATCCATACCGACGGTGCGCCGTCGATCGCCCGGTCGAGCATCGCGACCGGAACCGACATCCTGACCGTCAAGCACCTGTCGAAGATCTTCGGTCCGAAGCC
>NZ_JAWRXB010000796.1:0-263 GCF_046535245.1 Paraburkholderia sp. SIMBA_030
GCGTCGAGCTGGCGCGGCGTGCCGCGGCCCGCTCGCCGTCGGTGCCGACGCTGTTCACGTCAGGCTACACGCGCGATGAGATCGTCCACCACGGCAAGCTCGACGCGGGCATCACGCTGCTGTCCAAGCCCTACCGCCGCGACGATCTCGCGCGCAAGGTGCGCGGCGTGCTGCGCGCCGCCGCCGGCGGAGCTGGCGGCACGGCGGCTGTCGGCAAGATGACGGATCGGCAAATCGCCGCGTGTGTGCCGAGCGTTGCGTAT
>NZ_JAWRXB010000797.1:0-263 GCF_046535245.1 Paraburkholderia sp. SIMBA_030
CCGTTGCCGCCGTTGCCGCCCGCGCCACCGGCGTTATCGTCGTCATGGTCGTGCGCGTGGTGCTCTTCGTAGTGCTGGAGCGCGACGTCGGCGTCTTCCTTCTCGCCTGCGAACTTCGCGCGGATCACGACGAAGAACATCGGGATCATGAAGATCGCGAGGAACGTGGCCGTGACCATACCGCCGATCACGCCCGTGCCGATCGCGTGCTGCGATGCCGAACCCGCGCCGTTACTGATCGCGAGCGGCAGCACGCCGAGAAT
>NZ_JAWRXB010000798.1:0-263 GCF_046535245.1 Paraburkholderia sp. SIMBA_030
CGAGCGTCGAACTAGTCGAAGCTCATTGCTTGCCTCTCAATGCACGGAGCCGAAGAACGCCTCGCGCCTTCGGCTGGCGTCAGGCCCGCCTTGAAATAGCCTTCGAGACGGTCGGCAGTCGCTTCGACGAGCATGAAGGGCGGATAGATGTAGCCCACGGCGAACGCATGGTCGTACCAGTCGCTTAGCCACGCGCGAAGTTCGATCACGTCCTGAGGCAGTGCATTCGAAGCATCCGTCGTGCATGTGCGTCCCCCTGGCTT
>NZ_JAWRXB010000799.1:0-263 GCF_046535245.1 Paraburkholderia sp. SIMBA_030
CTCTCGCAGGACATCACCGAACTCGAACGCACGGACGCCATGCGGCGCGACTTCGTGGCCAACGTCTCGCACGAACTCAAGACGCCGCTCACGGTGCTCTCGGGCTTTCTGGAGACGATGCGCGAGCTGCCGCTGTCCGAAGACGAGCGCAACCGCTATTTCGACCTCATGGAGCAGCAGGCGTCGCGCATGCGTCACATCGTGACCGATCTGCTCGTGCTGGCGAAGCTCGAAGGCGAAGGGCGTTCGCCGGGTGATCAGAT
>NZ_JAWRXB010000800.1:0-263 GCF_046535245.1 Paraburkholderia sp. SIMBA_030
GGGCGACGTCGTCGAAGCGTTCGCGGTCGTTCTTCGTGTAGCCCTGCATTTCCGGCCAGGTCAGATACAAGTCGGCGCGCTCGGCGACGCCGGCACGGCGCTGGCTCGGGAAGCGAATCGTATTTTCCGAAAGGTTGAGCGTGTCGCGGCCGATCGTGATGCTGACGGCCTGGGTGCTGTCGCTATTGCCTGCCAGCGTGATGTGCCGGCCAAACCAGCGGCCGCCGAGGCTGATCGCAATGGTGAGGACAGCAAGAACGGCG
>NZ_JAWRXB010000801.1:0-263 GCF_046535245.1 Paraburkholderia sp. SIMBA_030
CTGGCACAAAGGCGACTGCGTTGCTGCTCCCGCAATTGGGGCCGCTGATGACGTGGAGTCCCGTGGTGAGCTCTCCCAGCCTGGACAACCAGAGCCGGACCGTATCCAAGGGAACGCCCAGGTGTTCGGCTACTTCATAGGGGCCGACCCCTTCGGCCACCGCCGCCAGGAACTCCGTACGGACGGAGCTCATAACGCTGGAATTCGGCATGCGAAAGCCCCCTGATCGCTTGCCTCCTGCGTGCCCTTTGTCAGGTTCACCG
>NZ_JAWRXB010000802.1:0-263 GCF_046535245.1 Paraburkholderia sp. SIMBA_030
GTTGCAGATAGACGTTACTTACACCGTGTGATTCAAAACCTTGCAGGTAATTCGTTACGCTATGCAGAAACAACCATTATCATTAGTGCTGGTGTCAAAAAAGGCAATGCCTTCGTTAGTGTTGAAGATGATGGACATGGTATTCCTGAAGCAGATCGCGAAAAAGTATTCATTCCATTCTCACGTTTAGATGATAGCCGTACGCGCGCGTCAGGTGGCTATGGTCTAGGCTTGTCTATTGTATCGCGCATTGCCTTTTGGTT
>NZ_JAWRXB010000012.1:0-268931 GCF_046535245.1 Paraburkholderia sp. SIMBA_030
CTGTTCGTGCTGCTGTCGGGCGTGGTGTTCTTCGGCTGGGGCGAGATTTTTTCGCTGTTCCCCTCGACGCTGACCGATACCTTCGGCACCCGCCACGCCACCGAGAACTACGGCTGGCTGTATATCTCGCAAGGCATCGGTTCGATCTTCGGCGGCCCGCTGGCGGCGCTGCTGCACCAGCACGCGGGAAGCTGGGTGCCGGTGTTCGCCACGGCGATCACGCTCGACATCGTGACCGCGCTGCTCGCCATTGCCGTGCTCAAGCCGATGCGCCGCCGTTTTCTCGCCACGCCGCGCGGTCTCTGATCAGCCGGCGGCGGCTTGTGCCGGCGCACCATGAATCGTGATCGAGGAGCATGCATGTCAGTTCAGCTCGCATTACGCAACATCCGTAAATCGTTTTCGAACAAACGGGGTTCGGTCGATGTACTCGGCGGTCTCACCTTCGACATCCACGAGCGTGATTTCGTCAGCATCATCGGGCCGTCGGGCTGCGGCAAGACGACGTCTTCAATGTGATCGCGGGGCTGCTCGAGGCCGATAGCGGCGACATCGTCTATCGCGGCAGGCGATGGGCGGCATGCGCTAGCGTGTGCCGCTGATCCGCACGCTGATCAACGATCCCGACATCATCCTGCTCGACGAGCCGTTCCCGGCGCTCGACTATCAAACGCGCCTCTATCTGGAGGGCGTGCTGATGGAAGCGGTCGAGACGTTCCACAAGACCGTGGTGCTGGTCACGCACGATATCGACGAAGCCGTCGCGTTGTCCAAACGCGTCGAGGTGCTCGGCAGCGGCTTCTCGCAGGTGAAGAAGATCTACGACATCGACATTGCCGCGCGTTCGCCGATCGGCGCGCGCAGCGATCCGAACTTCGCGGGCTATTTCCATGCGTTGTGCGGCGAGCTGGATATCCAGACCGAGGTGAGGGCAGCATGACGCAATCCGTTTCCGTCGCATCGTTGAGAAGCAGATCCGTCCCTGGGCGAGGGGAAGGGAAACGGGTTGTTTGCGGGCTCTCCTCGCACCGGCGAACGTGTCGCCACCATCATGAGCCCGATCCGCTCGGCACAACTGAACGGGCACGATTCGCACGTCTATCTAAAGGACGTGCTGACCCGCTTGCCGACACATCGCGCCTGAGATTGACGTGTTGCTTCCTCATCGCTTGAAACCACACGCAAGCGCACTAGCTTGCGCGCGGGCTGGACTGGGGGGCTTCACCGGATACTTATCGTGTGGCTCGCTTACGACAGCAGTTGAGCCGACGTGCGGCGCGTGGGCGCCTTGGTTGAGGCTCCGTTCACGGGCATCTCGCGCATCATGCTTTTTTGCGCCTCAACCGTTTTCCGCACGCTGAACCTTCTGATCGATCGCACCAAATGGCGCTTCGCCCTGTTCGGTAAGCGCGACCAGACGGACGCTGTCGCCGAACCGCATGAAACGCGTGGCCGGCGCGTCGTGCTCGAGTATTTCGATCACGCGCCGTTCCGCAATGCAAGCCGATCCAACGGTGCGATCGGCGTTCGATACGGTTCCCGAACCGATGATCGTCCCGGCGCGAAGACGCCGCGTCTGCGCGGCGTGCGCGATGAGCGTGCCGAAGTCGAAGTTCATCTCGCGGCCTGAAGGATTGCCGAACCACGCGCCGTTCCATTCGACGTGCAGTTGGAGGTGGACACGTCCATCCCGCCAGCCGAGCCCCAACTCGTCGGGCGTAACCGCGACGGGCGCGAAGCTGGTCGAGGGCTTCGCCTGCAGGAAGCCAAAGCCGGTCTTCATTTCGCGGGGCCCGAGTGCGCGCAGGCTCCAGTCGTTCAGTTGCACCAGCAGGCGAATATGAGCTAGCGCGTCGCGCGCGTTGACCGCCATCGGGACCGCGCCGGTAATCACGCCGAATTCGCCTTCGAAGTCGATGCCGTGTGCTTCGTCGGGCAACGGCACGTCGTCGGTCGCGCCGAGGAAATCGTCGCTCGCGCCTTGGTACATCACGGGAATCGTGTCGAAGTCGGGGATCGGCTCGGTATTGAACGCGCGCTCCATCAGCCGCCCATGATTCAGGAACGCCGACGCGTCGCACCATTGCGGGCTGCGCGGCAAGGGCGCGGCACAGGCGCGCGGATCGAAGGCGAAGGCGTCTTCAAGTTGTCCCGCGTTCAATGCTTCGTAGCGCGCCGCGAGGCGCGGGAGGAGGGCGTCCCAGCGTTCGAGCGCATCGAGCAGCAACGGAGCAATATCGTGCGCGCAGACCGCCCGCGTGAGGTCGCGCGACACGATCAGGAGTTCGCCGTCGCGGCAGGCAGTGCGTCGGGTGGCGAACTTCATGCCGCCTCCTCTTCGATGATGGCGACGGCGCGCGTCCAGCCCGCCGACGCTTTGCGGATCTTGTGCGGAAAGCAACTGATCGTGAAACCGTGCGGCGGCAGCGCTTCGAGGTTGTGCAGTTTCTCGAGATGGCAGTAGCCGATTTCGCGGCCCGCCTTGTGACCCTCCCAGATCAGCGACGTGTCGCCGGTTTGCGCGACCTGCCGCGCGGTATGAGCGAAGGGCGCATCCCAGCTCCAGGCATCCGTGCCCGTGAGGCGCACGCCGCGCTCGAGCAGATAGAGCGTCGCTTCGCGCCCCATGCCGCAGCCCGCGCTCACGTAGTCGTTGTGGCCGTAGCGTGAGCCCGCACAAGTATTGACGACGACGATGTCGAGCGGCTCCAGCGTGTGGCCGATACGCGCGAGTTCGGCTTCAACGTCGGCGGCGGTGGCAACGTAGCCATCGGGGAAATGGCGGAAATCGAGCTTCACGCCGCGCTGGAAACACCATTCGAGCGGCACTTCGTCGATCGTGATGGAAGGGCGCGGCTCGCCGAAGCGCGCGTCCATGGTCGAATGAAAATGCCATGGCGCGTCGAGATGGGTGCCGCTGTGCGTCGTGAGCGTGACCCATTCGGCGGCAGCGGCCTCGCCGTCGGGATAGTCCACGGCGCGCGTGCCGGGCAGCATCGCCATGAATTCGGGCAGCGTGTCTGCGTGGGTTTGATAGGTGATCTTCGGCGCGAGCGGCGGCGGATCGGAGAGCACGTCGTTCTCGAGATAGATCGACAGATCGATAAAGCGGCGCACGGGTTTCATGGGTTCTGTCCTGAGGTGTCAAAAGTGGCGATGGAGCGCGGAATGCGCGCGAAGCAGCAGCACGCGAGCGCGCCCACGACGAGCGCCGCGCAGCCCAGGCTGCCATAGCCAAAGTGCTCGACGAGCGCGCCGCCGAGCAGCGGCCCGGCGGCGGCGCCCGCCATCACCATCGCGGGCGTGGCGGCGGCGGCCCGACCGCTCGCGTCCATGCGCGACAGCAGGCCGAATGCGTAGGTGTGGCAGAAGATCATCACGGCAGGAAACAGGGCGGTTGCAATAGCGTAGGGCGAGAAGCCGCTGCCGAGCGTGATCGTGAGTGCGAGCGCCGCCTGCCCGAGCGGTCCCGCGAGCACGACGGCGCGTGCGTTAAGGCGGTGCTGCGTTAGCGCGGCGAGCGGCGCCGGCAGCAGATTGACGAGGCCGAGCGCGATCAGAACCGAGGTGACTGCCGCGAGCCCGAAACCGCGCTCCATGCCCATGCGCGCGACGAAGCTCGCCAGCATCGCTTGCGTGAGCGCCATGCAGCTCACGCCTGCGATCGCGAACCAGACGGGCGCGGCAAGGTGCGGCTTCGCTGGCCTGGCGGGCGCGGCTTGCACGCCGACACTTGCCACGGCCGGGAAAGCCAACGCGCTGATCAGAGCAGCGACCGTCATCACGACGGCGACGATCGAAAAAAAGGCCCGCGGACCATAGGCGGCCACCGCGTGCGGCGTCAAACCGAGAAACGCGATCGAAAACGCACCGAGCGCGAAACCCGCGAACGCGAACAGCCGGTGCGGGTTTGCGCTGCGGCCGATCGTGCCGTGCGTGATGCTCAGGCTGGACCCTGCGGCGAGTCCCGCCAGCAGATGCAGCCCGGCCATCGCGGCATAGGTGGCTGCCAGCCCGGCGCCATAGAAGGAGAGCGCCGCGAGCGCGAAGCCCGCCGTCACAAAGACGCGCGTGGGCAGCAGCCGTGCGGATAGCCGTAACAGCAGCGGCGAGCACACCACGCTACTCATTACCACGCCCACGAGGAACAGGGTGGGGAGGGCGCCGGCGTGTTGCGGGTCAAGCCGCAAGCCGCCAATCAGCGTGGCGACCCACACGGGCAGTGCGACGAGATCCACCATCCCTGCACAGTGGGCAGCCATCAGTGCTGCGAAGGCGGCCCGGCGGTAACTACCGAGCGATTGAACGGGTGTGGGCGTGGTAACGCCCGGCGTGAGCGCGGCCTGATTGTCCATGATCCGCTTCTCCTCAGATCGCGCGCGCGAGATAGTGATGCGTCTCATGCATGATGCGCGCGTGTTCGGCGCGGTCGCCGTTGGCGATTTCGATTTCGCCGAGGCGCCCAGAGTTTTCGACCACGAGCCGGCAGCGTTCGAAGCGACGTGCCTCGAAAGCTGCGAGCGCGTCGGCAGGTGCGGCGTGGTGTGCGAGTTCTTCCGCGAGCACGATGCCGTCCTCGATGCCGATGCCCGCGCCCGACGCCATATGCGGCGTGGTCGCGTGCACGGCGTCGCCCAAGAGCACGATGCGCCCGCGCGACCACGGCCGCTGCATCAGCAGGCTTTCGAGTGGGCGGTAAATCACGCTCGAATCCGCGCCGATCTGCTCGCGCACGGTCCGCAGGACCGGCGCGCCGAAGCCCGCGAGCAGATCGCGCAGCATGTCCGGCGCGGCGGCCGCGTCGACGTAATCGCGCGTCGGGCGGTCCTCAGTCACGAAGAGGTACATCTCGTCGGCGGAGACGGGATTGAGGCCGGCTTTGACCTTGTGACCGAGCCACATCGACGCGCACACGACGTCCTGCGGGCGCGGCAGCACCGCCCGCCAGACGCCCTGGCCGGTGTAGCGCGGCGTGGGCGCATCCGCGAAGGTGGCGGCGCGCACTTTCGAATAGAGGCCGTCCGCGCCGACCACGAGGTCGTAGCGCGCCTTGCTGCCGTCGGTGAGCGTGACGCTCACGTGATTGGCGTGCGCATCGAGCCGCTCGAAGGTGCAGCCGAGCCTGACGTTCACGCCCGCCGCGCGCGTCGCCTGCGCGAGGATCTCGGCGAGCACCGGGCGCATGATCGCGCCACCGCCGGGCACGTCGTCGCCGGCTACGCGTGGGGTTGGCAGCGTGCCGAGCGGCGTGCCGTCCGGCGCGAACAGATTGACGCCGTCGCCCGCATGGCCGCGCGCAAGAAGCGCGTCGAGCACGCCCACGGTGCGCAGCGCGCGCAACGTCGGGCCGCCGATGCTGATGCCCGCGCCATACGAGCGCCAGCCCGCGTCGATCTCGACGAGATCGACCTCGAAGCCGCGTTTCGCGCATTCGATCGCCGTCGTCATGCCGGAAAATCCGCCGCCCACGACGAGTACGCGGCGCATTGGCTGGTTCATGGTGATGTCTCCTGGTGTTGCTGTTTTGTGGTGGGGTCTTGCAGAAACACTCGCCCGTGTTCATCGATGTGCAGCGGCACCGGCGTGAGCCGCTGGCCGAGGCACGGACCCTTCACGCAGACGCCGCTCTCGATGTCGAACAACGCGCCGTGCGCATGGCACACGATGCGCGTCCCGCTTGCGTCGAGCCAGGCGTCCTTGCGCCAGGCCATCGGCGTGTCGCCGTAGTGCGGGCACGCGTCGCGCCACGCGCGCACACCGCTCGCGTGACGCACGACGAACAGCGTCGCGTGGCCCTCGCCGTGCGGGTCGAAGCCGCGCGAACACGGCACCGGCAATGCGTCGAGATCGGTCAGATAGAGCAAGGTCGCGGTCCGGAATCGCGCTTCACGCTGCATTCAACGAGCCGCAGGCGGCGGGCCGCCTGGTGCCCACTTCTCGCGATGCTGGAGCAGGAACAGCTGCGAGGCGTCGGCGCTGATCGGCGCCGCGCGCGCCTGCCACTCGTCGTCGTGCAGATCCATGTCGGCGTCGTATTCGACGTGGCACCCCAACGGGCTGTTGAAGTACCAGAACCAGTTAGAACCGAAACGATGACGTCCCGGTCCCCAGAACGACTGATAACCCTTTTCGACGAAGCGCGTGCCTGCCTGCACGACTTCGCTCGGCCCGCCCATGTGGAACGTGAAATGCTCGCAGCCCTTCATGAACGGCGGCGTCTCGATCAGGAACAACGTATGATGGTCGAGCGTGCCCGCCGGGCGCAAAAACGGTCCGACTCCCGTGAAGCGATCCGTGCAGCGAAAGCCGAGACGCTCGACATAAAACGCTTCGGCGCGCGCTGCGTCCGGCACGAAGTAGACGACATGCGAGAGTGTGCGCGGGGTGAGCACGGCGGCGTCGTTCGAGGCGATTACGTTCGGCGCGCGCTGAGCAGGGGCGCCGGGCGCGTTGATGGCTTCAGCGGCCAGCGAGAGCGGGCGGCGCACACTGATCTGGAAGCCGAGCGCGAAGCCCATGTCGTCGGTGCTTTCGAGCGAGCCGTCGGGGAGTGCGTGGACTTCGCGATCCTTGCGCAGTTCGGTGGCGATCTGGTCGAGCGCGACCGCGTCGGCTATGCCGTAGATCGTCTTGCGCAGCAGGCTGGCGGTGCCCAGCGAGGGCGGCAGGCGCGCGTCGTCGGCAGGGCGGATTTCGATGGCTGTGCCATCCAGCGCCTCGAAGCGTCCGCCTGCGCTCGCGTCCTCGCCGTCGTGGCGGGCGGCGACCGCCAGCAGGCCGTAATCGACGAGATACTGGCTGCACGCGGCGACGTCGTCCACGCCAAAGACTAGACAGTCGGGGCCGATGATGTTCATGCCTGAATTCCTTGAGACTTGCAGAGTTAAAGAGAGTTGAGAGCCGATTGGAGGCGAGTGCGTCCGCCGAGCGCTTCGGCGACCCAATCGGCGATGTAATGGCCGGCGTTGATCGGGTTGTCGAAGCTCGCGTGCTGAGCGCCGCCTTCGCGATCCGTGAAAATCTTCAGTTCGCGACGCGGGCTGTTGACCAGCTGGTCATAGGTGCGCTGCGCCCACGCGAGCGGAATCTGCGTGTCCTTTTCGCCGTGCGTGACGAGGAACGGCACGCGGATGCGATCGAGCACGCCGTCGAGATGCACGTTTTCGGCGATACGCATGAAGTCGTCGATATCCTTCGCACCCCACACCCAGCAGACGTGCTTCCAGTAATGCGGCACGGGAAAATCGCCTTCGCGTTGCAGACGCTTTTTTTGCACGTCACGCCAGTCGTGATTCGCGCCCCACACCACGCCGCACGCAAACCGGGGCTCGAAGGCCACAGCGCGCGGGCAGTAGTAGCCGCCGAGCGAGACGCCTTCCATGCCGATGCGGTGCGGGTCGACATCGTCGCGCGTTTCAAGCCAGTCGACGATGTGGCTCGCCCAGCGCTCACTGTCGTAAAAGGCGGTGAGGCCATGCAGGCGGAGCGCCTCGCCTGTGCCCGGCTGATCGACAATGAGCGAGGACACGCCACGCTGCGCGAGCCACGCAGGCAGGCCGACGAAGTATTTCATCTCCTTGGTTGAATCAAGCCCATTGACCTGCACGAGCAGCGGGGCGCGCGCGGGCGCGTTCTTCGCACGCACATAGAGACCCGCGAGATGACCGTCGCCATACGGAATCTCCACGCGTTCGCAGTCGTCGCCCGCGAGCGCGATGCCTTTCTCAAAGACATCGAGTTCGCGCCGGTACAGTTCCTTGCGACCCGGAGAATCATGCGCGAGCATGCGCTCGCTCGTCAGCAGATAGATGCTCGCGCGCTTGTACTTCGCACCTGCAGAAAGAAGACGGCCGCGTGATTCGTCATCCTGAGCAAGTTCGCTGAGCTTGTCGGCCATGCCGACCCATGTTTCGCGAAACGCGCGCGTGCCTTCCGCGTCGGCTTGCTTCGCGGCTTCCTGGAGCGGCGCGCACATCGCCTCTATCTCGCCGATGCGCGCGCCCATTTCGATCGCGAGATCGATCGAGAGATTCCAGACGTAATTGGTTGGGAAGTAACGGAACATTTCTTCGAGTTTTCCTTGCTGAAGATTGAAGCCGGGGCGGTGCGTTACATCAGCGGGATCGCGATGTTGAGCCAGACGTTATTGCTCTTCGACGTGTTCGCCGCGTAAATGCCTTGCTGGTAGTTCAGATTGATCTTCATGGTGCCTGCGTCGTAGACGATCGACGGGCCGACGCCGAAGCTGCGCGTGCGATCGCCGGATGCCACAGGCGTGCCGTTCTGTCTATCGTTGCTGTACTGATTGAGGTAGGAGCCCACCACGCCGAGCTTCCAGTGCCCGAGATGCCAGCCCGCTTCGACTTCGCCGAGGTAGGCATCGCCCGAGGTGTAGTTCGTCGTCGAGTTGCGCTGGTTGATCAGGAAGCGGTTCGAGAGCCCGATATCGAGGCCGCCAGGCTGGTCGTAGCGCACCGCAAACACGGGTTGCAAGGACGTGTAGCCCACCGCCACGCTCGCCTTCGTTGCGCTGTAAGAGCCGGTTTCGAGCGCAATGTCGAGGCCCGTGGCGAACGACAGCGTGCGCGTCGGCCGCCAGTCGACGATCAGGGGCGACACGGTGATGTTCGACAGTCCGTTCTGTGTCGAATGCTGGCCTGCCACGGTCGTATGCAGCGAAACCACGGGAATCACAAGCTGCGAATAGAAGCGCGCGCCATAGAACTGCAGTGGATACGACGCGAGCAGACGCGTCACCGACGTGGCCACGGACGAATGAAACGGCACGGGAAGTTTCGAACCGTCGTTGCCGTACAGACCGTTGGAAAAGCTGTAATTGAACTGCTGCAACGCGAACAGGCCCGGAAACGGCGGCATGGATGCGATGTTGTCACCAGTGGCGCTCGCAGGGTAGGGCGAGATGCCGCCCTCAAACGCTTGCGCGTGCTGTGCGATAGACATCAAAGTGGTGAACGAAGCCAGCGCGCACGCGCTGCCGATGCGTTTCAGTGTGCCCTGCATAGTGTCTCCTCAGCGAATCCGCGACTCGCTTTGTGATGTTTTTGTGGTGGGTGCGGCTAGGTTAAGATGCGTCGATCTATCTGAGAAATGGATTCGATCCATTCGCCAAATCGATTTGCTGAATACCAAGGGTCAACCCTGGAGGTCGGGCGACCGGCCAGCGATCGCTACGGCGCGCTGAGCTCGTGCGGAGCCTCGCGACAAGAACAATCGGAGACGGGATGTATGCGCTTTAACAAGCTGGATCTCAATCTGCTCGTGGCGCTCGACGCGCTGCTCAGCGAGCGCAGCATCAGCCGCGCGGCGGAGCGTGTGCATTTGAGCCAGTCGGCAATGAGCAACGCGCTTGCGCGGCTGCGTGAGTATTTCAACGATGACCTGCTGGTGCAGGTGGGCCGCAAGATGGAACAGACGCCGCGTGCCGAGGGACTCGCCAATGCCGTGCGCGACGTGCTGGTCCGCATCGAGGCGACGGTGTCGACGCAGCCCGCGTTCGTGCCTGCAGATTCGACACGCGAATTCCGTCTGCTGGTGTCGGACTACACGCTGATGACGCTCATGCCGCACGTCCTCGCGCGTGTGTACGACGCAGCACCGAACATCCGCATCGATCTTCGCCCGCAGGTTGCCCATCCCGAGCGTGCGCTTGAACGGGCCGATGCGGATCTGCTGATCATTCCGCGCGAGTATTGTTCCGATGCGCATCCTGCCGAGACCTTGCTCGACGAACAGTTTTGCTGCGTGTTATGGGATAGGGCAACGCTCGCGAGCACGCCACTTACGCGCGAGTCGTATCTGGATGCGGGCCATATCGTGGTGTTGCCGGGGCAGGGCCAGCCCGCGCTGGAGGACTGGTTCGTTCAGCGCCTGGGCGTCTCGCGACGCGTGGAGGTGACGACCTACAGCTTCGCGGCTTCCCCACAACTCGTCGTGGGAACACAGCGCATTGCCAGGGTACATCGCAGGCTCGCGACACTCGCGCAGCGCCGCGATCCCATCGTAATTCGCGACGTGCCGTTGCCGATGCCGGCAATGCACCAGACGGTTCAGTGGCATAAACATCGCACGGCGGATGCCGGGTTGGCCTGGTTGCGCGAGCAGTTGCGGTTGGCGGTCATTACGATGGACGATATTGCGTCTTGTGGCGCGCACCCACAGTGAACAGCGCTCGCGGATGATGGCGATCACCCGTGCCCGCATATTCATCCACAATCACCGGTTGCCCGGTTTGCCGTGGCGGGCCGAAACGAGACCAGCGGCACCCGATGCCTCGAAGCGGCGCCTGAGACCGCGAAACCTGTCACTCACTGAGTCCCAGCTGTTCAGCGGTGCGCACGCTGGACAGCGTCAAGCAGCACGGCCGCCCGAGTGCTTTGTTTGTCGCTAGCCTTACGACGACGATAGCTTTTGACGTTCAGCTCGAAGATCGTCGAATGCTGTACGAGCCGGTCAATGGCGGCCACTGTCATGCCCGGGTCAGGGAACACGTCATTCCAGCCGGAGAATGGCTGGTTGAGTGAGGGTGAATCGTTGCGTCATTGACGATCGTGCTGCTTTCAACTTCTGGTAAATTTATCGCTTAGCGGCGCAGTACAAATACAAAGACCGCGAATGATATTGTCGAGGTATGTCATGGAGGTTCTTGATCGCGCGCCCGCCGTCTCGTCGGACGGACGCGCTGTGGTTTTCGTGCTGTCGATCCGCGGGCGCGAGGTCGAAGGCGTGGTTGCACGCGACGTACTCGAAGAACACTTCTGGCTGCCACGCGACGCAGACGCCAGGCGCACACTCAGGACGTTCAAAAACGGCCGCAACCGCATTGTCGCGGTCGCCCAAAGAAAATTTACTGGCGCGGCCCGACGAACCGTTGCGGCTGACCGTCAACGACTTCCTGACCCGCTAACCGATCGTTGGCGTGCGAGGACGGGGACGTCGGTCAGCCACCATACCGCGTCAGCGGTTTAGTGTACGCCCGTGATGGCGTGCCATTTGCAGGGTGCAAGTCCCTGCCGGAGTTGGCCACAGCTCCGTAGCCGAAGGTAACTGCGTCGTCGTGAGGCGGGGTGGGGAGTAACCGGAAGCGAACTGTCGGTCCGTAGGTTAACGAACCTGTTTCGGCGGGGTATGGCGGCGAGCCTGCACTAAAGTGGCGAAGCCTGGAAGTAACACAGCACGCTGTCGTGGCGGACAAAGCGGTGCGGTGGCGTACCACGTGGTTGAGGACGGAACGATGGGACGGTGGCACGAAGCAAGCGGGGAGACCTGCCGGCGAGGTGAACGCTGGCAGGAGTCAGAGTCCCGATAGTACTGCACACGGAAGAGTCGAGCCGTGGAGACCTGCGTCAGAGCAAAAGGCGCACTAGGGAAGCGGGGCAGGAAAGTTGATAGCAAAAGACCGGAAGGAAGCAGAGATGAAGATCGAAGCATCGCCAGTGTCGGAAACGACTAGACGAGATGCAGACGCGCTGGGAAGCTGCGTGCAGCGGAAATTCGCGTCAGCTTCAATCTGGACGGACGCTATGTTGGCTGCTCTACGAAACGGAGTTAAAGGAGGTAAGTGGCACAGTCTGATTGACAAGGTGTTTCGCCTGGACACGCTCGCGCTGGGGTGGGCTCAGGTCGAGAAGAACGCCGGGGCGGCGGGAGTGGACCGCATGAGCGTGAAGCGATTCGCGCAAGCGCGGGACCGCTACCTTGCTGAACTGGCGCAAGCATTGCAGGATGGTAGCTATCGCCCGCAGCCGGTGCGGCGCGTCTACATACCAAAAGGTAAAGGACGTCGTCCGCTCGGTATACCCGCTGTAAAGGATCGCGTCGTTCAGGCGGCCCTGAAGCTGGTAATCGAGCCGATCTTTGAGCATGAGTTCGAGCCGAGAAGCTACGGCTTTCGCCCGGGCTTGGGTTGCAAGGATGCGCTGCGCGAAGTGGACCGGCATGTGAAAGCGGGCTACTGCTGGGTGGTCGATGCCGACCTGCAAAGCTATTTTGACTCGATTCCACACTCACCTCTTCTTGCGAGAGTGGCAGGGCGAATCTCGGACGGCCGGGTTCTGGAACTCATCCAGTACTTTCTCAAGCAAGACATCATGGAAGACATGACGCGCTGGACGCCGACTTCCGGCAGTCCTCAAGGGGCGGTTGTCAGCCCCTTGTTGGCAAATCTGTACCTGCACGAGCTTGACGTGGAAATGCGACAGGCAGGGCTGGTCATGGTGCGCTACGCGGATGACGCCGTGGTGTTATGCCGTACACGTGAGGAAGCGGAAGCTGCGCTCACTCGCATGCGGGCTTGGGTGGATGCGAACGGCTTGACACTGCATCCCGACAAAACCCACGTTGGGGATTGTCGGCTGGAGGGTCATGGGTTCGAGTTTCTGGGCTACCGGTTCGAGGAGGGACAACGTTGGGTGCGCAAGAAGAGTCTCATCGGGCTGCGGGATAAAATCCGGGCCCTGACCAGGCGTAACCGGGGTGACTCGATCGAGGACACCATTGCCTCGATCAATCCACTCCTGCGTGGCTGGTTCGGCTATTTCCAGCATGCCCATCGATACACCTTCTCGTCCGTCGATGGCTTTGTTCGTCGCCGTCTGCGAGCGATCCTGCGCCGACAGCTTCATCGTCCGGGTCAGGGTCGATGCCTTCGCGATCATACGCGGTGGCCAAATGCCTTCTTCGCTGATCTTGGGCTGTTCACGATGTCCGAGGCCCTTCGATTGGCGCGCCAATCCCGATGTGGAAACAACTGACTGGAGAGCCCGTCGCGGGAAAACTGCACACCGGGTTCGGAGGGAGGGGACGGCGATCGCCGTTTCCTACCCCTATTCAATTCCTTTTATGCAAAATCCCCAAATGGCAGAACAGTGACGAGTTCTCAGCCTCTCAATTCCGCTGCAGGCGGCGAGCTATTCTGGTGACCTCGAACACAGCTCACCATTCTCGCTGATCTGAACGATCACATTACCGGATTATGCAACAGCATCCTGATCAACACGCGAGCGCTTGGTAGCAAGCGCAAGGTTACTAAGGCCACGACCATGTTTATCTAGTGGAGGTGCGTTGCACATGGCGCCCAAAACCGGCGGTAGCCTATCCTGCCATCACTTTTCGAATGTTGTATTTCGGCCGTGGAGTTTGGCATTTTCCGCGAGGTTGATCTGCTGAGTCTGAGAGGTCACCCGCGCGATTCCGTTGGTTCTGTGCAGACAGTTTGTTAGCGTGTCCAGTCGATTCGGATTAGTACATCTCGTGAGGTCGAGGGATTGGCAGTGGCAGTCTGAGGGCTCTGAGCTCGCAGTTTGCGAGGTCATCCGGGCGAATTTGCACAGGGCAATACTGCAGGTCGCGCTGGTGTGTCGCTTCAGTCTGACGGGTTCCCGCCATATGTCGGCTAGCTCACGTTTGCCGATTTGTGATGTGGGCGCAAGCGGTCGGCAGAGCTACTAGATCAAGTCTGCCGGTATGGTCGCTTGAGTCTTGCAGGCGCTGCGTTTGCGGGATTGCTCACTACGTGATTCACGTTCCGGGGGTGAAGTGCGTGCGGCCGCGCGCCGCTGTGCGGCAGTTTGATACCTCATTCACCAAGGTCTGCGATGTGCCCTCTTGAAGGTTGTTGACTCGAGCAGTGCGTCAAAAAACATTTCTGTGTTCCGTCTGTTTCCTGCGTATTCCGACTGATTCCGATCGTGTAATTTCATCGCCGGAAGGGGTATTGACGGGGCGTTTCGTGATTCGCATGATGGTCCCGATGGCGACGCATGGGAGCGAATCATGCCGGGTGGAAAGAGCTACACACGGGCGCGGTGGGATGAGTTTGTCCATGCCCTTGAGGCATTACCGGAAAAACCCCGGAATTAACAACGCGTCACGGTCAGCGATGCGATAAAAGAGCTTCGGGCGCATATCACTGCCACCCAGGCAAAAGGCTATACGCTCGAGGAAATTGTTCAGGAGGCTGTGCATAAGGGGCTTGATGTGAGTATTGGCGCAGCCAAATATGCGCTGTATCGTCCAGCATCGTCTGACGCGGCTTCCAGAAAAGCCAATCCACAGGGAACGCGCGAGGCCGAGCATTTGTCCCGCCCGAAGCAGGCTGCAAAGCGAAAGGGCGCGCGCGTGAGCGACGCACATGACATCAAACGACGACAAAGTGGAAGGGGCGTAAACCAGCCGGGATCAATGGAGATTCAGGACGCGTTCTCGTTTGAAATCCGGCCTGATATCGAAAACCTTTAGGAGATTGATCATGGATACGACTCACCCGATTTATCTTGTCGGCGGCAGTAAGGGCGGCGTTGGAAAAAGCATGGTGACGCTTGCCCTGGCAGATTATTTGCAGCGACGGGATATCCATGCGGTGCTGCTGGAAACCGATACGTCGAATCCTGATGTCATGAAAGCGCTCAGGGACGAAATCAGGTGCGCCGCCTATGATCTCGACGATGCAGATGGCTGGATCGGATTCGTCAACTTCTGCGATACACACCGGGACGCGGCAGTGATCGTTAACACCGCAGCACGCAATCAGACAGGGGATACCCGATACGGCGGGACGCTGGCCCGAACGCTGGATGAACTGGATCGGCAACTTGTCGTGCTATGGGTGATCAACCGGCAGCGCGATAGCCTTGAGTTGCTGCATATTTTCGGGCAGACGTTTCCGGATACCCTGACGCATGTTGTTCGCAACGGCTACTTCGGTGCGCCGGACAAATTCACGCTGTATCAGGAATCACAGCTTCGCAAAGCTATCGAGACGAAAGGGCGCTCGCTCGACTTTCCTGATCTGGCGGATCGGGTTGCAGACGAACTGCGCAGTCAGCGCATTTCCATCCGCAGGGCGGCAGAAATGATGCACATAGGAGAGCGGGCGGAACTGTTGCGTTGGCGGGCGCTGTGCGATGCCATGTTCTCGAAGGTGATCAGCGCCGACGGGGCGACACGTGAGCAATAGGCGGTCGCAGTCGGTCGATCCGCTTATCCGCCTGTTTCGCGAGGTGTGCGGCGATGTTCCGGACTTGGCCAGTCTTGCACGCATGCATCGGGTGTCGAGCGCGCTGAACCTGCGTGACAACGACGCGCCATGGTCGATGATCACTGTGCTCGAATACTATGCGCGCCTGTATGAAGCCATGCCGGAGCGTATCCGGTGGGCGAGCGAGGGGAGTCTCGAGGCCGCACGCCGGGAGGTCGGCGGCGCAACCGATGCGCTGATGCAGCAGCATCGGGATGCGCTGGAGCGATGCAAGGCGACGAGCCAGTTGGCGGAGACCCTGACGCAAGGCGCGTTGCCTATCGATTGGAGCGAAGTTGGACCGCCTCTGCCGCGTGCCTATCAGTACCTTGACGGCGCAGCCTATGTCAGTCACATCAAGCGCAACCGTGCTGCTCGGAAGGAAGCGCTTTCGGACGATCTGATGGAGAAGCCGCTGGTCTATCAGGGGATTTCGCATGGCTTTTTCGGCTGGGACGATGACATTCCGCTGCCCTCGGATGCATTAGGTATTGATTTCGAAGCGGAGATCGCCGCGGTGACCGGGGACGTTCCCATGGGCGTGACGCCACAGGAAGCGTGTTCGTACATCCGGCTATTCGTGCTGCTCAATGACGTGTCGTTGCGCGCGCTGATTCCCGGCGAACTGAAGCGGACTTTCGGTTTCCTGACCGGCAAGCCCGCCTCGAGCCTCGGCCCCATTGCCGTGACACCGGACGAGCTTGGCGAGCTTTGGCACGACGGTCTCGTGGGAGGGCAGATGCTGTGCTCGGTGCGCGGTGAAGCGGTTGGCCGTATCGATACCGGTATCGACACGCCGTTTCACTACGGCGATCTGATCGCCCACGTGGCGCAAACGCGGGCGTTCGAGCCAGGCACCATCGTCGGACTTGGCACCGTGTCGAACGAGGATGAGTCGGCCGGGTGCGCTTGCATTGGCGAGATCCGGGCGCTCGAAACATTGCGCGACGGCAAGCCATCCACGCCTTTCTTCAGCTTCGGCGACCGCGTGCGTATCGAGCATGTGGGTCACGACGACCAGTCTGTTTTTGGCTATATCGACCAGCGGTTCGTGCCGGCGACACGATAGGGTTTGCCCGATTGGCGTACCGCAAAGGAGAACATACGATGCTTTGCAAGGGTTTGCATAATGCAGCGTTTCGTTGCCGGGACGCGCGCGAGACAGCTGACTTCTATACAGAAGTGCTCGGCCTGAAGTTTATTCATGCGATGGGCGAGGATCATGTGCCCTCGACGGGTATCTATAGCCCGCATATTCATATCTTCTTCGAAATGGAGGATGGCGCCTGCATCGCGTTCTTCGAGTTGCCGGCCGACGAGGGGGAGGCGTCAGGTAGAGACTCCGGAACGCCGGACTGGGTGCAACATTTTGCTTTTCGCGTGGCAGACAAGGAGACGGTTGAGCGAGCCAGGGAATCGCTGATGGCGCGCGGTATCCCGGTTGTCGGCCCGACCAACCATGACGACTTCCTGTACTCGATCTACTTCTTCGACCCATCCGGGCACCGCCTCGAGCTAACGGCTGTGACCGCCACCGCAGAGCAGGATGCGCAATTCCGCGGCGAGGCCATGGAGGTCCTGCATCTGTGGGAAAAGACGCACGACTGGTCGCAGCGCGCGACGTTGTTTGGCGGCGCGACAGGCTATCGGCGCGGGCGCTGAATCGGAAGCCAACGCAGCTAACTCATCGAAAGGAGATACAGCTATGAACGCCAATCCGTCGCAGTTCCTTGAACGCCTGACTCGTGACAATGCGGCTCTGCTGCTCGTCGATCACCAGGTCGGGTTGTACAGCGGTGTGCGCGACATCGATACCCTGGAACTCACGCACAACGTCGTTGGACTCACGAAGGCCGCGCTCGCGCTCAAGGTACCGGTGGTCGTCACGACCACCACGGAAAACATGTGGGGGCCAATGATTCCGGAGTTGACCGAGGCGCTTCCCGGAGTCGAGCGCATCGAGCGAACGACGGTCAACGCCTGGGACGAACCGCGCGTGGTCGCGGCGGTGAAGGCCACGGGGCGCAGGAAATTGATCATCACGGGTATTTCGACCGATGTCTGCCTCGCGTTCCCGTCCATTGCGGCCATCGCGGATGGCTATTCGAGCTATGCGGTTATTGACGCGTCAGGCGGTTTCAGCCGGACGCAGGTCGACATGGGAATTCGTCGCATGGAGCAGGCGGGCGTGATTCCGGTTGGTTACTCGAACGTCGCCGTCGAGATGCTTGCCGACAACGCGGCGCCGGAGGCGCGGGCCGTGTACGCTGCATTAGGCATTCCCTTTGCGGGCCTGGTCTATGGGTTGAAGCAATATTTTTCGAATAACTAATCAATACGCGCCGAAGGTCGCCCAAATTCATCCATGAGGAAACCAAGAGAAGCACGGATCTTCGGCGCGACGTGCTGCCTCGACGGATGGATCGCGTAGAGCGTGGTTTCCACTGTGCTCCAGTCTTCCAGCACCGCTTGCAGCCGTCCTTCCCTCAAGTCGTCTTCGACATAGGGGTAGGGGATCAGCCTACACCGAAACCCGCACGCAGCTCGTCACGGCACTGTCAACTTGCGGGACTTCGTCGATATTGATGCATAAGGCGCTGTGGCTCAGAAAGCGTTCGACGGAGTTTGGGTGACGTTGGTAAATTCACGCCGTGCGGCGAACCGGGTCGCGAGGTGTTTGCGATAGAGGGAAGCGCGCAGCAGATGTCGTTTTAGTGCGAAGTGCTGCCGGATCGGACCGAAGCTCGACAGGAATGCCTGCGTGCGCTTCGGATCGCGAAAGCCTCGCATGCGCCGCTCGCGCTCCCGCGTGGGTTGATGGCTGTTTTCTGCGCGGTTGTTGACACGGGCCGCAGCCTTGACGAACATGTTACGCGAAAACCCCGCCAACGTGACAGCGCCGTGAGAGCGTGAGGGTGCAATTCCCTTGCGCTACTCGACGATTCGACACTAACCCTCAATGAGCGAGCGTCATGGGGCGCATTTTTGTTGTCTCGCGGCTACCCAGTTTTCGTCGTATGAGTGGGGCGTTAGCTAGAGCATGGCTGGGCAGGGAGATGAAACTCGGCAGCGCATGCCAAGCAAGTATTGGAGTCTTCTGACCCTCCAACGGTCTAAAGAAGCGAGGCGCAGAGATGGATGAGGTGCAAGCAACTTGCTACACAGAATCAACCGTCTATGCGCTGCAGATAGTCTCCCCAATCCTGCATCATCCTCTGTCTCTCAGGAAGAAATTCGGCCTTGTTATACGCGCGACTTACGCGATTTCTCTCGACGTGAGCTAACTGCCGTTCAATCGCCATTGGGGCGAATCCCTCTTCGTGCGCCCATGTGCTAAATGTACCTCGAGCGCCGTGTGCTCTGAACAGACGTTCCTGATTGAATCCAGCACGGACCAAGGCCGCATTGATGGTAGCTGCCATAGGGCGCGATTTGTCTCGGACGTTAGGGAATAGGCAGTCGTCAGCGCCCTTAGCTTGTGTAATTTGCCGAACGTTTTTCAAGACCTCAATTGCTTGGGCGCTCAGCGGCACGATATGTGGATGTCCCATCTTCATGCGTTCGCCGGGAATGGCCCATATCGCTGATTCCAAGTTGAGCTCCCTCCACGTCGCACCTCGTAACGCGACAGTACGCACCGAGGTGAGCAACAGCAGACGCATTGCCAATCGGGTGAGCGGAGTTCCCGCAACCGAGAGCGCAACCAGCAAGTGCTTGAGTTTATTAGCTTGCAGTGCCCGATTGTGGCGCGTAGGCGGCAGCGTCACCACATCCGATGGTTTGAGCGCTGTGACAGGATTCGCGTCCACTCGCCCGCTAATAATCGCTCGCCCGAATATCGCATCAAGATGTTGACGCAGACGTATTGCGATATGGGGGCACCCTCGGCCTTGCGTTCATCGCCTGAAAGAGCTTTGCGCTTTGCAATCGACTGCAGCAGGTCATAGATATGTGCCACCTTGATGTCACGGACCGGCATGGTGCCAAGTGGCGAACTCTTCACGTAGCGTGTGAGGAAACGCGTGGCTTGACTGTGATAGTAGGCAGTCCAGTTTCCGCGGTTGTCGTTCAGCCATTCCTCACAGATAGGCCAAAGCGTGTTCTTGCGATGGGCGATGGTCTCTTGCTGGAGTCGCCTTTCATGAGCCTTGGGATGGATGCCGGCCCCGACCAGCTTGGCAGCATTGCCTCGCAATTCTCGTGCGTCATGAAGCGATAGATCGGGGAAGCGCCCGAGAGTGTACGTGCAAGCCTTGCCGTCCAGTCGGTAGTCGAATTTCCACGTCTTCGTACCCGTGATCGATACGTATAAATACATCGAATCGCGGTCGGTCAGCTTATAGGGCTTGGCTTGTGGTTTCGCGTTCAGCAGGAGCTGATAGGTGAGCTTCATGGCGAGTTCAGTCACGGACAACTACCACGAATTTTACCTGCAATTTACCTGCAAAACCGACGGATGCTGGCGGATTTCCTCAGAAGCGATCGGAGCTAACGCCAGCCACCGGATGCGCCACCGCAGTGAGTCCATATCGCCTGAACCATTCGCTGTAACCCTTGACTAGAAAGCCTCCGGAGCGTTCAACATATTGTTGGCGGGACGTCTCATAGACCTCCCGCAGCGCAAACCACGGCACGTGCGGCAAGTCATGATGCACCAGATGATAGTTGTTGTTCTGGAACAGCAGCCGCCAGAACCACGCCGCCTCATTGATCACGGTGCGATGCGCGTGAGCCTGCGCCGCGCGATGTTCCTGAAACGAGCGGATCGAGCCCAGCGCCAGCGAGCCATAACCCACACCGGCAATGAACAGCCACTCAGGTATCCCGCAAGCATGTTGGAGCCATATCGTCAGCGCGGCCAGCGCAGCGAAGTGAGCAAGCCACGCCGGTGCGTCGCGCCAATCGCCTCGTTTGATTTTCGCCAATGCATCTATGCCGGTTGCCGCAATCGCGAACGCCGGCCCGACCAGCAGGCGGCCGATAAACGTATTGCGGAATGTCAGCAGCGCACGAATCGGCCGGCCCGCACGAGCCCACACCCTGTGGCTCACAAAGTAACTTTCAGGGTCGTGCCCGGGGCGCGTCAGCTGCGGATCGTCGTGATGCTGAAGATGCGAGTCGCGATAGATGCGATACGGAAACCATACCGCCAGCGGCGCGAAACCCAGCAGTGCGTTAATGTGCGGCGAGCGGGTCGGATGGCCGTGCATCAGTTCGTGTTGCAGGGACATGTACCACGCGCCCAGCAGCGCCAGCAGTGTGGTGGTCAGAGGCAAGCCGAGATCGCGCGCATGCGTCGCGACGCCGAACCATCCTCCATAGATTGTCACGAGCAGCGCCCACGTCGGCCACTGGGTGCGCCATGTCCAGCTCGCGGCGAGCCGGGCGAGCGCTTTGCGTTGAGTATCGTCGAGATAAATCGCCATCGGTTGGATCGGTCGGAATGCACGGTCAGGCCGATCCTACGGAGCAATCCGCTGCGCCAAAACCATTTTGTTCAGCAATGCATCGGCAAAATCGTGCATAGGCGAAGGCTAAACGTGATGGCGCGAAGGTGCGTCAGCCGACGTCCGCAACGCCGCCGTCCGCAACCCGGCAGGCATGATCGAGCAATCCTTCCGCCGTGCCGCTGCCGTTGTCGACCGCGGTGCCGCTATTCACCACCAGCCAGCCGTCCTGCTCGGCCGACGGCCCCGCGCCCGTCACAAGAATGGTTTGCGTGGCCATCGCATCGGCCCCGTTGTTATCGCGCGCGACCAGATGGAATGGATCGCTTCCTTGCGTGAGCGCGGTGATTCGCATGATCCGATAGCGGTTTCCGTCGAACGTGTCCCAGCGCCACGTGCCGGGCGCATCATGCGCGTGACGCGCAAGCGTGCCACTCACGTCGCCGCGCATGCAGTCGATATGAATATGCAGTTGCTGTTGCGAGCGCCGGAAAGCGGAGTTGATCTCGAGGCCGAGCCGATTGTCGGGTAGCGATCGTTTGACCGACTTCTCCACGTAGTGCCGCGACGCCCACGCGTCGGCCCAGTAGTCTTGCGCATGGGCGTCCAGCACGCGCGGGCTTTCGATGCCGGTGATGCGGTCGGTCGGAATCAGCAGATACTGCGATCGGCCGACGATGTCCTTCAGAATCGCATAGCGTTTGTCGAGATCGACGGCGGCGCACTGGCCCGGCGTGCCGGTGGCCTGCTGCGACGGCACGCAGCGCAGATCGACGATCTTCCATAGCGCGTCGGAATCGACAGCGGCGAGGCGCGCACAGGCGCCGGCGAACGCGACCGATAGCGTGACCGCTAACGCCGCGGCGCTTCGCCGCGGGTTTCGCAACAGGACTCGCGGCACGCGGTTTTGCGTCCGCATCAAAGCGCCGGCGCGGGGAGCACGCCGAGCAATTCCTCGAACGCGACGCCGATCGCCAGCAGCCGCCGGTCGCTGCCTAGCGGGCCATCCAGTTCGAGACCGACCGGCAAGCCGCCTCGCGTCATCCCCGCAGCCAGCGATAGCCCCGGGATGCCCGATGTGCTGGCCGGATCGGTATTGCGCAGAAACGCGTCCATCGTATCGATCGGCGCGGCGCCGTCGATCGATACCGTCGACGAACCGTGCACGTCGTCGACCGGTACCGCGGCGAGGCGGGTGGTCGGAAACAGCAGCGCGTCGAGACGATTGTCCGCGAAGGTGACGGCGATATATTGCTGCAAGCGCGGCCGCCACTGGTTCAGCGCCGCTTCGTATTGCGCGCCGAGCGCATCGGCGAGGACGGCATCGTAGATGGCGCGCACATCCGGGCTCGCAATGCGGGCCGCCATTTCGGCCACGGTTTTGACCGGCGCGTCGTTGGCGACGAGCCAGGCGAGCACGTCCTCGCGCGCCTCGTGGATCGCAATCGGCCCGCCCACCAAGGCGTTCAAGGTTTCCAGGTCGCTCATCTCAACCGGCACGAAAGTTACGCCGGCCGCTTCGAGCCGGCTCAACGCGGCGCGCGCGATGTCTTCCACCTGCTTTTCGAGCCCTTCCCACAGCGGCGCGGGCAAGCCGATGCGCAGTCCGTTCAGCGCGACCGCCGGCAACGGACCCGCGCCGGTGATCACACCGTCGAGCAATGCAATGTCGGCGACCGTGCGCGCCATCGGTCCGACCGTATCGCGCGTATGGCTGATCGGCACCACGGCGTGCGGATCGTGATAGCGCCGCTGTGCGCCGCCGTTGCCCACCGAAGGACGAAACCCCGCAATGCCCGTCAAGGCGGCCGGAATGCGGGTGGAGCCGCCGGTATCGGTGCCCAGACCCGCGGGCGCGATGCGCGCGGCAATTGCCGCGGCGGTGCCGCCCGACGAGCCGCCCGGAATCAGCGTTGGGTCGTACGGATTGCGTACCGGGCCTGCATGCGTGGCGAGGTTCGTGCTGGTGATGCCGAATGCGAGTTCGTGCATGTTGGCTTTGCCGAGCACGATCGCGCCGGCGTCGATGAGACGTTGCACCGAAGGCGCGTTGGTCTTCGGCGCGAAATTTTCGAGCGCGGGCGTGCCCGCCGAAGTTTGCAGGCCGGCCGTGTTGATGTTGTCCTTCACGACGATGGCGAGACCCGCGAGCGGCAATTGCGCTTTTGCTTCGGGCGATAACGCGTCGATGCGCCGCGCGGCGGCCAGCGCTCCGTCCAGATCGATTGTGGTCAGCGCGTTGAGGCTTGCGAGCGAGGCGGCGCGGGCCAGCAGCGTGGCGATGTAGTCGGCGGCTTTGAGTCGCCCCGACTGGATCGCCTCGACTGCCTGAATCGACGTCAAAGCCAGTTGTTCATCGACGGTCCATGTCATGGCCGACGTCTCCTTGATTGATGCGGCCGGTTCGGCGCGACGGTTTCATGAAGCGTAGCGCAAAGCGTGCGAGGCTCGGCACTAGCCGCGGCCGCAGCAGTCGCGCATCGTAACCGCTCATGCGCCGGTCGTTTTCCACAAGGCACAGTTCGATCAGTTCGCCTACTTCTATCGCTTCGCCGATCACGCTGCTGCTCTCGGGCAAGAAGTTGGAATCGTGGGCGACGCCCTGGGCGTCGATATTTTTGGCGATGGCGATGCGCTGCCAGATCAGCACGGTCCAGATCGCGGCAACCCGCAGCGCATGCCAGGGCCGTCGCCACAATGGCATTGTGCGCCGATGCCACGCGACCCAGTTGGCGAAAAACAGAATATGGCGCGCCTCTTCCTGAATCACCGGCTCGAAGGTCTCGACCAGCGCCTCGGGAAAATACCCCGACTGCTGCGCCGAGCGAAACAGGCCGAAGGCGAAAAAGCTGTCGATGCATTCGCTATAGCCGGTGCGCATCCAGGCCCACTCGGCGTCGCGCGGCGCCGGGTAGGGCGGCTCGGGCGCGATCTCGATGCCGTATGCGGCGATCAGCCTGGAGAGCACGCGCTTGTGGCGCGCTTCTTCGTCCGCATCCATCATGAGCGCTTCGCGCAGCAGCGGATCGCCGATCTGTTCGGCATAGGTGCGGACATCGATCGACGCGCGGCCTTCGGTCTGCACCGCGATGTCCCAGATCGGCAGCGAACATGGACGTTCGAGCGCGTCCGGCGGCAGCGGCGGCCATTCGATCACGGTCGGTTTGTAGGGGTTGTGGGTTTCAAGCAGCATGCGGCAAAACATCTGCTTGTGCGCTTCTGAACCGGTCTTCACGCGGGTGGGGCCGCGGAATGTCCAATGGCGCAGGGTGCGGTCTTCGGCAACATCTGTCAGTGTGTCGGACATGGCAGGTGTACAGAGGGCGAGCGGATGGATCGCCTATTCTGGCACAACCATTTAAATCCCGACGTGGAGGCCCGCAGGCTGCGCCGGCCTGCCTGGCGGTCTACGGCGTTACTTGCGGCTGTCGATCCACATGCGTCCCCAGCGGAACGCATAGGCGAGCGCGTGTTCTTCGTCGAAGAAGTAATCGAGTGCGTCGAACGAATAAGCCTGGCCCTGGTTGGCGGCCTGGCTCGCGGTGGTTTTCTCGATGGTCAGGTTGGCGGCGAACAGGCCATTGGGTAGGCGTCGCGCGGCCGGTGCGACTTCGTAGCCCTTGTAGCGGATATGTGTGTTCATGGTCGTGGCGGTGAGTGTGCCCGCGTGCGTTGCCAGGGAGGCCGGCGTTCGAGGCGCAACCCCGTGCGTCAGGCGGCCGTTGAGTAAGCAGGCAGGGTGAAGCGTAGGCCGCGCCGCGCAGTGGGTGAACCAATCTTTCGTCGTAAGCAAATCAGCGAGGTCCTGGAACCGTCTTCAGGCGGTCGGACCGGACCAAAGTCGCTGTTTTCACACACACTATCCGACGCTGTTTTCGGGCAGTCTGTTCTGTGCCGCACGGTTTGCGCAAAGACGTGGCGGCTTCGCGCGAGTGCCGGGCCTGGGCTTCGACGGGGTCGTGGGAAAGGGACGCGCTGCCGGTAGGGCGTGAATGCGTGAGCGTGCGAGTTCAACGTCACATGAATCGTCGCGGACAGCTCGTGGACAGCCTTCAGCCGTTGCAATGCAGGAAGCGTCGTGGACCGCTTTCGGACCACGACGTAGTACGCAAAAGGCATTAAACCGCGTGCAGCATCCGCGCAGGTTGTGCTTCTTTGAGCGTGTTGGCGAGCGCCTCGGCCGCCGGTGTGCGATGGGCATTGAACGCCAGCGCGAATTGCGCGGCTTGCTGCCCGACCGTCGCGAGCTGGTCGACCACCTTGGCATCCGAGCACGTATCGACGGTATCGAAGCGGGTTTCCAGCGTATTGATCCCGGCGCCGAACGGCGTCGGCCAGCCGCGCAATGCGTGCACGATCGAGCGCAGCGAAGTCAGCACCGAGCCCGCGGCCTGCCAGCCATAAGCCGTGACGATACAGCCGACCGCGCGGCCATCCAGGTACGGACGCTCGTCGGCGCGCAGTTCTTCGAGCGTGTCGAGCGCATTCTTGACGAGACCCGACACCCCGCCGTGATAGCCGGGCGTGGCGATGATCAGCGCGTCCGCGTGGCGCACGGCTTCGATCAGTTCGAGTTGTTCGCCGGTGCGTTGCGGGTTTTCCGGGGCGTAGTGGGGCAGGCTATGCAGGAAGGTGCCGCCGAACAGACGGGTATTCGCGCCGGCGGCTTCCGCGCCGCGCAACGCAAAGCCGAGCGCGCGCTCGGTCGACGACGCGGCGCGTGTCGTGCCGCCGATGCCGATGACGAGGGGCCGGCGGCGATGATCGAAACTGGTCAACGAAATGCTCCTTCGGTAGCGGCTGGCGGTACGCTGGCGCGGGGTTGCGCGAGAGACGAACCGGGACGAACCGGACTTTGAAGTGTCATCTTAATGACGCTCGCCAGCCCCGCGAAGCGACTTTTTGTTCTAACGATATAACCGCGCGGGGTTATCGCGCGGCCGGCGCGCACCGCGGCAGGCGCCCGGGCGGGCTCGAGCCGGATGCCGCGCGCCGTGCAATGCGGCTCAGGCCGCGCCGGATAAGCATATGGCGAACGATTGTTTGGGGGCGCGATGACGCGAGGCTATGATCGAATCGTCTCCTCCATGACATCTCCTTGACATGGGATTCGGCCTCGCTACACCAGTGGCGGGGCCTTTTTTTCCGGCCTTTCATTTGCGCAAGCACTCGCGCTTCACAATAAAGCAGTTTTTCGCATGCTACGATGGTCCGCGATGCGATTCCCGCCGAGGTCGAGCAAGCGATGGCAACCCTATATGACACGCTCGGCGTGCACGTGCACGCCACCAGCGACGAAATCAAGCGCGCCTACCGGAAGGCCGCGATGAAGTGGCATCCCGACCGCAATGCCGACGCCGAAGCCGTAGCGCGCGCCACCTTCCAGGAAATCAAGGACGCGTACGCAATCCTGTCCGACGCCGCGCAGCGCAAGGTATACGACGCGGTCTATGCCGAGCAGATGCGCGGCTGGGAAGCGCGGCACGCACGTCAGCAGCAGGCGCAAGCCGAGCGCGAGGCGGCGGCGCGGGCGGCAGACGAAGCCGCATACGCGGAAATGGTTTCGCTGGCCATGCGTTTCGCCGACGAAGGCCACAATCGCGACGTTCTGTTCGGCGTGCTGCTCGGACGCCGGTGCGAGGCGCGGCGGGCGGCGCAGATCGCCGATAGCGTGGCGGCATTGCAGGCGGCGCGGCGCGAGGCGGAACAAGCGGAAAACGCCGAAAGGGATGATAAGACCGAGTTTGCCACCGAGGCTCCCGAGACTTCTGTGGCCCCTGCCAAAGCCGAGGCGGCGGCAGCAAAAGACGAATCCGGCAGCCACGTCAACCACGCGAGGCGCGAAGAAGGTCCACACGACGCTCACCCGCTCGGTGCGCTAGGTGGGCTCTGGTATCAGTTTCTGAACGGCCTGCGGCTTTGACCCGCGGCTGAAATTTCTGGCGGATCACGTTCGCGTCAAATCCGGCACGAACTCATCGATATGAGAATCGCGCACGCCGCGGTACGCGAGCGCGCCCGGTGTATTTGTCCGGTAGACGATGGACGTAGACCGAATTCATAGAGGTAGCGGCCTTTAGCGCCGGCGAATCCGCTTCTAGAATCAAAGCACACCTGCGGCTCATTTCTTTGCGGTGGACTTTAGTTCCCAGCGAGAAACCTGCTTCGCCAGGCTTCACCTTGTCGATTCCGAGAGGCTGACGGCCATGGTTACTTTCATCGTCGTAGTTGCTTTGGCGGCGTTCATTCCATACGTTGCAGTGCCTGGCATTGAGAATGGGGTGAAGGCCCTGTCTCCCCATTCGGCGGCGTCGGTCCACTTCGACACTTCGCCTTCGGCGCCTGACGACGGTGCGGACGCCGCCAATCGGATCCTCTCCGACCGACACGAAAGCGAGGCTTCCGTCTGAAGAGAGGCCGCCGAAGCGATAGCCTCATTTCCCTTCCAGCAAAGCGTCTGAAGCGCGTTCGTAGCGCGAATCCGTATACCCCTCCCCCCTATCAATTTTCTCCGAAAGATCTATACTCCCCCCGGGTATAGACGGAGGATTGTATGGGTCACACGATTCAGGATAAGCAGAAGCTCCTCAACCGCGTCCGCCGCATCAAGGGGCAGGTCGAAGCCATTGAGCGGGCGCTCGAGGAAGAGCACGGCTGCGCGGACGTTCTGCAACGCATTACGAGTTGCCGAGGCGCAATGAACGGTCTGCTTGCCGTCGTGCTGGAGGACCACATCAGAAACCACCTTGTCGACGCGGAAACCGACGAAGAGTCAGGTGGCAGTGCGACCGAGCAGATCATCCAGGTTGTGCACAGCTATTTCAAATGAGCAGGGCCGAAATTTCAAATGAGCAGGGCCGAAAATGAGTGATTTCAGGAACGCCGCATTCGGCGCGGGACATGACCACATCTTTCTGGGTGCAGGTCACGAAAGGAACGAGCGCAAAACGCGGGCGGTGATCGCGCTGTGCAGCGCGATGATGCTGATCGAAATCGTCACCGGGAGTATGTTCGGCTCACTTGCGCTCGTGGCCGACGGTCTTCATATGTCGACGCACGCAGGCGCCATGCTGATTGCCGCGCTCGCTTACACGTATGCACGCCGGCATGCCACCGATTCCCGCTTTGTGTTCGGTACCGGCAAGCTCGGTGACCTCGCGGGATTTACGAGTGCCATCGTGCTCGCAATGATTGCGCTGCTGATTGGCTACGAGGCGGTCTCGCGTTTCCTGTCGCCGGTACCCATTCACTTCGGCGAGGCGATTCCCATCGCTGTGGTCGGCCTGCTGGTTAACCTGGCAAGCGTGTGGCTGCTGAGCGGCGGCGACCACGGACACAGCCATGGGCATCATCACGGACACGGACATGGTCATGGTCATGGTCACGGCGAGCATGTTCACGAAGACGAGGTGCAGAAGATTTTTGCGCCGTCCGGTGTGTTTGCCGTTTCCATCTTCGAGGATGGCGTGCCGCCCGTTTTCCGGATCACGCCGGCGACGGAGGGTTCACGGCTGGACGCATCGGCAGTGTCCGTGACTACGGTGCGGCCCGATGGCGCGCAACAGGTATTCGCGCTGGCGGATCGTGGGGGCTATCTGGAATCGACGGAAGACATTCCTGAGCCGCACGCCTTCAAAGCCATCGTGCGGATGCCGGACGGCGAGCACGAAATCGAATTCGAGGAGCATGAGCACGGCCACGACGCTCATGATGCAGCGACCCGGGACCACAACATCAGGTCCGCGTACATCCATGTGATGGCGGATGCGGCGGTCTCCGTGCTGGCTATCATCGGCCTCGTACTGGCACGCGCATCTGGCTGGCTCTGGATGGACCCGCTTGCTGGTGTCATCGGCGCGCTGGTGATTGCAAACTGGTCGTACGGCCTGATGCGAGACACTGGCGCAATCCTGCTCGACATGAATCCCGACGGGTGTATGGCGGACAACGTTCGTCACGCTATCGAGGACCGTGGCGACAAGGTTGTCGACTTGCATGTGTGGCGAGTCGGGCCGGGTCACATGAGCGCCGTAGTCTCGGTTGCTACCGGTGAGCCGCAGCGGGATTCCCGCTTCTACCATGCCGTGCTCGAGCGCTTCAAGGGGCTTTCGCATGTCACGGTTGAAGTACAGCCTCCGCGAGCATCGGCCTGAACCGTGAAAGGGCGCGCGAGCGGCTAATCAGGATCGGCTGGTTGGCCGCGCGAGCGGGCTACCCGCAAACGGGTCGTTTTGCCAATCCACGCGCTGTTTTGCCGGCGGGGTGGCCGCAGGCTTGGCCGACAATTCGAAGTGGTCGATTGATTGGCCTGCACTGATTGCCTGTTTAAGCCATTGGGGCATTTCCCCTTGGCCGTCCCAGGTATCTCCCTTGGCGCTCCGATAGCGCTCCGCATTTTTTCCTTCAGCTCGCCCGGATTGTTCAGACGCTAGCACCGACGCCAGGTCTTCCGGCTTGATACCAAACTCTTCCATGCGGCGGCGGAGATACGCAATCATGCTATCTCGCTTCCTTTCGTCCATAAGATATTCGTCCTTCTAAATCGTGCGGTTTTCTGTCAAATGCAGATTGCAAGGGGCCACGAAGACAGCGAGCCCATGTAATGGGGTCGGCCTGCGGGCATAGGTTTTACTTTCGGTTGGATGAGCGTCACGGCCGCAATGGAAAAGACGGTGCTGACAACGCACTGGTTGCGAACGCCCGGTTTCATATGCAAGTTCCGTCAACTCGACGGCACCGCGCGCGGGCCAATTTTCTGCGTTATGTCGATATGATAGCGCACTGTACGGCCACCGCGCACCGTGTTGCGCTGGTTTCAGCCGGCGTGCCCATATCGCCAGTTGAATTCCTGAGCACCCGACCTATAAAGAAATAGCAGGGCAAACAATCTGCACTCCCAGCCGTGTGAATACTGATTCCGGCAAAAACGCGAGGTCGCGGTCGACATCAGTCGAAGGCTTGGCAACTATATATATATATATTCATTTAGTTCTGTGACTCGCCGCAGCAGCTCCTGTATCAGGGCATTCGTCCGTCAGCTCGATTTTGGCTACATGGCATTTTTTCGCGGGTTGGACCTCGGAATATGAAAATTTTTCCGATCGGGCCAACGCTGCTGCGCCGCATTCGAGGAGTCTGGACATGAAATTACGTTTAGTGGTGGCTTTGGCGAGCGTGGTTCTGTTGCTGGCGCCGACGGCCGTCGCGCAAGACAGCCAACAGGGCCGCGCACAGATGCTGCATAACGCAAACGAAACAGCGCAATCCAGTACCGACATACCGCTCGGAGAAACCAGACAGGACGCAGCCTATGGTGGCGTGGCCAGCGGCCGGTCGGAGACTGGAAGCCGGCAAGACCGGCCGTGCTCCGCCGGAGTGCGATGCAAGGTCTATTTTGGTCGGTGACACGTTGGCGGCATCGCGGCAAATTCGAATACCCATGCGATCGCGTCCAATTTTTTGGGCTCGTCAGCGAGCGATTTAATACGATGTTATGGTCTGGACGGCTTAGGTTTTTCACTGGGTGACGTTTAAAACCATTGTCGCAAGCGGGCGATTATCGCCTGCTTTTTTATTGTGGCTATTGCTCCGGATTCGTTTAGTCCGGTGAATCCATCCCATCCCACTCGTTGTTGAGTTACTCGCAAACAATACTGTGTTGATGGAAATTAATCTGCCGGCGAGCAATGTCTCGCCGGAGGTTGGCCGCTCGTCGTCTCTACGTTCGTGGCAGGCTGTCGTGGCGGTTGCCGGCGTGCCGCCAGGGGCTTTCATCGCCAGCTTTGCGTCGTGGCGCGCTTCGTTCATGGCAACCGGCATACTCGTCACGATCGTGGTGGTTGCGCAATTCCTTTGCGTGCGTTCCTTGCCCTCGGTAGTGAGCGGGCGCTGCTGGGGCTCGCCGTACTCGCCAGTTTTGCGGGGCGCGAAAAAGGCGTCGAGGCGGAGGCGCTCGCTTGCCTGGCGCCTTCGGAGTAGGGGGATAAACGAACGCTGATTCGTGTCTGAGTTTCCGAGTCGATAAACGGTATATACTGTTTGTATCGTTTATACACCAGGAGATTTCTGATGACCGAACCGACTGTCAAAAAGCCGTCAAAGAAGACCTTTCATTTTCCCAAGGGCGCTGTCGAGGCACCGGAGGCTGCGGCCGAGGTTGCAGTGCCGGCGACAACCGTAGCCAGCAAAAAAAGAAGTACGACCCCCAAGAAGGCATCAAAGAAGCAACCGGCTGGCAAAGTGAAAGCTACGCCAGTCGACGCTGCGCTGGTCGAGGCGGCGCCAGTCGATGCTACGCCAGCCAAAACAGCTGTGGAAGCGAAAGCCAAACGCGTGAAGAAAGAGAAGGTTGTGCGAGACAGCTTCACCATGCCGAAGTCGGACTACGACAAAATTGCGGCATTGAAACAGAAGTGTCTGGCCGAGGGCATGTCGGTGAAGAAGAGCGAAATCCTGCGTGCCGGACTACTTCTGCTCGAATCCGCGGCGCCGAAGCGACTGCTCGCAGCGGTGTCTTCCGTTGAGCAAGTCAAGACGGGGCGTCCCGCAAAAACGTAAACCTGCGATGGGCGTCGGTGCAATGCAGCTTGTCCACCAGGTGGCCTATCGGTCTTTTCCCAGCCGGTTCCCGCGGTTACTGCGGTTACGTCGCCGCGGCAAGCGGTGCACGTGGGGCACCAAGCCAGCGCGTTCCGCGGATGCAGCCGGCTGGATAGGGCCTGCGCGGAATTTTAGCGGTGAGGATTTCCGAAGCCGTTGATTGGCCCGCTCTCTGGATATCGGCTTTCGAACGTTTGATGCATGCGCTTTAACAGCGCAAGGTATTGCTGCCCCTGAGGTGTTAGAACCGTTTGCGCTGCAATGGCGTTGGTTTCGTCCCAGAGCCGTTCGAATTTGTCACGGGCGACGGTGTCGGGCAGCTTCGACGCCATCAGATCCGCAAAGTCCTTGTCGATGGCCTCCGGCGAACGCGCAGGCTTGGCAGTGTTTTCGGACATCTCGCGAATAGTCGAAAAGGGTTTAAGTTGACTTTGCGTGATTCACAGGCGCCTCAGGTACCGCTATAGCCGGTCGACCAGCCTGACGGCTGGCGCCGACACTCTTCGGGTCATTGTACTGTCACGGACCTGCAAGACTCGCTTGGCAAAATCCCGCACATAAGCAAAATACATAGTCGGGGAACGAGATTGACGAGGAAATATAACGTGCTGTTTCTCTGCCGGGAGAACTCAGCGCGCAGCATTATCGCCGAGGCTTTGCTGCGCGAGCTAGCCGGCCACCGATTCGAAGCGTTTAGTGCCGGTAAAGAGCCGGCCGCACGCGCCCACCCCCTGACGATCGCTCAACTACGCGCGTGCATTTCCGACCTGCGCCCGCTCAGTCCGAAAAGCTGGCTCGAATTTACGGCTGAATGGGCACCATCGATGGACCTGGTCATTGCGCTGGACGACAGCGTCGACGAATATCATGCGCCAACGTTTCCCGGCGCGCCTCCATTTTCCAGATGGAATTTTGCAGATCCATTGGCCGAGGGCATGACGTTGCTCGAGCGCGAGCGCTCATTTGAAAAGGTGTTCTGGCAGATAGTGCGGCGAGTCAGCGTTTTCGCGGCGTTGCCTGGATACGCGGTGACTGCGCCGATGCGTGCGTCAGTCGTCAACGAACCATCTTGTGGCGACGAGGCGTTTTGTGCGACCGGAGCGTCGCGAAGGCGGGGCGCCGGCGTGGCACTCCCGGGCGTGGACTACCCGCCATAAATCGCATCCTGGAACACCGCGCGAAGATTACTAACAAAGGCTGTCGCCCGCTTGTGGCGGCTGGTCTCTCTCGATGCGCTGCTGGGGGCGATGGCCAGTACGTCGACAATCCCCTTCGTCGAGACGCTCGTTGCGAAATTCGCGACGTCCGTGACTTTGACCCAGCAGCAACGCGTAATCTCGTTGCTGGGCACAGGGCGCTGTCCTTGTGCAATCTGCGCGGCAAACACGTGGTGACACGTGCGCGTACCGGTAAAGCCGAACATGTATCGCACGCTCACCGCATCAAGGCGGGTTTCCTCCATCAACTCGCGCACCGCGGCCTCCTGCAGGTCTTCGCCGACCATGGGCTTGCCGCCAGGCAGTGACCAGCGGGAGCCTTCCCGGCTGACCAGCAGAATGCGCGTACCAAGCTGACAGATAACAGTCGCTCGCTGCTTCACCGTGTCTCTTCCATTTTCTGGAGCGTGGATGACACGTGCGTCCTGCACACCTGATTTCGGCGCAGCGGGTACGGTTCCATTACGGCTCCTATTCTCCACAGAGCGTGGTAACGGGTTCCCGTCACATCGATCGCTCCGCCCTCGGTAAGGGTGTGTCCGACGATGGTCGTTCTGAAGTATGACAATTTTGTGGCGTGGGTCATCTTCAGGTGACAGGGTCGAAGAACGGTGAACGATAGGCTGCATCCTGACCTCCTCAGATGTTACTCATTTTATTCACAAACAATTTACTATGTAATATAATATATACGTATAAATTATAGGATGATGAAATGAGGAAGAAGTCCGCCCGAATCGACCTTTCGGCGATGCAGGCATCGGCAGAGAAAGCCTGTGCGCTACTGAAGGTGCTGGCAAATCCTGACCGGTTGCTTCTGATGTGCCAATTATCCAAGGGCGAATTGTGCGTGAGCGACCTGGAAGAACAGTTGGGCATACGTCAGCCCACGCTCTCCCAGCAACTCGGCGTACTTCGTGATAACGAACTCGTCGAGACGCGCCGTGAAGGGAAAAGTATCTTTTATTCCATTGCGAGCAAGGAAGCGATTGCGGTCATGACCGTGCTGTACGACCAGTTTTGCGCCCAATGAAGATGAGGAGAGGCCATGTCGATTGATATTGCGAGTTTCACGCCGGGCTTGTCACTGACTGGCGGCCTGGTGATTGGCGCCGCGGCTGCCGTGCTTGTTTTCTTCAACGGACGTATCGCTGGCATTAGCGGCATTCTCGGTGGCCTGCTAGGCACGCCACAGAACGATGCGGGATGGCGTGTCGCTTTTCTTGCAGGACTTGTCGGGGCACCTGTGCTGGCAGGCTTGCTGGGTAAGCCGATAGCGCCCGATATCCAGTCCGGATGGAGCGAAATACTCATAGCAGGCTTTCTGGTAGGCATCGGCACGCGTTACGCGAGCGGTTGCACAAGCGGCCATGGTGTCTGCGGCATCTCGCGTGGCTCCATCCGTTCGCTTGTCGCGACGGCAACATTCATGGCAAGCGGTTTTCTGACCGTATTCGTGTCCAGACATCTGCTGGGAGGCTGAGATGGGTTTGCTCACCGCGTTACTTTCCGGGCTCCTGGTTGGCGTCGGCCTGATGGTGTCCGGCATGGCCAATCCGGCAAAGGTGCTGGGATTTCTCGACATCGCGGGACGATGGGACCCGTCTCTCGCATTCGTCATGGCCGGCGCGATAGTCATCGGTTCTGTCGCGTTCCTGTTTGCAAAACGCCGAAAAAGATCCCTGCTAGGTCTGCCCATGCAGATTCCGGCCAGCACCGACGTGACGTTGAGACTTGTGCTGGGAAGCGCGGTGTTCGGCGTCGGCTGGGGGCTTGCAGGATTTTGCCCGGGGCCCGCGCTGGTCGCACTGGGCGCTGGCTTTCCGAAGGCGTGGGGTTTTGTGGCCGCGATGCTCGGCGGCATGATTGTGTTCGAGTTGCTCGAGCGCGCGAAGCTGAGTCGGCAGCAGGCTTGAGTCGCTGCGCCCTGAGCTGCGAAAACCATTCCCGATCCGCTTTTGTTATCACCCCCTGCAATACTCGGATTGTTCGTGCATCGCACCGCTCGTATATTTGCTGAACAGAAAGCAGAGCCAGCAGAAATACAACAACTGAAAGGCACGCCGTTCACGCGTGTCACAGGAGCACAGCGATGAATCGAATCGATCTGGAGGGGCGCGTCGTCGTCGTTACCGGCGGCGCGCGCGGCATCGGCTACGCGGTGGCGCAACGGGCATTGAACTCGGGCGCCTCGGTCGCGTTGTGGGACATCGACGCGGAGCGGCTGGCGCGCAGCGAGCGCGAATTGAGCGAACTGGGCAAAGTGTCCGCCGTCGCGGTCGAACTCACTCAGGAAGCGGCGGTCGCTCAGGCGGTGGCACAAACCGTCGCCGCCCATGGTGCGATCGACGTGCTGATCAACAGCGCGGGCATCACTGGCGGTAACGGCGCGACATGGGAGCTGGACCCCGACATCTGGCGCCGTGTGATCGATGTGAATCTGATCGGCCCGTATCTCACCTGTCGCGCGGTCGTGCCGCAAATGCTCAGGCAAGGCTATGGCCGGATCGTCAATATCGCGTCGGTGGCCGGCAAAGAGGGCAACCCGAACGCGTCGCACTACAGCGCGTCCAAAGCCGGGCTGATCGGCCTGACCAAATCTCTTGGCAAAGAACTCGCAACGAAGAACATTCTCGTCAATGCAGTCACGCCCGCTGCGGCCAAAACCGAGATCTTCGATTCGATGTCGCAGCAGCATATCGACTACATGCTCTCGAAGATCCCTATGAACCGTTTCCTGCTGCCCGAAGAAGCGGCGTCGCTGATTCTCTGGCTGGCGTCGGAAGACTGCGCGTTCAGCACCGGCTCGGTGTTCGATCTGTCCGGCGGACGCGCGACGTACTGAACGTACTGAAATTGAGTGCATCGCGCCCGCCAGGCGCGTTTCCGGCTGCGCGCCCGACGCACCAACAACGGAGCCCTGTTCATGGCCATGCCCACTATCCGGCACGTGCGTGCCTTCATCGTCCGCGGCGGCGGTGCCGACTATCACGACCAACCCGACGGACACTGGATCGACGATCATATTTCGACGCCAATGGCGCGTTACCCGGAGTATCGGCAGAGCCGCCAGTCGTTCGGGATCAATGTGCTCGGCACGCTGGTGGTGGAGATCGAAGCGAGCGACGGCACCGTCGGCTTCGCGGTGACGACGGGCGGCGAGATCGGCGCGTTCATCGTCGAGAAACATCTGGCGCGTTTTCTCGAAGGCCAGCTCGTCACCGACATCGAGAAGATGTGGGATCAGATGTACTTCTCGACGCTGTATTACGGCCGCAAGGGTGTGGTGCTGAATACGATTTCCGGTGTCGATCTGGCCTTGTGGGATCTGCTCGCCAAGGTTCGCAAGGAACCGGTGTACCAACTATTGGGCGGGCCGGTGCGCGACGAACTCGTGTTCTACGCAACCGGCGCGCGTCCGGATCTCGCGAAGGAAATGGGTTTCATCGGCGGCAAATTGCCGTTGCAGCACGGTCCTGCTGAAGGCGATGCGGGGCTCAAGCAGAATCTGGACACGCTGGCGGAGATGCGCAGCCGTGTCGGCGACGATTTCTGGCTGATGTTCGATTGCTGGATGAGCCTCGACGTGCCGTATGCAACGCGGCTCGCCCAGGCCGCACACGAATACGGCCTGAAATGGATCGAAGAATGCCTGCCGCCGGACGATTACTGGGGTTACGCCGAACTGCGCCGCAACGTGCCGCGCGGCATGATGGTATCGACCGGCGAACATGAAGCGACGCGTTGGGGTTTTCGCATGCTGCTGGAGATGCAGTGCTGCGATCTGATTCAGCCGGATGTCGGCTGGTGTGGCGGCATGACGGAGCTGATCAAGATTTCCGCGCTCGCGGACGCGCACAATGTGATGGTGGTGCCGCACGGTTCATCGGTGTATAGCTATCACTTCGTCGTCACGCGGCACAACTCGCCGTTCGCCGAGTTTCTGATGATGGCGCCGAAAGCGGATCAGGTGGTGCCGATGTTCACGCCGCTGTTGCTCGATGAACCCGTGCCGGTGAATGGGCGGATGAAGGTGCCGGATACGCCGGGCTTCGGCGTGCGGCTGAATCCGGAATGCGCACTGGTGCGGCCTTATCCGCGTTGAAAACGCGTTGAACGGTCAACAAGCGGTCAATGAGCGCTCCGGCCGCTCAATGAGCAATAAGACTCAGTATCGATCCAGCAAAGGAGAATGACGTGCTGCTCAAGGACAAGGTCGTGATCGTCACCGGCGGCTCCCGCGGCATCGGCCGCGCGATAGCCGTTGCGTGCGCAGCCGAAGGCGCGGATGTAGCGATCAACTACTGGGGCGATAACGACGCATCGTACGGGCGTCGTTCCGCCATCGAAGAAGTGGTCGGCGAAATCGAGGCATTGGGGCGGCGCGTGATCGCAATCGAAGGCAACGTCGCCGCGCGCGAGACCGGTCAGCAACTCGTGCGCCGTACCGTCGAAGCATTCGGCAAAGTCGACGTGCTCGCCAGCAACGCCGGCATCTGTCCGTTTCATGCCTTTCTCGACATGCCGCCCGAGGTATTGGAGTCGACGGTGGCGGTCAATCTGAACGGCGCGTTTTATGTCACGCAAGCGGCTGCGCGGCAAATGAAAGCGCAAGGCACGGGCGGGGCGATCGTCGCGACGAGTTCGATCAGCGCATTGGTGGGCGGCGGCATGCAGACTCACTACACGCCGACCAAAGCGGGCGTGCATTCATTGATGCAATCGTGCGCGGTCGCGTTGGGGCCGTACGGCATTCGCTGCAATTCGGTGATGCCGGGCACGATCGCAACCGATCTGAACGCAGAAGATCTCGCCGACGAAGCAAAGAAAGCGTACTTCGAAAAACGCATTCCGCTCGGCAGATTGGGCCGTCCGGAAGACGTCGCCGATTGTGTGGTGTTTCTCGCATCCGATCGCGCGCGCTATGTGACCGGCGCCGCGTTGCTGGTGGATGGCGGTCTGTTCGTCAATTTGCAGTAACGCGCGATGCCTATTTCAATTGACCGAAGCAGGTGCGATCGTGGAACCCGTTGCAGGGGCAGCGGGTTCGTCGCGTGCGAGTTCGCGCGAAAAACCACGCAACAGGTCGATGAAACGCAGCGCCGGTTCGGCGAGCGCTTCTTCCTTGCGCGTAAGAATGCCGAAGCCGGCGAGGCTCTTGCCGATTTCGAGCGGCAGCGCAACCAGCAGCTTGCCGCGCACATGATCGCGCACGACCGACTCCGGCAGCATCGCCACCGCATCGTAGTTTTCAAGCAATTGCAGGGTCGCGAAGATCGATGCGCATTCGGTCAGGTTGACAGGCGTGGCGAGTCCCGCGCGCGCGAGTTCCTCTTCGAACAGTACACGTGCCGGGCTGGTGACAGGTTGCGCGACCCACGGCCAGTCGATCAATTCCCGCAAAGTGATGGAAGCGCGCTGCGCCAGCGGATGCACCGAACGCACGACCAGCAGCAAGGTCTCGCGCGCGAGCGGCTCGAAGCTGAAGTCATTGTGCTGCAACGGACTGGTCAGGCGCCCGAGCGCCAGATCGACTTCGCGGCGATGCAGCAATTGCACGACCTGATCGCTGGTTTCGCCGAGAATGCGCACGTTCAGCAGTGGGCTTTCGGTTTTGAGCGCGGCGACCGCCATCGCCAGCAGATCGGGGGCGGCGCCCATGATCGCGCCCACGGTCAACTGGCCGTGTCCGCCGCGGCGTTTTACCTCGAGGTCTTCGGCGAAGCGGGTCAACTCGGCCAGCGCGCGCCGCGCGTAAGCGAGCGTGACGACGCCGAGCGGGGTAGGCGTCATGCCGCGCGCGTTGCGCTCGAACAGCAGGAAGCCGAACGCATCTTCGATATCGCCGAGCATGCGGCTCGCGCTGGGTTGTGCGACGTTGACCGCCTCGGCGGCTTGATGGAGATTGCGCGCGTCGTCGAGCGCGACGAGCAGCGCGAGGTGCTTGAACTTGAGCCGGTTGACGAGGGCGACGGCAGCTGAGTGTTGGCTCATGGTTCCGGTGCGATTCGGTTTCTGGATCGCCCAATCCCAACAACGGATTGAGATGCTATCGACGCAGGAATTATAGTCGCTTCAGACGCTTATACGCTTCGCCAGGAAAGCGCCCGAAGACGACGGGAGACAGGCCGCAATGGAAACAATCGCTTTCCGGATGGTGCTCAACCCCGGCATGCGCGAGGAATACGAACGACGTCACGCGCAGATCTGGCCCGAGCTGGTTGATGCATTGCACAACGCCGGTGTGCGCGACTATCGAATCTTCTTCGACGAGGAGTCGCACTATCTCTTCGCCATTCTGACCCGCGACACGAATCATGGAATGGACGAACTGCCGCAACTCGACGTGATGCGCAAATGGTGGGACTACATGGCCGACATCATGCACACGGCCCCCGATCACACACCGCATCAACAGCCGCTCGAACTGGTCTTTCATCTGAGTTCGCTGAGCTGACGTTGCTGACTTGTTGCCCCCAATGGGCGGAGGGTGTCGCATGCAGGTTGTCGATTCGCATATCCATCTGTGGGATCTGAAAACGCATTGCTATCCGTGGCTGGAAAATCCGGGCGTGTCGTTTGTGGGTGACGCGCGCGCGTTGAAGCACGACTATCTGCTCGCCGATCTGCTCGGTGAAGCAGGCGATATCGAGGTGCTGAAACTGGTGCACGTCGAAGCGAATCACGATCCTGCCGATCCGGTCGAAGAAACGCGCTGGCTGCAGTCGATTGCGGATCGCGCCGAATCGCGCGGCATGCCGAACGCGATCGTCGCGGCCGTGGATCTGTCGGCGCCGAACGCGCCGCAGGTGCTCGAAGCGCATGCGGCGTTCGCCAATACGCGCGGCGTGCGGCAGATTCTGAACGTGCACGGCAACAAGCTGTTCGATTACGTCGGCCGACATTTCATGCGCGAGCCGCAGTGGCGCGAGCATTTCGCGTTGCTGCGCCGTTACGACATGTCGTTCGATTTGCAACTGTATCCGTCACAGATGGAGGAGGCGGCAGCGTTGGCGCGGGAGCATGGCGACACGCTCTTTATCGTCAATCATGCGGGGATGTTCGTGGACCGCGATAGCGTTGCCGGCTATCGGGCGTGGCGGGACGGTATGCGCTTACTGGCGGGTTGCAGGAATGTGGCTGTGAAAATCAGCGGATTGGCGATGTTCGATCATCAGTGGACAGTTGAAAGTCTGCGGCCTTATGTGCTGGAAACGATCGATACGTTCGGCGTGGAACGCGCGATGTTCGCGTCGAACTTTCCGGTCGATCGGTTGTTCGGCTCGTATGCGGATTTATGGCATGCGTATGCGTCGATCGTCGGCGGCGCGAGCGCGGCGGAGAAAGACGCGCTGTTCTGGCAAAACGCGGAACGTATCTATCGCATCTGAAGAAGACCTCACAAGCCAGGCACAAAGAGAAGGAGACAAGCAGTGCAGCAACCGACATCCGCTGTGCCCAGGCTCGAACTGCGGCATGCGAGCAAATCTTTCGGCCGGGTCCGTGCGCTATCCGACGGCGATCTCGCGCTATGGCCTGGCGAAGTGCATGCGCTGCTGGGCGAAAACGGCGCGGGCAAATCGACGGTAGTGAAGATTCTCGCGGGCGTGCATCAACCGGACACCGGCGAGCTTCTGATAGACGGCGTGGCACGCCGCTTCGCAACGCCGGCTGAAGCGCGCGATGCGGGCCTCGCGGTCATCTATCAGGAGCCGACGCTGTTCTTCGATCTGTCGATTGCGGAGAACATTTTCATGGGGCGGCAGCCGGTCGATCGGTTCGGCCGCATTCAATACGACGCGATGCGCCGCGAGGTGGACGGACTGCTCGCCTCGCTCGGTGTCGACTTGCGCGCCGATCAACTGGTGCGCGGATTGTCGATTGCCGATCAGCAGGTGATCGAAATTGCCAAGGCGTTGTCGTTGAACGCGAACGTGCTGATCATGGATGAGCCGACCGCCGCGTTGTCGCTGCCGGAAGTCGAACGGCTCTTTGCGATCGTGCGCAAGCTGCGCGAGCGCGATGTGGCGATTCTGTTCATCACGCATCGGCTCGACGAAGTATTCACGCTGACGCAACGTGTCACGATCATGCGGGACGGCGTCAAAGTGTTCGACGCACTCACGGCGGACCTCACGACCGAGGCGATCGTCGCGAAGATGGTCGGCCGCGATCTGGAAAGCTTTTATCCGAAGGCCGATTGTCCGGCCGGCGAAGTACGCCTGTCGGTGCGCGGCCTCACCCGAGTGGGCGTGTTCAAAGACATTTCGTTCGACGTCCGCGCCGGCGAAATCGTCGCGCTGGCGGGCCTGGTGGGCGCGGGGCGCAGTGAAGTGGCACGGGCGATCTTCGGCATCGACCCGCTCGACGCCGGCGAAATCTGGATCGGCGGTAAGCGTCTCACCGCGGGCCGGCCGGCGGCGGCGGTGCGCGCCGGTCTCGCGCTGGTGCCGGAAGATCGCCGGCAGCAAGGTCTGGCGCTGGAGTTGAGCATCGCGCGCAATGCATCGATGACGGTGCTCGGACGCCTCGTCAAACATGGCCTCGTCTCCACGCGCAGCGAGACGCAACTGGCGAATCAATGGGGCACGCGCTTGCGCCTCAAAGCCGGCGATCCGCATGCGCCGGTCGGCACGCTGTCCGGTGGCAATCAGCAAAAGGTTGTGCTCGGCAAGTGGCTGGCGACCGGGCCGAAAGTATTGATCATCGACGAACCCACGCGCGGCATCGACGTCGGCGCCAAGGCCGAGGTGTATGGCGCGCTCGCCGAACTGGTGCGCGACGGCATGGCGGTGCTGATGATTTCGAGCGAATTGCCCGAAGTGCTCGGCATGGCCGATCGCGTGCTGGTGATGCACGAGGGACGTATCAGTGCGGATATCGCGCGCGCCGAAGCGAACGAAGAACGCATCATGGGCGCCGCACTCGGCCAACCGATTCCGCCGTTGGGGCGTGCGCTGAAGGAAGTCCCCCGCGCCGAAGGAAGTCCCCTTGGGGGATTGGGGGGTGCCGCATGATGCGCCATTCGTCGACCCATCCCGCGCCGCTTCGGGCGCCCGTTGCGAAGCGCGCGAGCGCAAGCGCCGGCGGTTTGTTCGCGAACCTCGCCAAAAGCCGCGAGACGACGCTTTTCGTCGTGCTCATTCTGCTGATCGTCGGCACCGGGCTCGCGAAGCCGCAGTTTCTCAATCTGCAAAACCTGCGCGACGTACTGCTGAATGTGTCGATCATCAGCTTGCTGACGGCGGGCATGACGGTGGTGATCCTGATGCGGCATATCGATCTTTCAGTGGGATCGACGGTCGGCATCAGCGCCTACGCAGTCGGCAGCCTGTATGTCGCGTTTCCGCATATGCCCGTGATCGTCGCGCTGGCGGCGGGGCTTGCGATCGGTCTGGTGGCGGGTGGCATCAACGGGCTGCTGGTTGCGGTGGGGCGCGTGCCGTCGCTGGTGGCGACACTTTCCACGCTCTACATCTTTCGCGGCGCGGACTACGCGTGGGTGCACGGCGGGCAGATCAACGCGACCAGCTTGCCTGATGCGTATTCCCGTCTCGCCACCGGCGCTTTCCTCGGCATACCGACGCTCGCGTTGATCGCCATCGTCGTGCTGACCGGTCTTGCTGTCTATCTGAAACAGTTTCGCGGCGGCCGCGAACACTACGCGATCGGCTCGAATCCCGAAGCCGCGCGCCTTGCCGGCGTGAACGTCGAGCGTCGCGTGATGTCGGGCTTTCTGCTGTCCGGCGCGATAGCCGGATTCGCGGGCGCGCTGTGGCTCGCACGCTTCGGCACCGTCGATGCGAGCACCGCGAAGGGGATCGAATTGCAGGTGGTCGCCGCGGCGGTGGTAGGCAGCGTCGCGATTACGGGCGGCGTCGGCACGATTCTCGGTGCGACGCTCGGCGCGCTCGTGCTGGGCGTCATCAGCATCGCGCTGGTCGTGCTGCACGTGTCGCCATTCTGGGAGCAGGCGATCGAGGGCACGCTGATCGTTGCCGCGATTACCGTCGATACCTTGCTGGCCCGCTCCGTCGCCAAACGCATGATGAGGAAACGCGATCATGGCTAAACCCGATTCCGCCCTGCTCACGCGCAAGCGCGAAACGCCGCTGCAATGGGAAGTATTGCTGGTGATCGTGCTGGTTTTGTCGCTCGCGCTTGGGCGCTTGTTGTCGCCGGTGTTTCTCACCGGCGCGAATCTCAGCAACGTATTGGCGGATCTGACCGAGATCGCGTTGATGGCGTTGCCGATGACGCTGATTATCGTCGCGGCGGAGATCGATCTGTCGGTGGCGTCGGTGTTGGGCGCGTCCAGTGCGTTGATGGGCGTGCTCTGGCATATGGGCTTGCCGATGCCGGTGGTGATCGGGCTCGTTTTGATTGCCGGCGCGTTGGCCGGCTTGCTGAACGGATTGGTCATCGTGAAGCTCAATCTGCCTTCGCTAGCGGTCACGATCGGTACGTTGGCGCTGTTTCGCGGCCTCGCGTATGTGCTGCTCGGCGATCAGGCGGTGGCGGATTTTCCGGCGGCTTATACGGCGTTCGGCATGGATACCGTCGGCGCGACGTTTATTCCGTTGCCGTTTGCGATCGTGATCGTCGCGGCGGTGCTGTTTACCGTGTTGCTGCAATCCACGGCGTTTGGCCGCAGCCTCTATGCGATCGGCGCGAATCCGACGGCGGCGGCTTTCTCCGGCATCGAAGTAGCTAAGATCAGGCTGCGCCTGTTCGTGCTCTCCGGTGCGATGAGTGCGTTGGCGGGCGTCGTCTATACGCTGCGGTTCACTAGTGCGCGTGGCGATAACGGCGAAGGTTTCGAGTTGTCGGTGATCGCGGCGGTGCTGTTCGGCGGCGTGAGTATTTTCGGCGGACGCGGCTCGATGATCGGCGTCTTGTTGTCGCTGCTGATTATCGGCGTGCTGAAAAACGCGCTGACGCTAGACGACGTATCGAGCGAAACGCTCACGATCGTCACCGGCGTGTTGCTGCTTGCATCGGTGCTGATTCCCAATCTGGTCGCCCGTTGGCGTGCAGCGCGCGACCGGCGTTTCATCGCGAAGTCTGCGTCTTCCTTATAACTTCCCCGTAAAACCGGCTGACAAGCGAAATACCAGCAGCGATACCGGCAACCCGACTAGCATCACGTCCAACAACCAAAGCAGGAGACACTTCATGTTCAAACCTCTACGTCACACCGGCGCAGCCGCGCTCTGCGTTGCGCTGCTGGCGATCAGTTGCGCGGCGGGCGCCGCCGGCCTCAAAAGCGGCCTGAAGATTGCGTTCGTGCCGAAGCAGATCAACAACCCGTACGAAGTGATCGCCGATGACGGCGGCATGGCCGCGATCAAGGAATTCAACGGCACAGGCAAGGTAGTGGGGCCGTCGGATGCGGGCGCGTCATCACAAGTGCAATACATCAACACGTTGATTACGCAACGGCAGGACGCGATCGTGATTGCGGCGAATGACGCGAACGCTGTCGTGCCGTATCTGAAGAAAGCGATGTCGCAAGGCATCAAGGTCGTGACCTTCGATTCGGACACGGCGCCTGAAGGGCGGCAACTGTTCGTCAACCAGGCGAATGCCGAAGGGATCGGCCGCGGACAGATCCAGCTGGTTTCCAAGCTGATGGGCGGCGAGGGCGAATTCGCGGTGCTGTCGGCTACACCTAACGCGACCAATCAGAACACGTGGATCAAGTGGATGCAGGAGGAGCTGAAAAAACCCGAGTATTCGAAGATGAAGCTCGTGAAGATCGCCTACGGTAACGACGACGATCAGAAGTCGTTCGTCGAAACGCAAGGCTTGTTGCAGGCGTATCCGAATCTGAAGGCGATCGTCGCGCCGACCACGGTTGGCATTGCGGCCGCGGCGCGTTATATCTCGTCGTCGTCGAGCAAGGGCAAAGTGGCGGTGACCGGATTGGGGACGCCCAACCAGATGCGTGCGTTCGTGAAGAACGGCACGGTCAAGGCGTTCCAGTTGTGGGATCCGAATCAGCTGGGGTATCTGGCGGGTTATGCGGCGGCAGCGCTGGCATCGGGCACGATAGCCGGTAAGGAAGGCGAATCGTTCGACGCCGGCAAGCTCGGCAAACGCACCATTGGACCGCAAGGCGAAATCATTCTCGGACCGCCGACCACGTTCGACGCGAGCAACATCGATAACTTTAACTTCTGACACGCCTGGATCGCCGCGCCCATCAAGCGCGGCGACACGCTTCAAAACGAGCGGACGACGCGCGCGGGACCATGAAAGCCGGCCTGCGCGCTTCGCGTCGTTTTAAAAGCGGTGCTGGATGCCGGCCGTGACACCCGTTTGCGTATCCGCCGCGCCGGTCAGGTCGCGTGACAGGCTAACCGGTTTGTCATGCCTGGCCATCGCATAGCCGCCCGCCACATACAGCACGGTGCGCTTCGACAGCGCGTACTGCCCGCGCAGCGAGAACAAGGTCGGATCGGCATCGCTCCCGTCCTTGATGTCCTGGTGATAGATCGCGCCAAACAGCGAGATGAACGGCGTCACGTCATACTGGCCGCCGATCCAGTACATCTCGCTGCGCAACGTCGCAGCGGCGGTGTGGAACGTGCGTCGATAGTTGCGATACCCGGCCATTGCCTTGACCGCGCCGAAGTCGTAGCTCAAACCTGCGTGGATGCCTTGAATGAAATTGGTGGTGTCAGCCGGCGTCACGCTGTCGGCAGCGCCGTTCTGCCGGTCGAATGTGGCGACGACCGCAAACGGGCCGTTTTCATAGCCGAGGCCGAAGTCGTACTTCGAGCTGGCCTTCATACTGCCTGCCACGTTGCCGAACCCGTACGTCGCGCCGAACTTGAAGCCGGAGAATTGACCGTCGTAGCGCACGGCGTTCGACGAACGCGAGAAGATGCCGTCTTTGCGACCGCCGGTCGCGGTGGATGAGGTCGCCCACGAGTAGTTCGGCGCGTAACCCATCGGGTCGAACGGCAGCATGTAGTCGTAGGTGGTCGTGAAATTGCGGCCGAGCGTGATTTGACCGAAGCGGTTTTTCAGGGCGATCGTCGCGCGACGGTCGAAGATTGCTCCGGTGCTGTCGTCGAACTGGCCGTTCGCGATGTTGATGCCGCTTTCCAGCTGGAAGATCGCCTTCAGCCCGCCGCCGAGATCCTCGACGCCACGCAGACCCCAGCGCGAGGTGTTCTTGCCGCCCGACACCAGCCGCGTGGCGCCGCCGTCCTTGCTCGCGTGATTCACATATTCGACGCCCGCGTCGACGATGCCGTACAAGGTCACGCTCGACTGCGCGTGCGCCGTTGCGGCAATTCCTGCGAGTCCCGCGCACGTTACGCCGAGGGTCGCCTTCTTCATACTCCACTTCATCAAAGTCTCCTGTGGTTGGTTTAGTCTGCTTCGGTTGGGATGCGGTGCTAGCTGGCCTGTGCAAAGGCCCAGCAATCGTTGGCGGGGAATTCGATCCAATGGCGGCCTGCCGCGCGCGGTACCTGGCCGAATGCACGCAAACGCAGCTCGCCGCAATGGAACAGGTATTCCCAGCGGTCGCCGAGATACATCGACGTGATGAGTTCCGCTTCGAGCCGGTTCGCGCCCGGGCCGTCGGCCACCTGCACGCGCTCGAGCCGGATGACGGCTTGTGCGTTCTGGCCCGTGGCAAGGGCTTCGCGGGCTTGCGCCTGCAACTGCCAGCCGTCGCCGGCCAGCGTCACGCGCTCGCCGTCGACCGCGGCGACGCGTGCGTCGATCCGGTTATTGCTGCCCATGAATTCGGCCGTGTAGAGCGAGCGGGGCGCGCCGTACAGTTCGGCGGGCGTGCCTTCCTGTTCGATGCGGCCGTTGCGCAACAGCAGGATGCGGTCGGACATCGCCATCGCTTCGGTCTGGTCGTGCGTGACGCACAGCGCGGACAGGCCCAGCGATACGATCAACTCGCGCAACCAGGCGCGGGCTTCTTCGCGTAGCTTGGCGTCGAGATTCGACAGCGGCTCGTCGAGCAGAATCACAGGCGGGTTGTAGACCAGCGCTCGCGCGATCGCGACGCGCTGCTGCTGGCCGCCGGACAGCTGATACGGATAACGCGTGGCGAGATGGCCGAGGCCGAGTTGGTCGAGCGCATCCTGCACGCGCTGTTTCTGCCCGGCGCCCGACACACGCCGCAGCTTCAGGCCATAACCGACGTTATCGGCCACCGTGCGGTGCGGCCACAGCGCATACGACTGGAACACGAGGCCGAGCGAGCGCTGCTCGACCGGCAGATCGGCGTGGGCCGCGCCGTCGAAGAACACCTTGCCGTCGAGTTCGATGCGCCCCGCGGACGGCTCCTCCAGCCCCGCGACCGCGCGCAGCAAGGTGGTCTTGCCGCTGCCCGACGCGCCGAGCAGGCATACCACCTCACCGGGATTCAGTTCGAACGACACGCCCTTCAGGATCGGGTTGTCGCCGTAGCTGAGAAACAGGTTGTCGACCGAGAGCTTATCCATGCAATTTCACTCCGAAGCGCAGGGCGACGCCGAGTCCGGCGCTGACCATCGCGATGTTGATGACAGAAAGCGCCGCGACCTGGTCGACCGCGCCGGTCGCCCACAGCGACACCAGCAGCGCGCCGATCACTTCGGTGCCGGGCGACAGCAGATAGACAGCGGTCGAGTACTCGCGCTCGAAGATCATGAAGATCAACAGCCACGCCGCGAGCAGGCCGAAACGCACGAGTGGCAGCGTGACATCGAGACTGACGCGCGCGCGGGTGCCGCCGACGCTGCGTCCCGCTTCTTCGAGTTCCGGGCCGACTTGCAATAGCGCGCTTTGAATCAGGCGCATGCCGTACGCGAGCCACACGACGGTGTACGCAATCCAGATGCTCCACATGGAATTCTTCAGTTCCTTCAGGCCGGGCACGAAGAGGAAGATCCACAGGAACGCGAGACCGGCGAGCAGGCCCGGCACTGCGCGCGGCAGCAGCACGAGGTAGTCGAGCAGGCGCGTGGCCCAGTCGTTGCGGCGATGGCCGGCGAACGCCACCAGCGAATAGAAGCCCACTGCCAGCGCGCCGCCGATTACGCCGATGCCGAGCGTGTTGAGGATCGCGCGGACCAGGTTGTCCTGTTCGAACAGTTCAGTGAAGTTGGCGAGCGTCAGCACGTCGATCAGTTGCACGCCTTCGCCCCAGTTGGTGACGAACGCGCGCAGCACGATGCCGGACAGCGGCACGAACACCGTGAGCGAGAGCCACAGCGCGACGATCGCCAGTGCGACCCAGCGCCATGCGCCGAGCGGCAGCACGGTTTGGCGTCCCGCTTTGCCTTTGACGGTGACGAAGCGGTTCGCGCTCTTCAGCAACCGCCGTTGCAGCAACACGAGCGGGAACGTGATCGCGACGATGCACACCGCGACGGCGGCCATCAGGTGATACGACGGCACGCCGAGCTTGTTGGTGAGCTTGTACAGATACGTGGCCAGCACGAGGTGCCCTTCGGGATCGCCGAGCACGAGCGGCAGACCGAACACTTCGAAGCCGAGAAAGAACACCAGCACGCCGGCGAACAGCAGCGCGGGCAGCGTCATCGGCAGGCTGACGTCGAACGCGACGCGGAACGGCCGCGCGCCGGCGACACGCGCTGCTTCTTCGACATCCGAGCCGAGATTGCGCAGCGCCGCCGACGAATACAGGTACACGTGCGGCACATGCGTAAGCCCCACGATCACGGTGATCGCCAGAATCGAATACACGCTCCACGGCGCTTCCGATGCGCCGAACAGTGCCTTCCACCAGACCGAATAGAAACCGACCGGGCCGGCCGCGACCACGTAGCCGAACGCGAGCACCATCGGCGAGACGAACACGGGAGTGAGCAGCAGCGGTTCGAGCCAGCGGCGGCCGGGCAGGTCGGTGCGAACCATCAGGAACGCGAGAATGCCGCCGAGCGGGATCGAGATGAACAGCATCCCGCCCGCGATGATGAAAGAGTTCTTCAGCGCGGACCAGAAGTCCAGGTCGCTGAAAATGAACTGGAAGCCGGCGATGCCGAGCGTGCGGTTGACGTCGAAGAACGGCGCGTCCAGCACGCTCTGAAACAGGATGAAGCCGAGCGGCAGCGCCACCGCGACGGTCAGCACCGCGACGACGAGCCAGCGCAGCAGCCCGGCAAACGGCTGCAGACCGCCGCGCGGCAACGCGCCTATCGTGCCGCCGTCGGCCGCGCGTGGTAGTGCATCGCGGTGTCCGGTTGCGCTAGTGGAAAGCATGAGTGTCCCCCTGCAGCGTGAAGCCGCATATCGACAGGTAATGAAGGAAGGTGCGGCATCCGCGCGTTTCAGCGCAGACGCCGTCAAGTCAGGCGGCGCTTAGCGCTTGATCGACTGTTGCCATTGCTTGAGGAATTCAAGCCGCTTGGACTGATCGAGATAGACCAGCAGGCCCGGGCCGATCGGGATCGGTTTGAGCGAGTCACCGAGTTGCCTGGTCAGACCGACCATCGACGTTTCACCGTCGACGTCGGCGCGAATCGAGAACAGGCTTGCCTGATTCGCAAGCAAGGTCTGACCGCGCTGCGACAGCAGATAGTCGACCCAGAGCCTCGCGGCGTTCGGGCTTTGCGCCTTCTTCGAAATCGTCACGAGGCGGCTCATCACCAGCGTGTAGTCCTTCGGATAGACGTAGCCGATCGACGGATCTTTCTTCGCTTTGGAGAGCGCGTACGAGCCGAGAATGTTGTAGCCGATCAGGTTCTCGCCTGAAGAGATGCGCTCCATCATCGCGCCGGTGCTCGATTGCAGCTTCGGGCCGGTGGCGCCCATCGCCTTCACGAGGTCCCACGTGACTTGCGGGTTGACGCGCGCGTCCTGGGTCAGATAGTTGAATCCGACGCCGGACTTTTCGATGTCGTAGGTGGTGACCTTGCCTTTGAATTGATCGGCCTTCGTTTGCAGCAGCTTGATCAGATCGGCGCGGGTTTGCGGCACCTCGCCGGCCGGCACGAGCCGCTTGTTGTAGACGATCGCGAGCGGCTCATACGTAGTGCCGTATGCCTGCTTCTGGTACTGCGCCCATTGCGGCAGTTGCTTCGACTCGGGTGATTCGTAGGTTGCCATCAGACCGTCGTTGACGAGCTTGATCTGCAAGTCCATCGCCGAACTCCACAGCACGTCGGCGCTCGTGCTGCTGGCCGCGTTTTCGCTGATGTAGCGGTTGTACAGCTCGGTGCTGTTCATATCGTTGTATTCGACCTTGACGCCGTACAGGCTTTCAAAATCCTTGATGAGCGGACGGACGAGAGCCGTGTCCGTGACCGAATAAACAATCAGCTTGCCTTCCTTTTTCGCCCCGTCGACGATGGCCTGGTAGTCGCTTGGATACCCGGCCGGGAAGGCCGCCCACGCTGAATTTGCGACAAAAGCGACAGCTGCTGCGAGGCACTTCAAAGAGATTTGCACGTCTTCCTCCAGAAAACATCGTTGTTGGTTTTGTGTAGGCGAATGGTAAGGGAGTAATGCTTTCTGAATGCTTTCAATTCTGGAAAGAAATCGGTGACAATGGTCGAATCCGCCTCATGGATTTCCCTGGGATTCTGTTTATGCGTGTGTTGCTCGTCGAAGACAATCCGATCCTTTCCCGCTCGCTGACGGACGCGCTCGCCAGCGCGAAACTGACCGTCGATTGCATGCATGACGGCGAGTCCGCCGACCATGTTCTGCGCACGCAGGACTACGCGCTGGTGATTCTCGACATCGGTTTGCCGAAGCTCGACGGTCTCGAGGTTTTGCGCCGTCTGCGCGCGCGCCGCAACGCGGTGCCCGTGCTGATGCTGACCGCGCACGGCTCAGTCGAAGAGCGGGTGCGCGGCCTCGATCTCGGCGCCGACGACTACCTCGCCAAGCCTTTCGCGCTGACCGAACTCGAAGCGCGTGCGCGTGCGTTGCTGCGCCGCAGTCACGGTCAGGAACCGCTGCGCGCGCAGTGCGGAACGCTGCTTTACGACAGCGTCGATCGCGGCTTCACGCTCGACGGCGAACCGCTCGCGTTGACGCCGCGCGAACGTTCCGTGCTCGAGGTGCTGATCCTGCGCAACGGGCGCGCGATCAACAAGGACACGTTGTCGGAGAAAATCTTCGGGCTCGACGAGTCGGTGAATGCCGATGCTATCGAGATCTACGTGTACCGTTTGCGCAAGAAACTCGAACGCAGTTCGGCCTGTATCGTGACGCTGCGCGGGCTCGGCTATCTGCTGGAAGCAAAAGCCGCATGACGCGGCCGAATCTGCGCATACGGGTCGCGCTCCGGTTGTTGTTGCCGCTACTCGTGCTGCTCGCACTCGATGCATGGCTCACCTATCAACGCGCGATGAACGCGGCGCACACGGCGTTCGATCGCACGCTTGAATTTTCACTCCGCTCGATTCGCGACGGCATCCGTTTGCGCGACGGCCAGATCGAGGTCGATCTGCCGTACCTGGCGCTGGAGATGTTCGAATCGAACGGCGGCGGCAACATCTACTATCAGATTCGCGAGGAGGGTGGCCGTGTGGTGACCGGCTATCCTGATCTGCCGCAAGGCAGAAAGGCGCCCGCCGAGCCCTACAGTGTGCAGTTCTACGACGACGTGTTTCGCGGCCGGCCGCTGCGCATCGCGATGCTGAGGCTGCCGGTCCACGACGTGCCGAGTGCGCAGACGCGGGTGGTGCTGGTGAGAGTCGGCGAGACGATCGAACAGCGCCAAGGGTTGGCGCGCGAGATCCTGACGGGGTCGTTGCAACAGGAGTTTCTGCTGGTGGTGCTCGCGCTCGGCATCGTGTGGCTAGGTGTCGCGCGTGGTTTGCGGCCGCTGAACCGGTTGTCGGCGAAAGTCTCCGCGCGTGCCGAAGACGATCCCACGCCGCTCGATACCTTTGGCTTGCCGAGCGAGGTGGCGCCGCTGGTCGATTCGATCAATCAGTACATCGGCCGCACGCAGTTGATGCAGTTATCGCGGCGGCGTTTTTTCACCGATGCCGCGCACCAGTTGAAGACGCCACTCGCGGTGATTCAGGCGGAGTCCGAACTGGCCTTACGTGACATTGACGGTGGCAGTGCAGGCGGCGAAGTGAGCGCCGGCGGCAACCGCCGGCAAGGCGTGCATTTGCGCCGTCTGAATCGCGCGGTTCAGCAGGCGGGCCACATCGTCCAGCAATTGCTGTCACTGTCGCGGCTCGACGCGGATAGCGGGTACACGGTCATGCATGCCGCCGTGCCGCTGCATAAAGTGGCGCGCAGCGTGACGCTCGACTGGTCGCCGGTGGCGCGCTCGCGCGGCATCGATCTCGGCTTCGAACAGGCGCTTCGTGTCGACGTGATGGGCCAGACCGATCTGCTCGTGGAGCTGGTGGGCAATCTGATCGACAACGCGATTCGTTATTCCGGCGATGGGGCGGTGATCACCGTACGCGTCGCATCGGAGGCCGCGCAGCCGCTGCTGCAGGTAATCGATAACGGACCCGGCATTGCCGCCGGTGAACGCGATGCGGTCTTCGAACGCTTCTATCGCAGCGAGGCAACTCAGGCAGTCGACGGCAGCGGGCTGGGATTGTCGATCGTGCGGGAAATCGCGCGCGTTCATGGTGCGCTTATCGCACTGAGCGATGCGTCGGGTGGCGGGCTTGTGGTCAGTGTGCTGTTTCCGGCGCGTAAGGCCGGGTGACAGTGCTGCGGGCGGTGCGCGCGAATGTTGGAGCATTGCGCGTAAGCGGCGAGTGGCATGTTGCCAGGGCTACTACACCTACGCCTCGCCGTCGCTTGGCATTGGCGAAATCGCGTCGCCGGGTACCGCTACGCCGACGCGTGCAGCGGCCTCGCGATACAACTGCGTCTGATTGATCTTCGCCGCAATCCCGGCGTAATCCGCGTGCCCATCGATCATGCCCCAGCGCTCGAACTGCGTGAGAAACCACGCGCCCTCGATCGCGTGCGGAAAATTCACGGTGCCGTTGTCGAAGAACTGAACCGGCAGGCGTCGCGGCGTCGACGTTGCCACTTCATTGCCGAGCCGCGCCGCAATCAATGCTTCATCGATGCCGATGAATTCGGGCCGCGCGAGCCAACGCGCAATCTCCGTGCGATGTCCAGCGCCGTCGAGCCAGCGGCACGCTTCGAGCATCGTCTGCACCAGCGCGCGCGCCGCATTCGGATTGGCGCTGACGAAATCGCGCCGGCACGCCAGCACCTTCTCAGGATGATTGGGCCAAACTTCGCTCGTATAAGCGACCGTGCGGCCTACGCCGCGAGCTTCGGCCATGGCATTCCACGGTTCGCCGACACACAAGCCGTCGAGCTTGTCTTCGGCGAGCGCCGCGACCATTTGCGGCGGCGGAATCACGACGCTTTCGATATCGCGCAGCGGATGCACGTCTTGCGACGCGAGCCAGTGGTACAGCCACATCGCGTGGGTGCCGGTGGGGAAGGTCTGCGCGAACACGGGTTTGCGGCCGAGCGTGGCCAAAGCCCTGGGCAAGGTGCCATGTTCCGCCAACGCGTCGGCGAGACGATTCGACAGCGTGATCGCCTGGCCGTTGCGATTGAGCACCATCAGCACGGCCATATCCGTTTGCGGACCGCCCAGTCCGAGCTGCACACCGTAGACGAGACCGTAGAGCGCGTGCGCGGCGTCGAGGTCGCCGGACAGGAGTTTGTCGCGCACGGCGGCCCATGACGGCTGACGACATAGCTCAAGCGTCAAGCCGTGGGCGTGCCCGAATTCGAGCAGCTTCGCGGCGACGAGCGGCGCGGCATCGGATAGCGACACGAAGCCGAGCCGCAGGTGCGTTTTCTCGAGCTGAGTGGACGCGGACGATGAGGTCAGGGGGGCGGGAGAGTTCATGAGCAGCGCTTCATTTGAGCGAGTCCGCCGCGGCGACGATGGCGCGTGCGACCTCGGCGAGTTTGACGCCCTGGTTCATCGCGCGTTTGCGCAGCTTGGCATAGGCGGCGTGTTCGGTGATTTTCTGCTGATCCATCAGCAGGCGTTTGGCGCGGTCGATCAGCTTGCGTTCGGCGAGTTCGTTTTCGACTTGCGCGAGGCGTTCGCGCAACTGCGATTCCTGCGCGAAACGCGCGAGCGCGACTTCGAGAATCGGTGCGAGCCGCTCCGTCTCCAGTCCTTCGACGAGATAAGCGGTGACGCCCGCGCCAACGGCATCGCGAATCAGTTGCTGGTTGGCGTCGTGACTGAACATCAACACGGGGCGTGGCGCAGTGGCGTTCATCACGGCGAGTTGTTCGAGCGTGTCACGCGACGGCGATTCGGTATCGATGATGATGACGTCCGGCCGTTCGCTTTCGACCACGCGATGCAGCGCTTGCGGTGTCGCGGTGCCGGCGAGCATATCGTAGCCGAGCCGCGCGAGGGCATCGCGCAGATCGCCTATGGGCTTATCGGTATCGGTGACGAGGAGGACGCGCAGCATGGGGTGTGGCTTCTCGGGTCGCCGCAGGCGTTGGGTCCGCTACGGCGAAGTCGAACGTCATTGTTCGACAAATAATTATGTGCTGAAGCGCGCGAGCGTGTGCGTCGCGGGCCAGCGAGTCGTATCGAGAAGCCAGGACAGGGATGGCTTCGTCGTGTCCGGCATCGTTGCAGGACGCAACGTTCAAGCAATGGCTGTGCCAGAAGACGGCCGGCTGACAAAGGCGAAGGTAATCATGGCGTTGCCAGACCGGTGTATGGAGCCGGCTGCACCTTGGCGGGGCACGGCATCGCTATGCACCGAACCGGCGCATAACATGAGTCGCAATGCGCTGAGGACGCACTGGGGCTGCTGGTGGATTACACGTCACACCATTTCGATAGTTCACCCCGTACTGCTTCGATAACTTCGTCCCACTCGCCCAACTCCTGCTGCCGGAATAGCCGCATTGACGGGTACCAGGGGCTGTCCGTCCTGTTTGTCAACCACCGCCACTCCGAGTAGGCGGGCACGAGCACCCAGACCGGCAAACCCGCCGCGCCCGCCAGGTGAGCGACTGATGTGTCTACGGTGATGAGCAGATCGAACGCGTGAAGAATCGCGAGCGTATCCGTAAAGTCCTTGATTGCGGGTCCCAGCGTGTGCACATCGAATTCATTCGCCAGGCCTTCGCTTTCATGCTCACGGTCGCCCTTTTGCACTGAATACCAGGTCACGCCTTGAAGTGCCAAAAGTGGCTTGAGCGCTTCCAGTCGGACGGACCGGTAACGGTCCAGCGCATGGTATGGGCTACCCGCCCAAACAACGCCGACGCGTCTGGGTTTTGTGGAGCCCCCGCGCGGCGACATGGCATCGATGTAAGCCTCCCAATACTGTATCTTTTCCGGCCTGGCGGTGAGATAGGGCATCGCGATGGGGAGTGTCGGCAAATCGAGTTTCATGTATTCAGGCATCCGTAGCATATAACTCCAATAGTCATAGGGGCCGGACGGCACGGTGGTCAATACGGTCCGCACACTCGTCATGCTGGTGGCCAGCTCCGCGATCGGCGCGCTGACCAGCACATCCACCGTTGCCCCTTGCCGATGCAGCCATTCAGCGAATCTGATGAACTGTATTTCATCGCCGCGCCCCTGTTCGCCCACCAGCAGGAATTGGCGCCCGGCAACCGGTTCGCCTTTCCACTCGGGAAAGCTGGGATAAACCAGCTCTTTTCTCTTGTCAGGGAGTTCGTAAAACCATCGGTACTGCTTCCAGCCCGCTTCGAATTCGCCGAGGGCAAGCTGCACACCCGCGAGGTGAAATTGCATGTAGGAGTTGTCCGGCAGGAGTCGCGCAGCTTCCATGCTGTGTGGCCGGCTTTCGGCAGTTCTTCCACCTATGCTAAGTGCTCGTGCCGCGTTGTGATGCAGGAGGGGATAGTGTGGATCGATGGCGAGTCCCTGCCTGGCTACGCTGAGCGCCTCGTTGAAACGGTCGTTTGCGTTCAGGACGAACGATAGCGATTTGAGTGCCGCGGCATCGCCGGCGAAGCGCGTTCTTATCTGTGTGATCGCTTTTTCCAGTTGGTTGGCACGCGCGGTCTTTGCCAGTGCCGCAATCAGATCAAGTCCGTCTTGCAGGTCGGCCGGGTCGAGCGCCCATGCACGTAGCCAATAGTCCGCGGCGTCGTCGATCGCTCCAAGCTGCGTGCTGATCCGTGCCATGGCGCGAACCGCGTGATGCAACGCCGGGTCGATTTCAACGGATTGTTTGTAGTGGGCCATTGCCTCACGAAGGCGGCCGGACCGACGCAGGCAGTCGGCGAGGTTCCGGTGCAGGCTCGCGGTGTTGCCCGCCAGTGCGATCGCACGACGATAGTGCGCTTCAGCCGCTGCATCGTCATGCTTCAGCGCCGCAAGCAGGCCGGCGTGTTCCCGCAGTTCAGCCTGGTCAGGGGCGGCTTGTACAGCCTGTTCAAGGTATCCACGCGCCTGGTCGATCTGGTCCAAATGAACGGAGGCGAGTCCCATTCGGTGCAACGCATGCGCGTCGCGCGGGCGCACAGCCAGCACGTTTCGGTAACCGTTCATCGCCTCGCCGAATCGCAGCGCAGAGAAGTGCGCATCCGCCCGGGTAACAAGAGCGTCCGTGTCATCGCTACGGATAAGTGACATAGATGCGTCGGCTGGCGTTCGTTCAATGGGGATTTATCTCTGGTCCGGAGATGATGCGAGGGAGTGTGCCCTTGTGTCCGGAACGGCGACACATGGGCACACTGCTGGTTTAACTACCCGGGTCTTCGTACGGCCAGGTAACCTTGTACTTGATAGCAACGCCATCGAGCGGCATGCCGGCGGTCACCATGGCGTAATAAGTCCCGGGCTCCGGCCACATGAGTTTGCAGGTGGCGGCGTTCCCCGCCGACATGACGGACGTACAGTCGGGATGGGCCATGGAAGCCGTGCCGCCTTTGACAGACAGTGTCGCAATCTGGCTGCGTGTATCCGGTGAAAGGGTAAACGTCAGATACTTCACATTTGTTGGAACACGCAAGCTATGAACCTGGCTTCGCACGACATTGCCCGAGAAATACAGCACATCGGAAGGTCGTAGTCCAATTCTCAGTCCATATTCGAAGTCGTTTATATCCGTCACAAGCAGGGGCTTGACCTGAACCGGACGTGTCACCCTGCTAACGGCTCCATCCATATCCGTCACTGAGAGCGCAATTTCATAAGTCCCGGGCTGTTCAAAGTCGATCTCGGGATTGACTGATTGCGTGGACACGGTGTCACCACCGCCATTGCCGAAATTCCAGGCCCATGACTTGATGGGTGCGCCTCGGGCAGTGGACAGGTCCGTGCATGAGAGATGCATCAGGTTCGGACTTTGCGAGCATTTGAAATCCGCCGCCGCTGGAATCTTTCCAGACTTTGCGGCGATGACAGCCGCGTTTGCGTCCAGAATACCCGGCCCGACGGGTCGATCCGGCTGGCCGTTTGGAAACGGCTGAACACTCTGGGCGAGCAGCGTCCGCATTTCCGCTGAAGTCAGAGGCGTGCGAGCCACGGACTGCACAAGCGCGGCAACGCCACTCACCATCGGCGCGGCCATCGACGTGCCCGACATGTACGAATAGCTTTCGGTGCCCAGCGCTGCCGTTCCGTTGTTGTAGGCAGACCAGATCGAGTCGCCGGGCGCGGCAACGTCGACAGCCGGACCAAAGTTTGAGCGAACCCACCTCAACCCGCCCCGATGGGTTGCGCCAACGCTGATAACGCCACGGCAATTGGCTGGCGAAAAATTCGTTGCGCTAATGCCATCGTTGCCCGCTGCTGCTGTAACAATGGCCCCCCGGCTCACCGCGTAGTCGATCGCATTCTGTAAGGTCGTTTCACAGTAGCCTGCCCCGCCGAGACTCACATTGATGACCTTGGCCGGGTACGCGTTCGCCGGAACGCCCGGAATACTCCCGCCAGCGGCCCACACAATGCCATCAGCAATATTTGATGTATAGCCTGTCCCGCAGGCATTCATGACACGGACCGGGACAACTTTCGCCGCGGGAGCCACGCCGGCCATACCGACTCCGTTATTCGTCTGCGCTGCCGCAATGCCCGCCACGTGCGTGCCGTGCCACACGACTGAACATTTCTCCGTGGTGATACCTGGGTTCATGCCGTTGCCGCCCCGGGGATTGGTGGAGAAGTCGTACCCTGGCAGGTAGTTGGCATTCAGGTCGCTGTGGCTGGTCACGCCGTTGTCCACCACGGCGATTACGGAGCCGGAACCGACGGCCCTATCCCAGGCGCCCTCCGCCCGTATTCCCGCTGTCGTGATGCCGGGTATCAGGTTCGAGGTCAAGCCCCACTGCTTGCTGTATTCCGGGTCGTTCGGAACCATGTTGACGGACATTTCCATGTCGGGTTCCACGTATTCGACGTTCGGGTCCGATGCAATCGCGCGCATGAACGCCCGGGCGTCGTTGCCGTTCAACTTGCGTGCAGTCGTAACCACGTCAGAACCAACACCCGTTCGGCGGAGATGGCGTGCCTTGGCGGGAAATGCGCCCGACAGCCGGTCAAGTTTCGACTGGACCGCTGACGTTGATCCGCGTTCAGCTGTGCCATCCTTGTACTTGATAATGAAGCGGTCAACGGATGAGTCCGACGACAGGCCGCTCGTATTCATCTTCAGCGACATGCCCAACGGAACGGTAGGCGTTGCGGCTGCTAATGCCGCCGTCTTCTCGAGGGCCGGTGTCGTTCCGGAAGTCGTATCGCTGCTGCTACTGTTGTTGCCGCCACATGCAGCGAGGGCCAGCGAAAGGGATAGACCGGTTGCACCCGCAAGCACGCGGCGCGCGTTCACTTTCAACCACGACGCGCCGATACCTGGACTGGTTTGACAGGCATCGTGCCGCTTGCCTGCACATCTCTTTTTTTGCATATTTCTCGTACGACATATAGAAGTGATTGCCCCTGTTTTTGTGTGGTAGTCGTACTGCGTGTACTGCGGCCATAGACTGCGACCGCAAGCCGCACGTCGGTCTTTATTCCCGCCGCGCAGATTATGTTTCGATTATTTTAAGAATCCTAACTAACGACTATCGACGACGCATGCGATAGACGTATTGCGCCGTTGGAAGTCAGCTCATTACGTCTTTGCAGTCGTTGTGCGTAATTTATAGCTTGAATAGGATAATAAATAGCTTGTGTAGTTTAAGCAATCGGAAGGCTTCTATTTGTTCGTCGGATAACTTACCCGGCGCGTCAGGCTGTCGGCGCGCTCGCTCGGGCGCGAACCGCTGCTATGGCAAGAATGCCTAGGCGCACATGCCCGGCGCTCTGCAGCTTGCGTTTGAGACGGGCTGTGCACGTCTGCCCATGCCGCGTAACTGCGGGGTGAAAACAATGAACTCACTGGGAGCGGGTCGTCGAGCAGGTGCACAGAAGCGCCGCCGGAGACGATCTCGGTGCGGTGTTCGGGTTGTAATCAGGAAGCGAGGAAGGGTGCGAAACACCCGCTGGCGGCAGAAAGCACCAGGCGCTGAAGCGAGGGATAAAGCAAGCGATAGAGCAAAGCGACGCCGCGGCGCGCCGCTCAGGCCCGAATCATCGAGTCAAGCCGGAGAAGGCGCGCGAAAGGCTTCGCGAACAACTAGCTGCATCTGGCAATCGGTCACGCGAGAATCGCTCAGAAAGCGCGGTCAACGTGCCGCCGGCATCAACGGCGGCGGAATTGCGTATTGCGGGCGCCGCCGCCACCGGTGGCGCGCTCGTCTTTGTGACGGAAATTGATCCGGCCTTTGGTCAGATCGTAAACCGACAGTTCCAGCGTGACGCGGTCGCCCGCGAGAATACGGATGTGGTTCTTGCGCATGCGCCCGGACGCGTAAGCGCCAACCACGACGCCGTTGTCGAGCGTCACGCGGTAACGGCTATCCGGAAGTACTTCGTCGACGATACCGTCAAGTTCAAGCAGTTCTTCTTTCGCCATGCATAACTCCTGGTCGATGGGATAAGTGGGTGTTGGTCGATGGGCAGCGCCGCTCGGTGCAACATCTGATACGTATGACGGAGGGCTCAGGCGCCTCCCGCCGTGCGGCAACAGCAGCGGATGCGCTGATATTGCCGCTCAAAGATCGGCGACGGACTGGCCGTCGATGCGGCCGTCGATCAACTGCTCGGCGTGCGCCATGCACGCAATGCGTGCCTTGCCCGTGCCGTCGAACGGAAACAGATACTGCAGACGGAACACACGGCCGTCTACCGCCGGATTGGCGCCGACGCGGCAAATGCGTACCGATGCGTCGTAGCCTGCGTCCGGATTGCGGCCCGTCTGCGCGTCCGTCGGGCGGCGCGGGTAGACGAGCGGGTGAATTTCGTAACCCTTGTAGGTCTTGACTGCTGAACTCATCATGCACATGTCCTGTATTACGTGGCTGCCGTGTCACGCGTGTTACGCGCGGCACGACAGACCGGGCAGCGCAGCACCTTGGGGCGCGCCGCCATGGAAAAAGGTTGGCACAGGCCCGATGGCAAGGGCTTGAGCGCGGCCGCGCAAAATCGCGGATTCGATGGAGAAGAAACACGCTGATGTCGCGCAGACATCGGGCGCGTAAACGCTGAACAACTCAGCTGCACAACTCGCGACGGCGAATGCATGCGGCGCATTGCCGGAGTGACGGACCGCCGACAGGCGGCGGTCGAACAGTCGGGGGTGGTGCGGAGATGCCGATTTGGACTGCCGGTGCTACGGATGCGGAATACAGCTATTCCAATATGATGCACTAAACGGGGCTAATTGGATAGCAAAAACTTCCGCGCATGGGCAAACCGCCCAACTGGCGGGGGTTTGGGCGAGAAAGACCGCCCGCGGGCGGCATGGCGTCGCGGGGGGCGAAGAGGCGGGTGACGTTCAGCGGGAGGTTTCGGCGACGCGTTTTTGCAGCTCGCGCGATGCCGCGAGTGGAATGCGTGCGTCATCCCAGCCGGCCAGCCATTCGACTTCCTTCGACGTAAAAATCTGCCCATGATTGCGCAGCGTGTATTGCAGCGAATCGATGATGTGATTGCGGATGATTTCCGGCGTGCCTGCGTCATCGAGCACGGCGCGAAACGCTTCGAGCGTAGCCATCTGTTGCTCCGTGAAATAGATGGTTCTTTTATCGCACGAAAAAAAATCGCTCGCCAGGCGGACAAAATTCACCGAGTGCCGACGCACCGGCATCAACCTCTGCCACCCCGGTCGCCGCCGCCGACCGAGGTGGCTACAATGGCGAGCTGACGTGCCGGGCAGCACAACCTTGTTGTGTTTGCCCGGCTTGCTGGCTTAACCCCGGCGCTCCCGTAACGGCTCACCTGTGCGGAGCGGCGCCGCATCCCTCGAAGACTGCGATTTCCAATGGGCAAGACCAAAGTCTCTCCTGTGAAAGACCTGCTGCTGGACCGCTACGCGCCCATTGCCGACGGCATCGCCGCGCTGTTCTATCCGTGCGCCGAAGTCGTGATTCACGACCTGCGCGACCAGACCATTGCGTATCTCGTGAACAACCTGTCGAAGCTTGAAATCGGCGGGCCGTCGGTGCTCGACGAAGTGCACTATGCGGCACGCGGCCGGACCATCGGTCCGTACGAAAAGCTCAATTGGGACGGGCGGCGCATGCGCTGCGTGAGCAATATCCTGTTCGACGACGAAGGCAAGCCAGCCGGCATGCTGTGCGTCAACTTCAATATCGCGGTGTTCGAAGACGTGCGCTCGACCCTCGATCTGTTCATCAAAGGCGGCAATCTGACGGACGCGCCCGCGGAAGAACTGTTTCGCGACGACTGGCAAGACCGTATCAACACGTTTTTGCACGGCTGGCTGCGCGAGCGGCAAATCGGCATCAATGCGCTGACGCGGGAACATAAGCGGGAGATCGTCGAGGCGTTGCACGCACAAGGCGCGTTTCGCGGCCGCAGTTCCGCGAACTACGTGGCCGCCGTGCTCACGATGGGGCGCGCGACCGTCTATAAGATTCTGAAACAGATGAAAGAGGGCGGCTGATCGGCTGGATTCCGGCCGCGATCTGGTCGGTATACGCACTTAGCCAGTACAACACCGACAAGAAAATCGAACGCGCGATGGGCGGCCGGCGGTAAGGCTTGCGATGGCGTTCGCCGCAGCCGCGCTCGCTAGCGCCGATGCAGGGCGTGGGGCGGGCGATCAGCGCGGCGGTAATTCGACCGTGTCCGGCGCTTCGATCACCACGTCGGTTTCCGCGATCGCCACGCACGGCAGGATATAGCCTTCGGCCTTTTCTTCCCGGCTGAGACCCGGCCATTCGATCGTGTAGCGCACGCGCCCCGCGGTCATTTTGCATAGGCACGTGCGGCACGTTCCGTTGCGGCACGAACGCGGCAGACGCAGGTTGGCGAAACCGGCTGCTTCGAGAATCGTCAGTGAATCGGGCGCTTCGAAGGTTTGGCCGAGCGGTTCGACGCGAACGAGAGGCGGGCGGGCAGGGTCGGACATCGTGCGGAATGTTGCCGGATTGCGCCACACTTTACACTGGCGCAGGACGCTCACCCGGTGCCCGCCGCGCGTCTATTCCATTTACACAGCATCGCCGTTGCGGGCTCAGTGCGTGATGCCGCGCCGCAAATACCGGTACACCGTATTGCGCGCGAGCCCAAGCTCTCGGGCCGCCGCCGATACATTGCCGTCGAGCCGCGCGAGCGTCTGGGCGATTAACGTCGTCTGCCAGTCTTCCATGCGAGCGGGCGAGGCCGCGACCGGCGCCGCCGCGGCATGCACGCCATTGTCATTGCCGTTTTCACTGCACGAAACCGATGCGAGCGGCTTCGCAATGATGTCAGACGCGGCATCGATGCAATCCTGCAGGAAGTCGTCCGGCAAATCTTCGAGTTCGATCTGCGGCGCGCCTTCGGCCATGATGCTTGCGGTGCGCAGCACGTTCGCCAGTTGCCGCAGATTGCCCGGCCAGCGGCAGTGCGCAAAGCGTTCGAGCACGGCCTCGGACACGCGTCGCGGCAAGCGCTCGTTGTCGGGCTGCAATTCCAGCATGCGCGTGACGAGGGCCGCCAGATCGGTGCGATCGCGCAGCGCCGGCAAGGTCACGACGAGTCCGTTGATCCGGTAATACAGGTCTTCGCGGAAAGTGCCGGCTTCGATCATCGCGCGCAGGTTCCGGTGGGTCGCGCAGACAATGCGCAGATCGACCGGAATCGCCCTCGTGCCGCCGAGCGGCACAACGGTACGCTCCTGCAGCACGCGCATCAGCCGCACTTGTTGCGCGAGCGGCATATCGCCGATTTCGTCGAGAAACAGCGTGCCGCCGTCCGCCTGCACGATCTTGCCGACGCTGCCGCGTTTTTTTGCACCGGTGAACGCGCCGTCTTCGTAGCCGAACAACTCCGCTTCGATCAGCGTGTCCGGCAACGACGCGCAGTTCAGCGCGACAAAGGGCGCCGCCCGGCGCGGCGAATCGTGATGGATCGCGCGGGCGAGCCATTCCTTGCCCGTACCGGTTTTGCCGAGCACCAGAATCGGGATATCGCGACCGCGCAGCTTCGCGACCCGCCGCAGGATCGCGCTGACTTGTGCGTCGCCGGTGTCGAGCGTTTCGAGCGTGGCGAGGGGCGCCGGTTCGCACGAACGCACGCTGGATCGCGTTTCGCCCGCGGCCGCTATCCGCGCTGAAGCGGCGAAGCCGTCTACCGGCCCGACGTAGCGCGGCGCGGTATATTCGCCGCGCACCACCACGCGCACGCCGCTCGGCAGCGTCAGCACGATGTTCTCGCTCGGTGCGCGGGTTGTCTGTTGCAGCAGCGAGGCGAATGCGATGCCGAACAGCGCGTCAAACGGTTGCCTTTGCAGATTGGCGAGCGGCTGGCCGAATTGAAACAGGGCACTGCGATTTGCCGACAGAAACGTGCCGTCCGGCGCGAACGCCGCAAGCCCTTCGAACAGCGTGCCGATGAATTCCGCGCGCGCATGAAAGTGGATGCGGATCGACTCGGCGAATTGATTGGAGAACAGATGATTTTCGATCATCTGCGCCGACATCCGCACGAGCGCCAGCGTGTGCTTGTGAAAACCGCGCGTATCGCCGCTCACATCGAGCGCGCCGATGGTGCGCCCGAACGGGTCCGCAATCGGCGCGCACGAGCAGGTAAGAATCCGGTTGGCGTGCAGAAAGTGTTCATCCGCATGCACGACGGTCGGCTGCCCGCCGATGAGTGCCGTGCCGATTGCGTTCGTCCCGCGATCCGCCTCGGCCCACGAAACGCCGGGACATAGCGCGACACGATTGGCCTTTTCGACGAAGTCGCTATCGCCGAGACTATGCAGGATGACCCCGCGATTGTCGGTGAGAAGCACCATGCTTTGGGTATCGACGATCTGCGCGTGGAGCGTTTCCATGACAGGGAGAGCGTGGATATAGAGCGACTGGCTCCGATCGACGAGCTCACGCAGCGCGGACTGGCGCAGCGGATGAAAGTCCGGCGTTTCCGACGCACGCAGGCCGACTTGCAGCGAGCGCGCATGAGCTTGCGCGATGACATCAGGCCGACCGATGATGGCCGGCGTGGCAGGACGATGGATCAAAGCATGTCTCCGGTAATACGGACACAGCGGGTACGTTGCCCGCCGCTGTCGTTCCGCAGTGCACCATAAGCGCGACGGCCGAATACCAATATTACAGGACGAAGCGAGGACAGCGCAGCGCGGGAAAAAACCAGGCAACCAGATCGGGAGTGCGCCGTTAAGAAGCGCCGTTCGGCGCGCGTAAGGAAAAACTTGCGCCACGCTGCAACTCGTCTAAAGTAAATCAAATCACCTCGCGAGGCGCGAACTGCGCCAATGACCCAAAGGGGTGACAAGCCCGCGCCATCGGCATTCAAAAAGGAGGGAAAGGAAGCTAGAAGCGCGACTCCATCAGACTAGCGCGCGCAGCACCCAACTCATGCGCCGCGCCAACCCCGTTTAGGTGAACTCCATGCAGATCGTATTTCCGAACGAATCCCCTGAGTATTCAGGGCGCGAACTTACCTTGGCGTTCCCGGCAATGGTTGATGGAGAGAGGGTCGAATGCACGATCACGGCCGAGGCGCTTGAGGACCATTTCGGCGCCGCATCGCCGCGCATCGAGGACATGATCGGCGCATTCGACGCGCACCGGGCCCGCATCGAGGCGGCCACCAGGCGTTTGCTGTCGGAGACGAGGGCGCAATGCCTGATACTCCGCAGCGGCTACGTGCGTTTCTACGAAGCAAACTGGCGCAACTGAGGGAAGACGCGCCATCCATCGCAGCGTCCGATCCTTAATCGGCGCACGCGAGGGTCACCGCGCGCTCAATCATCCGATGACGATGACAAAGCGCGCCGGACCAGAGCGGCAAGCATCGATCCAGACCTGACCGACCGGGGTTAACCACTCTGCGCCTCAGCGCGCCGCCGCGTTCACTCGCTGCCGAGGTAGAAATAGCGGAACAGGAAAATCGCCGCGATCACCCACACCACCAGCTTGACCTTACGCGCCTGCCCGGTCAGCAGTTTCAGCCCGGCATACGAAATAAAACCGAATGCGACGCCATTGGCGATCGAGTAGGTGAACGGCATCAGCAGCGCGGTCAGCGCGGCCGGCACGACTTCGGTGGCGTCGTCCCACGGCAGATCGAGCATTTCGCGCAGCATCAGACACGACACATACAGCAGCGCCGGCGCCGTCGCATAGCCGGGCACCACGCTTGCCAGCGGCGCGAAAAACAGCGCCGCGAGAAACAGCACGGCCACGGTGATCGCCGTCACGCCGGTGCGGCCGCCTGCCTGCACGCCCGACGCGCTTTCGATGTACGCCGTGGTCGACGAGGTGCCGAGCATCGAGCCGGCCAGAATCGCCGTGCTGTCGGCGAGCAGCGCGCGATTGAGCCGGTGCATCTTGCCTGCGACCAGCAAGCCGGCGCGGTTGGCCACGCCCATCAGCGTGCCGGTCGCGTCGAACAGTTCGACGAGGAAGAACACGAGGATCACGTTCAGCACGCCGGTGGACAGTGCGCCGCGAATGTCGAGCTGGAACAGCGTCGGCGCGATCGACGGCGGCGCCGAGACGATGCCGTGAAACTGATTGCCGCCGAAGAAAAAGCTCAGCACCGTCACCCCGACGATGCCGATCAGGATCGCGCCGCGCACCCGCAGATAGTCGAGCGTGACGATCGCGAAGAAGCCGACTACGGCAAGAATCACATGCGGGTTGTGCAGATCGCCGAGCGCGACGAGCGTGGCCGGATTGCCGACCACCACGCCGGCCGACTTCAGCGAAATGATCGCCAGAAAGAGCCCGATGCCGCCGGTGATCGCAATGCGGATCGAATGCGGAATCCCGTTGACGATCACTTCGCGCACGCGAATCAGCGTGACGATCATGAACAGACACCCGGAGATGAACACCGCGCCGAGCGCGGCCTGCCAGGTGAAACCCATGCCCTTGACCACCGTGTACGCAAAGTACGCGTTCAGGCCCATGCCGGGCGCGAGCGCGATCGGATAGTTCGCGTAGAGGCCCATGATCAGCGAGGCCAGTGCGGCCACGATGCAGGTCGCGACGAACACTGCGTCTTTCGGCATGCCGGCGTCGCCGAGAATCGCCGGGTTGACGAAGATGATGTAGGCCATCGTCAGGAAAGTGGTCAGCCCGGCGAGCACTTCGGTGCGCAGGTTGGTGCCGGCGGCATCGAGGCCGAAGTAGCGTTTTATGGAGTCCATGAGGCGGGTCTCTCGTCGTTTCAAAAGCGTTTCTTGTTGGGGCGTGTGATGGGTTGCCGCGCCAGCCAGCGATCCAGCTCACCCGCGAAGCTTTTGCTGTCGCGCGGGCTGAACGCAGCCGGCCCGCCGGTATCGACGCCGCTGCCGCGCAGCTGGTCGAGCATCGAGCGCATGCGCAGCCGTTCTTCGATTGTGCCGGGCGTGTACCAGTTGCCGCGCGGGTCGAGCGCCTGCGCGTTTTTGGCGAGCACGGCGGCGGCAAGCGGAATATCCGCGGTGATCACGAGATCGCCGGCGGCGACGCGCTCGGCGATCAGATCGTCGGCGGCATCGAAACCGGCCGGCACCTGGATCGCGCGGATCAGCGGCGACGGCGGCACGCGCAGAAACGAGTTGGCGACCAGCGTGAGTGTCATGCCGGTGCGGCGCGCCGCCCGGTAGAGCATCTCCTTGATCACGACCGGACAGGCGTCGGCGTCTACCCAGATTGGCATCGTTCGGACTCCGGCTGCGGGGTGAAAGGGGCGAGATGATACCTTGCCAGCGTACGGGGCGGGGCGGCAAGCGAATTGACGTTGTTCCGGCGCGAAACGGCCGGTGCTCGAACACGTTGCGAGCAGCTGCGCTTCGATGCCGATCGTATCGGTCGGCATCGTGCAGAGCGTTTAGAGGTAGTCGCCAAGGCGGCGCCATGCTTCGCGCATCTCCTTGGGGTAGTTGTACTGGTGGTAGACGCGTGGTCGACTACTGCGTCACGTTCCCACCCGATTCCTGCGCCCGCCGCGCGGCGACGATGCGGCCCGCACGCAGCGCATTGTCCGGGTAGTCGATCCAGTCGAGCGGATCGTAGCCGGCGGCGCGCCAGGCGGCCAGATCGGCTTTCACTTCGGCACGCGTTTTCGGCGCCGACGGGTCGTAAGGCCGCGCCGACGTCTGCGCGAACGCGGTGCTCATACACACGGCGGCAAGCAGCGCGCCGAGTCCAATTCGAGAAACGATTTTCATGGCTAGCTCCCGTGGAGCGGTTAAACACGACTCCTGTATTTTAGTTTTCAGCTGCCTTTCGAGTAAGGCGAAGAAAGGCAATGCACCATTTCATCCGGCGATCCAAAGCGACCCGCGGCTCACGCTGGCGGCGGCTTGCTGAAGCGATCCAGCACCGCGCTCAGCAGATCGATCGGCAGCGGAAACACGATGGTCGAATTCTTGTCGGCGGCAATCGTCGTGAGGGTTTGCAGATAGCGCAACTGCATCGCCTGCGGTTGCCTCGCGAGGGTCTGCGCCGCTTCCAGCAGATGCTGCGAAGCCTGCAATTCGCCTTCCGCGTGAATCACCTTGGCGCGGCGCTCGCGCTCGGCTTCGGCCTGACGCGCGATCGCCCGGATCATCGTTTCGTTGATGTCCACGTGCTTGATCTCGACGATCGACACCTTGATGCCCCAAGCGTCGGTCTGTGCGTCGAGCACTTTCTGGATGTCGGCGTTCAACTGCTCGCGCTCCGCCAGCAGTTCGTCGAGCTCGTGCTTGCCGAGCACCGCGCGCAGCGTGGTTTGCGACAACTGGCTGGTTGCTTCGAAGTAACGCGCCACCTGGATCACCGCCTTCTCCGGATCGACCACGCGGAAATACACCACCGCGTTGACCTTCACCGAAACGTTGTCGCGCGTAATCACGTCTTGCGGCGGCACGTCGAACACGACGGTGCGCAGATCCATCCGCACTGCCTGTTGCACGACCGGAATGATCAGCACGAGGCCCGGCCCCTTGACCTTCCAGAAGCGCCCGAGCATGAAGACGACGCCGCGTTCGTATTCCCTGAAAATCCGTATCGCCGATGCGAGTAGCACGGCCACCAGCAAAATCAGAATGCTGCTGAAGCCAAATGTGAAACCGATCATGAGCGTTCTCCTTGTTGTATTGCTTCCGCGGGCTCGACGGTCAGCGTCAGGCCGTGCCGCGCGGTGACGCGCACCGCATGGCCCGCCGCGAGCGGCGCCGTGCTGGACACCCGCCAGCGTTCGCCGTGCACCCGCGCCCAGCCTGCTACCGTCCCGCCGTCCGGCAGCAGGCCGCCGTCGAGCACGATGCCGAGACTGCCGACAATTGCTTCCGAGCCGGTCACCACGGGCCGGCGTCTGGCGCGCAATGCGACGCTCGACACCGCGAACACGAACACGACGCTGAACACGGTGATGGCGGCGATCATCGGCAACGGAATGCCGTAGCCGGGCACATCGGTATCGATCAGCATCAGCGCGCCGATCACGAACGCGACCACGCCGCCGAAGCCGAGCGAGCCGAAGGTCGGCAAAAACGCCTCGGCGATCAGGAACGCGGTGCCGAGAAAGATCAGGCTGAGGCCGACGTAGTTGATCGGCAGCATCTGCATCGCGAAGAGCCCGATCAGCAGACTGATCGCGCCGACCACGCCCGGCAGCACGAAGCCCGGATTGGCGAACTCGAAGAACAGGCCGTACATGCCGAGCATCAGCAGAAGCAGCGCGACGTTCGGGTCGGTGATGACCGCGAAGAAATGGCTGCGCCAATCGGCTTCGAGCGTGACGACCGGCGCGCCGGCAGTGTGGAGTTTGACGCTGCCGCGGATCGTGTCGACCGAGCGGCCATCGAGCTGACGCAGCAGATCGGGCACGTCGCGCGCGTTCAGATCGACGACGTGCAGCGCGAGCGCATCGCTCGCCGACAGGCTGACCGCTTCGCGCACCGCGCGCTCGGCCCACTCGGTGTTGCGCCCGCGCATTTGCGCGAGGCCGCGGATGTAGGCGGCGGCGTCGTGGACCTGCTTGCGCAGTTCGGTCGATTGGGTGTCGAGCGGCAGTGTGCCGCTCGCTGCGCTGGTTGCGGCGGCCTCGCTGGCAGCACTGGCTGCGCTGGCCGCAGTGGCCGAGGCCGGCGTCGCGCGCTCGGGTTTCGGCGTGCCGGGCATTCCGGGTGTTCCCGGTGCCCCGGCAGGGGGCTCCGCGCCGCCGATGCCCATTTGCACGGGCGTCGCCGCGCCGAGATTGGTGCCCGGCGCCATCGCCGCGATGTGGCTGGCGTACACGATGTAGGTGCCGGCGCTCGCCGCCCGCGCGCCGCTTGGGCCGATGAAGGTCGCAACCGGCACCGGCGAGCCGAGAATCGCCTTGATGATCTGCCGCATCGACGTATCCAACCCGCCGGGCGTATCGAGTTGCAGCACGGCGAGCTGGGCGCGCTCGTCGGCGGCGCGCTGCAGGCTGCGCACGATGAAGTCGGCGCTGGCCGGACCGATCGCGCCGCTCACGGGAATCACGATGACGCCGTTGGGCGCGGCGGCGGCCTGAAGCGACGAGGGGCCAATGGGCGGCGCTGCCGCAAACGCCAACAGTACGCCAAGCGCGGTCATGCCGCGCATCAACCGGCCCACGATTCCGCCATGGATAAGCGGACGGCGCGGACCAGACTGCCGGAACGGGAGACGTGGATACGTGCTCATCGCTGACGGCCGTCACGCCACACCGACGGGTATCGAGCGGCGCGGGCCGCAACCCCAAAAAAGGCTGGCCTGCTCCTAACAGCTTAGTCCGATTCCACGTCCCGCGTGAGGTCGGCGCGCGCCGGCCGGTAATCGGTCGGCCGCATGCCGGTCCACTTGCGAAACGCGCGATGAAACGCGCTTGGCTCGGCAAAACCGACGGCGGTGGCGATGTCGGCGATGGTGCGGTCGGTATCCTGCAATTCGCCGATTGCGATGTCGCGCCGCAAGTCGTCCTTGATCGACTGATACGTATAGCCTTCCTGCTTCAGACGCCGCCGCATGGTCGCCTCGGCGACGTTCAGGCGCTGTGCCATCCGATCGGCGGCGGGCCAGGCGGCCATCGGCAGCGCGCGCAGCATCTTGCGTACGCGCGCGGCGAGCGAGCCGGGGTTGCGATACTTGACGATGAAGCTGCCGGGCGCATCGCGCAGGAACGGCCTCACCGATTTCGCCGTCTGGATCACCGGCAGATCGAGAAACGCCGGCGACAGATCCACGTAGGAGTCGGGCTGATCGAACGTCATGTCGTCGCAGAACATCAAGCGGTATTCATGCGCGGCGGGTGGCGCCGCGCAGCGAAAGCGCGCTTCGAGTAGCGGAATGCGCCGCCCGACCAGCCAGCACAATAGGCCGTAGACGAGGATGAAGTAGGTCGCGTAGGCGAACATCGCGGGTGGCGGCGCGCCTTCGCGTTCCACGAATCTGAGCCGCACGCGCTGCGCGTCGGTTTCGATCTGCGCGCCGAGGTCGTCCAGCACCAGCCGCATGAAGCCGACCGCGCGCGCGAGAGCCTGCGCGCCGCTGCGCGCGGTCAGCGCCGTTTGCGTCATCGCGATGAAGCTGCCGCTCTTCATCGGATGCGAGTCCTGGCCGAAGAATTCATCGTCGAGCGCGCGGGCGATGCCGGCCCATAGCGCGCCGTATTGCGCCGACGACACCCGGCTCTTTGGCGACGCGAGCATCGGCGCGGCGATGCCGGCGGCTTCGGCGAGCGGCAACGCATCGAGCCCGCGCGCTCGCGCGAGCGCCAGGGTTTCCTCGACGAGGCTCACTGAAATCGTGCCTTTATCGTTTTTCATGAGTGTCCGGCGTGTCCGGCAAGTCTGGTAAATGCGCTCAGCATTTTCCTTGTGGCGATTCGCTAAGCCTTTGAAAATGCGGCTCGAATCGCGTTTGCATGATATCAGTATGGTAAATGCGCTCAGCCAGAATGATCGGGCTGAGCATCGAACCTGTCCGGCCGCTTCCCTACACTTGCCTCAACCGTTCGCGAGCCGGAGGCCACTTCGAGGCCGCGGCCAGACGCAAAAAACAGGATCGAGCCAGATGGACAGCTTCTACACCGACGAACAACGGATGATCCGCGACGCCGCCCGCGACTTCGCCTCCGAGCGCCTCGCGCCGAACGCCGCGCAGTGGGACCGGGACGCGAAGCTGCCCGCGCAGGTCGTCGCGCAGATGGGCGAGCTCGGTTTTCTCGGCATGATCGTGCCGTCCGAATGGGGCGGCACGTATACCGACTACGTGGCGTATGCGCTCGCGCTCGAAGAGATCGCCGCCGGTTGCGCCGCATGCGCGACGCTGATGAGCGTGCATAACTCGGTCGGCTGCGGGCCGATTCTGAACTTCGGCACCGACGCGCAGAAAGACCGCTATCTGCAAGACCTCGCCACCGGCCGCCGCATCGGCGCGTTCTGCCTGACCGAGCCGCAAGCCGGTTCCGAAGCGAACAATCTGCGCACCCGTGCCGTGCTGCGCGACGGCAAGTGGATTCTCAACGGCAACAAGCAGTTCGTCACCAACGGCGCGCGCGCCAACATCGCGATCGTGTTTGCCGTGACCGATCCCGAGCGCGGCAAGCGCGGCCTGTCCGCGTTCATCGTGCCGACCGATACGCCGGGCTTCAACGTCGGCCGGTCCGAGCACAAGCTCGGCATTCGCGCGTCCGATACGTGCCCGATCTCGCTCGACGACTGCGCGGTACCCGAAGCCAATCTGCTCGGCGAACCCGGCGAAGGCTTGCGGATCGCGCTGTCGAATCTCGAAGGCGGGCGCATCGGCATTGCCGCGCAGGCAGTCGGCATCGCGCGGGCCGCGTTCGATGCCGCTCGCCGCTACGCGAACGAACGCATCCAGTTCGGCCGTGCGCTGAAGGATCATCAGACCATCGCCAATATGCTCGCCGACATGGCGACCCGGCTGAACGCCGCGCGCCTGCTGGTGCATCACGCGGCGCGGTTGCGCACGGCGGGCAAGCCGTGCTTGTCGGAGGCGTCGCAGGCCAAGCTGTTCGCGTCGGAACTGGCTGAGGAGATCTGCTCGAACGCGATCCAGATTCACGGCGGCTATGGCTACCTCGAGGACTATGCGGTCGAGCGGCACTATCGCGACGCCCGCATCACGCAGATTTACGAAGGCACCAGCGAAGTACAGCGGATGGTGATCGCGCGCCATGTTTGAATCAAAACGCGGGCAATTTGAGCGCAAAATAGCCTGCTCGATAACATAAAAGCGGAGCGCATACCGCGCCCCCAGCATGGAGACGACGATGACTGCAGCGAAGGGTTTTTTCGACGCGCGTGACCTGTTATTGCGCCATCGAACCGACTACGACCGTGCGTACCGCGAATTCGCGTGGCCGGTACTGGGCGAGTTCAACTGGGCGCTCGATTACTTCGACGTGATCGCGCGAAATAACGACAATCCGGCGCTGTGGATCGTCGACGATCCGGCGAGCGAGGGTTTGCGCCTGTCGTACGCGCAGATGTCGGAGCGCTCGGCGCGCATGGCGAATTTCCTGCGCGGCGTCGGCGTAGGGCGTGGCGACCGTTTGCTGCTGATGCTGCCGAACCGCGTCGAACTATGGGACGTGATGCTCGCGGCCATGAAGCTCGGCGCGATCGTACTGCCCGCCACCACCCAGCTTTCCGCCGACGACGTGCGCGACCGCGTGCAGATCGGCGGCGCGACGTTCGTGGTGGTCGATAGCGCGGAGCTGGCGAAGTTCGATGCACTGGATGTGCCGCTTACCCGCATCTCGGTCGGCACGCCGCGCGACGGCTGGATCGACCTTGCCGCGGCTTATGCGGCATCGCCGCAATTCACGCCCGAAGGCGTCACGCACGCCACCGATCCGCTGCTGCTGTACTTCACCTCGGGCACCACCTCGAAGCCGAAACTGGTCGAGCATACGCACCAGAGCTACCCGGTCGGCCATCTGTCGACGATGTACTGGATCGGCCTGCAACCGAACGACATCCATTGGAATATCAGCTCGCCGGGCTGGGCCAAGCACGCGTGGAGCTGCTTCTTCGCGCCGTGGAATGCGCAGGCCTGCGTATTCGTATTCAACTTCCCGCGCTTCGTGCCGAAGGACACGCTCGAGGTGCTGGTGCGCTTCAACGTCACCACGCTATGCGCGCCGCCGACCGTCTGGCGCATGCTGGTGCAGGAGCATCTCGCCGACTATCCGGTGAAGCTGCGCGAGATTGTCGGCGCGGGCGAGCCGTTGAATCCGGAGATCATCGAACGGGTGAAGCACGCGTGGGGCATCACGATCCGCGACGGCTTCGGCCAGACCGAAACCACCTGCCAGATCGGCAATTCGCCGGGCCAGCCGGTGGTGCCGGGTTCGACGGGACGCCCGCTGCCGGGCTACAGGATCGAACTCCTCGATGCCGACGATCAGCCGGTGACCGAAGGCGAAATCGCCTTGCCGCTGGCCGAACGCCCGCTCGGTTTGATGACCGGCTACGCGAACAACGTCAATGCGACCGCGCAGGCGATGCGCAACGGTTTCTACCACACGTCCGATGTCGCGCTGCGCCGTGACGATGGCTACTACGTCTACGTCGGCCGCTCGGACGACGTTTTCAAATCGTCCGACTACCGGCTGAGCCCGTTCGAACTCGAAAGCGTGCTGATCGAACACGAGGCGATCGGCGAAGCGGCCGTGGTGCCGAGCGCCGACGCGCTGCGTTTGTCGGTGCCCAAAGCGTTCGTCACCGTGCGGCAAGGTTACGAGGCCGGACCCGAACTCGCCCGCGCCGTGTTCGCGTTCTCGCGCGAAAAACTTGCGCCGTACAAGCGGATTCGCCGTTTGCAATTCAGCGAACTGCCGAAGACCATCTCCGGCAAGATTCGCCGCGTCGAATTGCGGCGCCGTGAAATGGAGCGCGAAGCCGAACCCGCGCGCCTGCCCGGCGAATACTGGGAAGAAGATTTTCCGGATCTACGTTGATTCTTTTCGTTTCTAGTCACTGTCCGGCCGCCGCGCGGCCACTGCACAGGAGTTCCAGCATGAGCGCAATTGCTTCGACCCAAGCCGGGCGACAGATCGCCACCGTCAAACTGCTGATCAACGGCGAGTTCGTCGAATCGAAGACCACCGAGTGGCGCGATATCGTCAACCCGGCTACGCAAGAGGTGCTCGCACGCGTGCCGTTTGCCACCGCCGATGAAGTCAACGAAGCAATCCGCGCCGCGCACGCTGCATTCAAGACGTGGAAAGACACGCCGATCGGCGCGCGCATGCGCATCATGCTCAAGTACCAGGCGCTGATTCGCGAGCATATGCCGCGCATCGCGAAGACCTTGAGCGCCGAGCAGGGCAAGACGATTCCCGATGCCGAAGGCGACATCTTCCGCGGTCTCGAAGTGGTCGAGCATGCAGCGTCGATCGGCACCTTGCAGCAAGGCGAATTCGCGGAGAACGTGGCGGGCGGTGTGGATACGTACACGCTGCGCCAGCCGATCGGCGTGTGCGCCGGCATCACGCCGTTCAATTTCCCCGCGATGATCCCGCTGTGGATGTTTCCGATGGCGATCGTCTGCGGCAATACGTTCGTGCTGAAACCGTCCGAGCAGGATCCGTTGTCGACGATGCAACTGGTCGAACTGGCGCTCGAAGCCGGCGTGCCGAAGGGCGTGCTGAATGTCGTGCACGGCGGCAAGGAAGTGGTCGATGCGCTCTGCACGCACGAGTTGGTGAAGGCGATTTCGTTCGTCGGTTCGACGGCGGTCGGCACGCACGTCTACCGTCTCGGCAGCGAACATGGCAAGCGCGTGCAGTCGATGATGGGCGCGAAGAATCACGCCGTTGTCCTGCCCGATGCGAACCGCGAGCAGACCCTGAATGCACTGGCCGGCGCGGGCTTCGGCGCGGCGGGGCAGCGCTGCATGGCGACTTCGGTGGTCGTGCTGGTGGGCGCCGCGCAGCAATGGTTGCCCGATCTGGTGGCGAAGGCCAGAACGCTGAAGGTCAACGCCGGTAACGAACCGAATACGGATATCGGCCCGGTGGTCTCGCGCGCGGCGAAGCAGCGCATTCTCGGCGTGATCGGAGCGGGTGTTAAGGAAGGCGCGACGCTCGCGCTCGACGGCCGCGACGTGAAGGTGAGCGGCTATGAACAGGGCAACTTCATCGGTCCGACGGTTTTCACCGATGTCACCACCGAGATGGAAATCTATCGCACCGAAATCTTCGGCCCGGTGCTGCTGGTGCTGAGCGCGGCCACGCTCGATGACGCGATTGCACTCGTCAACCGCAATCCGTTCGGCAACGGCGTAGGGCTCTTCACGCAAAGCGGCGCGGCGGCGCGCAAATTCCAGAGCGAGATCGACGTCGGCCAGGTCGGCATCAACATTCCGATTCCGGTGCCGGTGCCGTTCTTCAGCTTTACCGGGTCGCGCGGCTCGAAGCTCGGCGATCTCGGGCCGTACGGCAAACAGGTCGTGCAGTTCTACACGCAGACCAAGACCGTCACCGCCCGCTGGTTCGACGACGACACCGTCAACGACGGCGTCAACACCACCATCAGCCTGCGCTAAGGCCCATTGAGCGCGCTCGTTGCACCAGGCGCGCGCGCGAATATCGCTTTGCATGGGATGGGAGACGACACCATGAAAATAGGTTTTATCGGACTCGGCAACATGGGCGCGCCGATGGCGCACAACCTGCTCAAGGCGGGCCACGCGGTCAACGTATTCGACCTCAACGCACAGGCCTTGCAGGCCCTGGTCGATGCGGGCGCGAAGGCGGCGGGTTCGCCGAAAGCGGCGGTGAGCGACGTCGAATGTGTGATCACGATGTTGCCTGCTGCTGCACATGTGCGCAGCGTGCTGACGGCAGACGACGGCGTATTCGCCGGTATCGCCAAAGGCGTGACGATCGTCGATTCGAGCACCATCGACCCGGCGAGCGTCAAGGCTTTCGCGGAACTGGCCGCGCAGCACGGCAACACCTTTGTCGATGCGCCCGTGTCGGGCGGCACCGGCGGCGCGGCGGCGGGCACGCTGACCTTCATGGTCGGCGGTAGCGCGAGCGCGTATGAGCAGGTCAAACCGGTGTTGTCGGCGATGGGCAAGAACATTGTTCATTGCGGCGATACCGGAACCGGACAGGTCGCGAAGATCTGCAACAACCTCGTGCTCGGCATCACGATGGCGGGGGTGGCCGAGGCGATGTCGCTCGGTGAAGCGCTCGGCATCGACCCGAAAGTGCTCGGCGGCATCATCAATACCTCGACCGGGCGTTGCTGGAGTTCGGACACGTATAACCCGATGCCCGGCGTGATCGAGACCGCGCCGTCGACGCGCGGTTATACCGGCGGCTTCGGCACCGATCTGATGCTCAAGGACCTGGGCCTCGCCACCGACGCCGCGAAATTCGCACGCCAACCGGTCTATCTCGGCGCGCTGGCGCAGCAGCTCTATCAGACGATGAGCGCCCAAGGCGCGGGACGCCTGGACTTTTCGGCGGTGATCAAGCTTTACCGTCACGACGGCAAAGACGGGGACGCGAAATGATCGAACTCGACTACGCGCACGACGGCGCCGTCGCGCTGCTGACGCTCAAGCGGCCACCCGCGAATGCGTTTACGCCGGACGGTTTGCTGCAATTGCAGGCGACTGTCGAACGCCTGAACGGCGAGGCGCGCGTGCGGGCGATCGTGATGACTGGCGACGGCCCCAAATTCTTCAGCGCAGGCGCCGACCTGAACACCTTCGCCGACGGCAATCGCGAGGTTGCGCGCACCGCGGCGACGCGCTTCGGCAGCGCCTTCGAAGCATTGCAGAATGCGCGTGCGGTGGTGATCGCGGCGATCAACGGCTACGCGATGGGTGGCGGCCTCGAATGCGCGCTGGCGTGCGATATCCGCATTGCCGAACAGCATGCGTTAATGGCCTTGCCCGAAACCGCGGTCGGCTTGCTGCCATGCGGCTGCGGCACTCAGACCCTGCCATGGCTGGTCGGCGAAGGCTGGGCGAAGCGGATGATTCTGACTGGCGAACGCGTCGATGCGGCCACCGCTTTGCGCATCGGCCTGGTCGAAGAAGTCGTGGACAAGGGCGCCTCGCGCGAGGCCGCGCTGACGATGGCGGCGCGCGTCGCGACGCTGAGCCCGCAGGCGGTCGGCTTCAGCAAGACGTTGATTCACCAGGGACGTAACGGCGTGCCGCGCACCGCTGCGCTGGCGGTGGAGCGCGAGCGTTTTGTCGATCTGTTCGATGGTGCGGATCAGCGCGAAGGCGTGAATGCGTTCCTGGAGAAGCGCACACCGCGCTGGCAGGTTACACAGGATGAGCACGTGGAGCAGGAGACGCATCGATGAGCGCCTTGCAGAGCGTAGCAAGCGAGGCGAGCACGGAGGCGGAGCGGGAGATTCTGTTTCGCGTCGTCAACCGCGTGGCGATCATCACGCTGAACCGGCCGGCGGCGCTCAATGCGTTGTCGCACGCGATGGTGCGTGAACTTGCGGTACTGGTCGAACATTGCCGAACTGACGACGGCATCGTCGCGCTCGTGCTGAAGGGCGCGGGCGCCAAGGGCTTTTGCGCCGGCGGCGACGTGCGCGAGGTCTACCGGCTGGCGAAGCAGGGCGACAGCCGATGGCTGGCATTTTTCGTCGACGAATACCGGCTCGATTACGCGCTGCATACATTTCCGAAGCCGGTGGTTGCTTTGCTCGACGGCATTGCGATGGGCGGCGGCATGGGCCTTGGCCAGGCGGCGCGATTGCGGATCGTGACCGAGCGCAGCCGGATCGCGATGCCGGAGACGCGTATCGGTTTCTTGCCTGACGTCGGCGCGACGCGGTTTTTGAGTGTGATGCCGGCGGAGGTCGAGTTGTATGTCGGCCTGACGGGCGTGACGCTATCCGGGGCTGATGCATTGCGGCTGCAACTGGCCGATCTATGCGTGCCTGCGGAGTGGCTTGCCACGTTTGAGGAGCGCTTGCAGCGCATGTCGCATGAGGGGGATTTGCTGGCGGCGTTGCGAAGGGTGTTCGAGCCGCCTTGCAACATTGTTCCGCATGCTGCGTTGGGACCGTTTACGCAGTTGATTCTGCGGCATTTCGATCGGCGCTCGAGTGTCGAGCGGATGGTCGCGACGTTGCGGCATGATCTGGACCGCGAGCCGCCGCGGGAGGTTCGGCAGTGGCTGCAGGCTGCTTATGATGCGATGATCGGGCATTCGCCGACTATGTTGTGTGTTACTCGGGAGGCGTTGTTGAGGGGGCGTCAGATGACGCTGGCCGAGTGCTTTCGGATGGAGTTGGGGATTGTCAGGCGGGTGATCGAGGAGGGGGATTTCTGCGAGGGGGTGAGGGCGCAGCTGATCGATAAGGATCGACGTGGGAGGTGGGCGCCGGCTAGCCTGGCCGAAGTTCGCTCAGAGAGAGTTCGGTGGTTTTTGGCTTCGCCATGGAAGAGGGAGCAGCATCCGTTAGCTGCTATGGGCGGTGAAGCAGGGTGATGCTTTTGTCTTTTGGCGGCGGCATCAGCCTGCATGAACTGTATTAGCCTGCACCGGTGCCATCCGCCCGGACAAACCTCAGTCGTCGAGCGATTCGTGAACCGCTTCGGCCCCCTGTTTCCAGTAGCTGGCGGCGCGAATGCGTGACTTGTCGACGCCGCGTTCAGTACACAAGTGGTAGCGCACCGCACGCATCGTTGCGGATTCGCCGGCCGCCCACACGTAGCCTTCGCCGTCTTCCGGCAGATAGATTTCGCGCACCGCCTGCAGCAACGCGTCGCCGCGATACGCCGACTCGCTGCGATAGCGCCAGACGATATGCAACTCGGCTTGCGTCGAGAATTCGATGCGCGCCGACGGGTCAGCCACTTCGATCACCGCCGCGGCGCGCGTGCCGGCAGGCAGTTCTTCGAGGCGGCGAGCGATCGCCGGCAGCGCGGTGTCGTCGCCGATCAAAAAATGCCAGTCGAAGCCGGTCGGTATCACCAGCGACCCGCGCGGGCCGCCGATGCCGAGGGTCTGGCCGACTTCGGCCTGCGCGGCCCACGTTGCGGCCGGCCCGGCCTCATGCATCGCAAATTCGATGTCGAGTTCGCGAGCTTCGCGGTCGAAGCGGCGTGGCGTGAAATCTCGCGCGATCGGGCGCGGCTGGTCGGCGGGGAACACGGGGCCGTCCGGGCCGGCGGCCGGTATCACGGGTTTGTCGGCGCCGGGTTCGGGGAAAAACACTTTGATGTGGTCGTCAAACGAAGCGGAGACGAAGTCGTACAGATCCTCGCCGGTGAAGGTGACGCGAATCAGATGCGGTGTCAGCGCGTGAACCCGCTTGACCTGCAACAGACGGAACTTCAGCGGATGCCGCACGCGGTTGACCGCAAGATCGGCCCGGTTGTGATTCGCCGGCTCATTTCTCGACTCATTTGTCTGCATTCGGTGCTACTCCTGTTGGTTGGATCGGCGCGCGAGGATGCCAGTATGCGTAACGGCATGCCATGGCGCGCGGCGCTTGTGCAGCACGATTTCAAACGGTCTGGTCGCCGCCGTCGTTAGCGCTTTTGCCTTCGATTTCCTGTGCCGCACGCATCAGGATCGCGGCGATGCGGCGCTGCTCGGCAGCCGGTGCATTGTCCCGGCGCAGCAGCGCATGCTTGAGCGCGCGGCGCGCTTCGTTCAGCTCCGGCAGCCAGCCGCCTTCGCTGATGTCGGCCGGTTCCTCGCCGGCAAAAGCGCGGCGCACGGAATCCATCTTGCGGGCAATATGGCTCAGTTTCGCGAGCATCAACTCGACACGGTCGCGGTTGGCGTTCAGATACTCGCGACCTGCTTCGGCCAGTTCGTAGCGCTTGCGATTGCCTTCGAGTTGCACGGTCACATAGCCGAGTTCTTCCAGATACGTGAGTGCCGGATAGACCATGCCGGGGCTCGGGCTGTAGAAGCCGTTCGAGCGGGTTTCGAGCGCCTTGATCAGCTCGTAGCCGTGGCTCGGCTGGGCGTCGATCATCGACAGCAACAGCAGTTGCAGATCGTCGGAGCTGAATTTGCGGCCGCGCGGAAAACCGTCGCCGTCGCCGCCGAAGCCGCCGGGATCGCCGCCGAAGCGTCCGCCGCGGCCGCCGCGGTGCTCGTGATGGCGGCCGATTGCGTGCCACAGCGCGTGCAGCGAAGCATGATCGTGCTGAGCGTAGAAACGGTCGTCCGCGTTGTGCGACCGGGAAAAACGGTGGTGATGACGCATCTCGGGCGCTCCATTTGTGTCTTAAGATGTGTCGTAAGATATATATCTAAAGATAGTTTGTCAAACTGCTTTTCAAGGGATGGATGCCCGAAAGGCGGCAAGACATGCCAAACAGTCGTTAACAAAATGACATGCATGCTCTCGTGAAATGCGCCTTGGCGCGCCGAGAAGTATTCCCGGCGTGGCATTGGGCGTATTCGACGGAGATCTGGAGCATGTTTGCAATGACAGGCGTGACGGGGCAAGTAGGGGGACGGCGGCGCACGCTTTTATTGGACGCGGGACATTCGGTGCGCGCCGTCTTGCGCGACAGGAGCAAGGCGGCCGCTATCGGGAGGGGCGGTTCAATTTGTCACTCGTCTATGAGCAACGGCAGGGGACGAGCGAAGCATCATCGGGCGACAGTGAGCGCCGCTATCTTGTCGGCGACGTGATCAATAGCGCGAAGTCCGCGTTGAGCGCGACGGGTTCGACCACGCCGGTCGCGACCGGCGCTAACCAATTGGCGGTTGCGGTCGGGATCGTGCATACGTTCTAAAGGCGCTGCCCGCGAACGGGTTGTATGGCATGGTCGTCGCTTTCGCCCCTCGCGGTTTGCCGCACGGCGGCAGGGCAGTTCGCAGCGCAGGTGCCTCCTGAGATATAGCCTGCCTTCGGGTATCGATTTCCTTACATCGAGAGTCAGGTAAGTTCAACCGTACCGTGGTCGTCACAGTGATCGCCATGCGGGTGATGCAGGTGGCCGTTGACGAGATAATCGACGTGATCCCCGTGGGGCACCGCTTCATGGCCGCACCCAGGTCCGTGAACATGGCCTGGCTCGTGGCCTCCGCAGTTGGAAGTACATTGATCCGGATTTTTTGCGCTCACATCGAGCCGGTGCTCGTCCACGTGATCGCCATGGGGATGGTGCAGGTGACCATCATGCAGATAGTCAATGTGATCGCCATGCCTGATCGCAGTGTGTCCGCAGTTCGGACCATGCTGATGGTCATGATGGGCATGATGCGTTTCGTTGCAGGTGCTCATAGCGATGCTCCTCGACTCGCGTGACAAGTGAACGCATGACGTGGGCTTCGCGGCGTGCCCGCAATGGGCAACGTTAATCCGGCCTGCAGGTAAGCCACCTTATGCACGGCGAAGCCAACGCCCTTGATTTCCTTCTAGATGATGCCATACCCCTAACAAAGTAAGCACACCTGCGCTTTAATTAACCGGCACGGCGGGTTCGATAGTCGGAGAGCATCGGGGCACGTTCGTCGTTGCGTCGCAAGGGTCCTTTCGCCTCCAGTTTTTCGGCAAGCATCCGTTCGTACACGCCAAAGTGCAGATCGACCTCTGCGCTACCGCCGTGACGGTCATGCTGATTGCTCTGGCAGCAGACCCCAGCACAACTGCGACCGCGCCTCAAGTTGCGGTGCACAAACCTTGTCCTCGAGCTTGGTCGGGCCCCCTAGAACCTCATAGATCTTTTCCTGCCTGCAGACCCCCTCAACCAGCCGCCCCCTTGAAATTTCTTCCAGAGATCCTATCTTTGATTTCGCTCAGGCAGTCGCGCGGATCGTCGGATTCTGCGCGCTGCGTGTTTCGATTTGTTTGCCCGCAGCACGGCAGGCGAACTGGAGCGCGTAGGTCCGTTCGTCTCCGGCTGCACCAAGGAGGATGCGATCATGAGCGATGTCTACTTTGGCGCCGACCTCTTCAACGAGTTCGACCGCCTGCAACAGCAGATGGCAAGTCTGTTTGGCGGCTTCCCGTCCAGTATCCGGGCGAGCCGTCTTGGCGCCTTTCCGCAGATCAATATCGGCACGACCGACGATTCGGTCGAGATTGTCGCGTTCGCCCCAGGCGTCAATGCCGCCGGGCTCGATGTATCAATCGACAAGGGGTTGCTGACTATCAGCGGCGAACGCAAGTCCGCGAACCCTGACCCAGATAGCGAGACGCGCACCTATGCACAGGAGCGGTTTGCTGGCGCGTTCCGGCGCGTCATTGAACTGCCGCAGAACGCGGATCCCGACAGGGTCGAGGCGCGGTACGAAAATGGCTGCCTGTCGATCACCGTCGGCAAGCGCGAATCGTCGAAGCCGCGGGCGATCACTGTCCAGTAATTCGAGGAGCCGATCATGAGCGACACTACTCAACTCACTGAACGCGACCGGAACGCAGTCGGGCGCCGCGATAACACCCAGTCCGTGCGCAGAACAACGATCGTACCGGCCGTCGACGTGTACGAAGACAGTCAAGGCGTCACCCTGTGGGCTGATCTGCCCGGCGTAACGAGGGACAAGCTCGACGTGAAAATCCACGACAGCAGTCTCTCGATCGAGGCAGAGGCGGTCGTGCCGACGCCGGCAAATCTGCGGCTGCAGCATGCGGAGGTTCGCGAACCGCATTTCGCGCGCACGTTTCTGCTGAGTGCCGATTTCGACACGTCGAAGATTGACGCCAGCTTGCAGGACGGGGTGCTGAAGCTGACGATACCGCGTCGTGATGAAGCGCGGCCACGACGTGTCGAGGTCAAAACCGGTTGAGCCTGGCTGGTTTCAATTTCGACGAAACGGGGTGGTGGTGGCGTCCATGCGGACGCCACCATGGGGCACATTCATGTGCATTGCAGCCGCTGCCCGACCATGTCAAGGCAAACCATGGCGCGAAATTCCGGAAGGGCATTGTGACTTTGTTTTCTCTATCGGGCCGTTAGCTCAGCTGGTAGAGCAGCGGACTTTTAATCCGTTGGTCACTGGTTCGAATCCAGTACGGCCTACCCGAAACCGGGAAATCCGGCGCCGCTTCGGGGTGAATCGTTACGAGAGCAATCTGCTCAACACGGCGTCGCAAGCGCTCGCCATGCTGGACGAGGTCGGTGCGCCGAACGTCGTCGTGCACCTCGATACCTATCACATGAACATTGAGGAGTCCGACTTTATGCAGCCGGTTCTGGCATGCGGAAAACGTCTTGGCTACGTCCATATCGGGGAAAGCAACCGGGGCTATCTGGGCTCGGGCACCATCGAGTTTGCGCAGTTCTTTCATGCGCTTGCGATGATTGACTACCAGGGTGTGATCACGTTCGAGAGCTTTTCCTCGACCGTCGTGAACGAGCAATTGTCCAACGCACTGGCGATCTGGCGGAACCTGTGGGACGACAGCCTGGATCTGGCAACTCATGCGCGGACATTTATCGCGGGGGCATCAATGCAGCGGCCAAAGCGAGGGCTCACCATTAGGAAGATGCACCGCCAATGTGCTGAGGCGAGGGGGGCGATCGAGAGCTTGCGAATATCGACCTTCGCCCGCCCCGTCGCTCGGACATTCAGGCGTCGGTTCCACCCAGGAGGCGGCCATTCAATTCGCGATGTTGACCGTTGTCCGGCGATAGCTCACGACACGTCGCGCACCTCCTGGCCATCTCCCTGGTTGCCGGCCACACCCGTTCCTCAAATTGATCAGACGGAACCGGCTCGGAATACAAAAAGCCTTGCGCAAAGTCACAACCCACGGCGGCGAGAAAATCGCGCTGGTCCGTTGTTTCGACCCCCTCGGCGATAACTTTCAATCCCAACTTGTGAGCAAGCATGACCATTGCCTCGCAAAGCGCCTGATTGCCGCCGTCAAAGCCGAGGTTCTGTACGAATGAACGGTCGATCTTGAGATAATCGATATCGAAGCGCTTCAGATAGGCTAAGGACGAGTAACCGGTCCCAAAGTCGTCGATCGAAATCCCAATTCCCGCATCACGGAAACTTAGCAACTTCTCGTTCAATTCGGTATCCAGTAGCAGGCCTTCGGTTATTTCAATTGCCACGCTTTGTCTAGGCATCCCTTCCCGAATGAGGAATTCGGACCATTGGATACAAACCAGATTGTCTTGACGAATCTGCACGGGTGAAATGTTGACACTGATCTGAAACGACGGATGGAATCGCCAGCGCCATTGACTCGCCTGGCGCACGGCCTGTTTGAACACCCAATCGCCGATAGGAACGATGAGCCCCGTGTCTTCGGCCAATGCGATGAAATCCAACGGACTGATCATGCCGCGTTCGGGGTGCAGCCAGCGAATCAGCGCTTCGGCTTTGTAAATTTCGCCAGTCGCCAGATCGACGATAGGCTGGTAATAGACGCGGAACTGTTCTGCATGCAGGGCAGCACGTAGATCGTTCGTGAGACGTCGGCGCTTTTCTGCTGCCACTTGCAACTCGGGCGTGAAGTAGTTGAAACGGTTACGCCCAGCGGCTTTGGCCGCGTACATGGCCTGGTCGGCATTCTTGAAGAGGGCATCCAGTTCGCTGGCGTCGTCAGGGTAAAGCGTGACGCCGACACTCGCAGAAATGAACGCCTCGTCCGGGCCGAGCTTGAAGGGTTCAGCCAGCTTGGCGATGACCGTCTTCGCGATCTGTTCGATGCTCCCGGTGTCGTCCAGCTCGGGCAGAATGACCGTGAACTCGTCACCGCCAAGACGGGCGACCGTGTCGAATTCACGCACACACGAGGTGATGCGTCTCGCGGCCTCGATCAGCAGAATGTCGCCAGTATCGTGTCCGAGCGAGTCGTTGACCTCTTTGAAGCGGTCCAGGTCGATCAGCATCAAGGCCATCGGCCGTCCAGAGCGATCCGACACGCCGGCTTCATGGTTGAGACGGTCATGAAACATCTGTCGATTCGGGAGATGGGTCAGCGCATCGAAATTGGCCTGTTTCCAAATCGTTGCCTCGAATACCATCCGGTCCGACAAATCACGACCGACCGCCAACACGGAGTTCACCTTACCCGACGCGTCGATCTCTGGCGTGAGCCGGATATGACTGCATTGTTCCTGTCCGTCCTTACTGAGCCATCTCAGTTCAAGTTGGCGACTTTTCCCGGTTGTAATGGTTTCGCTGATCTTCTTCTCGTAGGCCAGCGTGTTAGCACCGCCCGGGACCTCTGAGGGTCGCTTGCCGAGCGATTCGCGGAGGCTGCGGCCCGCCGAGGCACAGAAAGCGGGATTGGCGTAGATGCGTCGGAGCTCCCGGTCGTAGCGCGTGATCGTGTCAGGTGAGTTCTCGATCAACGTGCGCGATTCCTGCTCCCTGGTGACGAGCTCCGCCGTTCGCTCGATGACGGTCTGCTCGAGGGAGGCGTTGATCTCGTTGATCTTCTGGATTTTCTGCTTGATCGCCGCACTCATTCGTTCGAACCTCTGCGCCAATCTGCCCAGTTCATCCTTAACGCGAATGTCACTGCGCGCCTCCACCGGCGCCTCCACCTCGGCGCCCGCATCGCTGCCGGTGTCGTGCATCTTTCGCACCAGTTCTTTGAGCGGTGCGGAGATGCTGTATGAAATAAAGTTGGCGAGGAAGATCGAAAGCAGAAACCCCGAGATGCCCACCAGTATGATCTGGTTGCGTACGGACTGTGCCTCCGCCGTCAGCTTCTTCTCGGGGATCGTACTTACCACAAACCATGTCGTGCCGGCAATGCCTGTGTACGCGGCAAGATATCGGCCGCCGCTCTTGCCATCGAAGTCGACGAAGCCACTCGGCTCGCTGTGTGGATTGGCGTTTGCGATCTTTTCGATCAGGCCGGGTTCGGCCCTGCCGTCGGTGGTCACGGACGTACCGTCGGCACGAAGAATCAGCTTGTCGTTGCTGGCGTCAAGTACGTAGATCTCGGTTCCGCTTCCCACGGCGACGTCATCAAAAATCGCCGAGAAATGTTCGGGGCGAATCACTAGAACCAGATTGCCGATCTGCCGATTGTTGCTCTTGCCGATGATTGCGCGCACCATCCCGAGGTTTTGTTGACCTGCTCCGTTGTCGTAGCTACCCCAGTAAGGTCGGCCATTGCGATCGGGAGCCTGCTGGACCAGGCGCACCACACCCCGCGTAAGTTGTGCGAACGCCTGGGTGTCCATGATCCGGTTGTTCTTGTCGAGCAGATATTTCTGGTTGATGAAATCAACCGCGCCGTAGTGCTCCAGGAGGAGTCGGGTCATATCCTGGCGAGCCTCACTCTGCTCCTTTTCATTGCCGTCCGCGACGCGGGTCAGCGCGTCTTGAACGCGATCAGAGAGCACCAGAAGGCTGCTCTCCGTCTCGATCTGCTCCATCCGCAACGAGATGTTTTTGGATACCTGTTTGACCACCTCTTTCGAGAATATCTCCGCCTTCTGCTTGATCGCTGCGGTCGACTCCACATACGATATGTAGCCGGAAATAAGTATCGGTATCAGCGAGAGCAGAATGAACGCGGTTATCAGCCGGTAGCGAATCTCGACACGGCGCAGCAGATCCAACGAGAAGTAGGCGAATGCGCTTCGCAGCCAACCGATCAGTGAATTCATTTGTAGTGCATCTTCGCTTCATTCTTAACAGACTCGTCCAGGAGTTTTGCCGCCTGCCTGGGCGTGATTTTCCTGAACAGCACGTCCTGCATTAATCGATGCACGCGCTCGATGGAGTTGGAGGGTAGAAACGAATAGTACGGGCTGCCGGTCACAGCATAGCGACTGACTATGTTTGTGTAGTCAACGATCTTCTGATCTCTCACCACCGTCCCCGGGACCTGCTTGAATGGGGGAATGTTCTGGCGCTTTATTTGGAGAATAGAAAACCCCTGCCCGGCGATAAACTCGAGAAAGCGCATCGCCGCGGCCTTGTTGGGCGTCTCAGACACAGCAAACCCGGTTTCGCTGCCGATCACGGGCACCACCTGCTCGCCTGGCGCGTTCCAAGGCGGGATGAACACGCCAACTTTGAAGGGATTGCCGTGCAGCAATAGACCGGCTGCCCAACTGCCGTGAAAAGCCATCGCGACCTTGCCCTCCTTGAATAGCCGTATGCCATCGTCGTAGCCTGTCGTCATGAACGATTCCTGTACGAAACCACGTTCCGGCATCCGCATAATCTTGGCAAAAATATCCGCTACCTGCGGGGTGTTCAAATCGAGCGTGCCATCGCTGATCTTGTGCTTCCAGTCTGGCTCGCGCGCAACCACATTGTTAGCAAAGCCTGAACTGAAGGGGCCGTTGCCAAGCATATTCAGGAAGCCGCCGTTCCACATTACTGGCGTAAAGCCCGCACGTTTGAGCTGTACGCAAACCGCCAGGAATTCGTTGAAATTGGTCGGCAGTTCCTTGATCCCCGCCTTCGCGAACATCTCCTGGTTGTAATAGATCAAGGTCGTAGCCACTCCCCCCGCTATTCCAAAGTGCCTGGATTGGCGACTGGTCCAGTCCTTCTTGAGAGGGTCGAGCATGTTGTTCCAGGCGGATGTCTTGCCAACATCGGCCAGGAGCCCTTGATCGGCCAGCTCGGCCCCATAGGCATTCGGGTTGATACTCACCAGATCGGGCAAGTTGCCCGAGGCGATCCGCGGCTTGATATTTTCTTCGACCGAATTGCCAATCATAAACTGCACATCCACGTGGATGTCCGGATTTAGCTTGCTGAATTCGGCACCAATTTGAAGCATTTCCTCCGGCCAGTCAGGAGCCCAGATCAAGGCGGTAATAGTGGTAGTGGTCGGCGCGCTCGTGCCCGAGGAAGCGTGGTCCCGCTGATGGCAACCGCTCAACGAGAAAAGAATGAAAAAGGCCGAGACGGATAGCAAGGAGGCAAACTCAGTTTGTCGCACTTGGGGTTCACTTTTCAGGTTCGGCGTGGATTGGGCGGCTTTCGGCAGACTAATGGCGCATTCGATGGCAAACCCGTGGAATTTTCATCGCGGTCGAGTCAATTGCATAACCATGGCAGCCTTGATGGGTCGGCGCTCACACTGCATATCGGCAACAGACGCAGATACTTTAGCTGGGGCGAGCCCGAACACGGCCAAAGAGTCGATGCGTTTGTGCGCTACGCACAGCTAACTCTGGCGCGTCACTATCGGTGGGTATCCGAACGCTCGCAAGTACGCGCGCGAAAACGCAGACGCACTGCCGAAACCAACACGCTGCGCGATCGCCTTGATTTTTCCGCCGTTGGCCAGTGCGCGGCGGGCGAGCATAAGACGCCACGCCGTGAGATACGTACTCGGCGTTGTTCCTACGGTCTGGCGAAACGAGGCCATAAATTGGCTGCGCGACATGCCCGCGACGGACGCGAGGTCTTCCACGCGCCAAGGCCGATCCGGCGCCTCGTGTATCGCAACCAACGCGCGATGAAGCGCCGGATGGGAGAGTCCGGCGAGCAGTCCCGGTGTTGTCGCACCGCCATCGATCACTTGCCGCAAGATCATTAGCAACATGACCTCGCACAGACGGCCCAACGCCGCGCTTTGCCCACAACGCGCATTCAACGCTTCTTCCACGAACGCGTCGGTGATCGCACGCAGAGTTGGGAACTCATTCAAATCGACGGTGACCTGTCCCGGCAATGCAGCGATAAGCGGATTTAACGGCCCGCCGAAGTTTACCGAGGCTGCGACGAGCGCGTTGTCCTCTGCCGCCGGGCTTTCCGGAGAGCCCGTGCAGAGAACCAGCCGCTTTGCCGACTGTCGCGAGTCGCCCAGGACAATGATGCGTGCATCGGCACCCGGCGCAGGGCAATCCGACATGCAAACCGACAAATCGAATGCTCGGAAAAAGGCCGACAGGCGATCCACTCTGTTCGACGAGGCTGGACTTTCGATCATGCCTTTGGGATTTTTCATGCCAAAAAGTATGCGAGAGTTAAACCACCGCGTCAACTGGCGCGAATCATCGGTCACGAAAGGAGTTGCGCAATGCTTATTCCCCGTCAAATGGCTCCCGCGCTTGTTGTTGAGACCTTGGACCACGGTTCGTTCGATCTCGCCTCTGAAGCGCCTGGGAGAATGACTCTGGTCTGCTTTTATCGAGGCCTTCATTGCCCAATCTGCGCAATGTATCTAAAAGAGTTGGAACGGCTGACGCACGAATTCGCTGAACGAGGGGTCACGACGATTGCCATCAGTACTGATAGCGAACCTCGCGCGCGAGAGATGCAGAAGAAGATCGCAGCCAGCAACTTGCGCATCGGCTATGGACTGCCGTTGTCCGAAGCTCGTAAATGGGGGCTTTACATCTCAACGTCTCGAGGCAAGACATCCATCGGGATCGTCGAGCCCGAACTGTTCTCCGAGCCAGGCCTGTTTCTGCTTCGTCCGGACCAGACAATCTACTATCTTTCGGTGCAGTCGATGCCGTTCGTGCGACCCAATTTCAAGGAACTCCTGCAGGCTCTTGATTTCACGATCGAGCACGATTACCCGGCACGCGGCGAGTACGTCGGCGCGCTATGACCTTTGAGGCCGAATTCGGGAAGCTTTGAGTGTTCACCCTGAAGGAAACCCTTTGAGTGTTCACCCTGAAGGAAACCGCTAACGTCGAAGCGCAGTGCACGGCCGCTTTGTACGGTCGCGACTGTCTCCTTCGGGTTGCGGGACTAAACGGCTGCTCATAAAAGGGGGCTCCGGCCAGCGCGTGCGGTTTCGTTCTGCACGGTTATTCGGTCACCCTACGGGCATGCAACCAGTCGGCGTGCCGCAACCCGCCGCCAGGAAGAGGCTGGGGAGAAACAAAGGACCGCTGTCCGTGAGGGCAGCGGCCTTTCATGCGACGGATGGCGAATGCTTGCGTTTATTCGCAGCTGGTTGTCATCTTTAACGGAGGTTATTGGCCGGCGGCCGGCGATACTACGCTCGGGGTCGCCAGCGTGTTGTTGCTCTTGGGAGCGCTGGTGCCAGACGTCGAGGTGCTGTTCGTGCTACTCGGCAGGCCCGAGTTCGGCGACCCGGCGGCCATGCCGCTGTCCGAGTTGGTGGCGCCTGGCGTGCCGTAGCCGCCCGTTGCACCGTTCACCTGGTTCGTCGGGCTGGCCGTGCTGCCTGACGAACCGGTGCCGCTTGAGCCTCCGGCCTCCTGCGCATAAGCGCCACCCGACAGCGCGAGTGCGGCGACGGCCGCGATTAATGTGCTGGTTGCCTTGCTCATGATCCGTCCCTCCTTGATCGGGCTCGAATATAGACGCAGACGGTCGCCGCCTGCTCTTATCCGCACCGAAACGTTCTGCGTCGCAGCGAGCGGCTTACTGAAACACATCGCTGCCGACAATTAGCTGGGACACTACACGCGCCAGCGCACATACCATATCTTCATGTCAATACGATTATTGTCGTTGCCGGCCGTCGAGCGCTTCGCCGCGTAGCCGGGCACTAGCGATGCTTGTGATGCGGCGGCGTGACAGCGGCTGCGGCCAAATGAAGTTATGTCGATTGCCGCACATAGGGGAGCAGAGACAAATGAACGTCATCGATACGTGGGCCATCGCGTCCATAAATAAAGTGGCCATTCACTCTCAAGGCTTCACCCACGTAGTCGAAGCGGTCGTGAACGCGTACTTGCCGAAGGGCGTGGTGTTGGTTGCACTGCTGTGGTGGGTCTGGTTCAGGCGCGAACGTGCGGAAGGACCTGACGGCGAGGCCGCCCGGCGACACCAGCGCGAACTCGTCGTGATCGCCATCGCGGGCGGCCTCATCGCGCTGGCGGCCGGCCGCCTGCTTGCGCAGTACCTGCCGTTTCGCCTGCGGCCGATGTATGAACCGGCATTGCGTGCGTTCTTTCCTGAGGCCAACGTGGACGAGCCGGTGCTTCGCACGTGGAGTTCGTTTCCGAGCGATCACGCCATGCTCTGGTGCGCGGTCGCTATGGGTATTTTCCTCGCCTCGCGGCCCGTGGGGATCTACGCGCTATTGCACGCGGTGGTGCTGATCGGTCTGCCGCGTATCTATCTCGGCGTGCACTACCCGACGGACGTGCTGGCCGGTGCGGCGCTCGGCATCGGCATCACATACGTGATGAGCGCCAGGGCGATACGCACGCGCATCGCCGCACCGATGCTGGCATTCGCGCAGCGCTATCCCGGCTTGTTTTATGGCGCCGCGTTCGTGCTTAGTTTCGAGTTGGCGACCCAGTTCCAGGAGCTGCGCGTGTTGGCGCACGTCCTGATACATGGGATGTAGCTGGTCGGAAGGTGTGGAGCGCTCATCGCCCCCTACTGGATACGCTCGCACGCATGGCTTGGTATCTGATCGGTGGAGGAAGGCGTTAAAGCTGGATCACCTGCTCGCGGCTTGTAGGGCCGCAACGGCCGACGAGCGGGTGTCCTTTTGCCGATGGAGAACGTCCGAATTGCGGTAGAACCGCGGACATTCGTTGCCAGCAAGCGAATGTCGGTAGCCGGCCGGTTTCTGCAGACGCGATTGACCGTGCCTGCCGTCAAAACGAAGCGTGCCAAACTCAGTGTGACGAAACGTACGGCGCATCGCCGAACGCTGCCGGAATGGCGAAGCTCTCGCGCATACGCTTCGTCTCCGCCGCTGGCGTCAAGCCAAAAAGCCGCTTGAACTCTCTGCTGAACTGGGACGCGCTCGTGTAACCCACTGCGAGGCTCGCGGCCTCCGCAGTCAAATCCTCGCGGACCATCAACAGGCGAGCCTGATGCAAACGCGTTGACTTCACGTACTGCATCGGCGAAACGTGTGTGATTGCCTTGAAGTGGCTGTGGAAGCTCGGAAGGCTCATTCCCGCTTCCTCTGCCAACAGCATCACGTCCAGCGGCTGCGCGTAGCGAGCATGGATGAGGCGTAGCGATCTGCCTATCCGGCCGAACTGCCCTCTCATCGCCAAAGCCTCACGCATCGAGCTTCCTTGCTTTCCGGTGAGCACACGGAAATAAAGTTCGCGCAGCAGCCCCGGGCCCAATACAGCAGCTTCGAGCGGCCGATGCATCGCCTCAAGGAAGCGCAACACGGACGCCTGCATCGCGTCATCCATCGGCGTCGACATCATGCCCTGAGGCGCCTGCACGTGTTCCGTTGCGCCTTCATGATCGATCTGTACGGCCAGTTCAGCGGCCAATGTGAAATCGAGGTAAAGGTACAGCGCGAGCAGCGGGCGCTCCGGGGTTGCCTCGGTTTCCATGCTGAACGGAACGGGCACGGACACGGCCAGGTAGTGATGTTCGTCGTACAGATAGAGTTGGTCGCCGAAATAACCTCGCTTGCGACCCTGACAAACGATCACGATGCCGGGGTCATTGGCACTGTCGCCATGATGAAAGCCGTCCTGCCCTTCATGCGTGAACGTAGACGTGGCCACATTCTGAATATCACGTCGATGGGTGGCCATATCACCATGCCAGGAATCACCTACTACTGCGGAAGCAAATTCGCGCTGGAGGGTATTTCTGAGGCGCTTGGCAAAGAGGTCAAGCCTCTCGGCATTGCCGTAACAGCCGTCGCGCCAGGCTCGTTCCGCACCGACTGGGCGGGTCGCTCGATGACGCGAACGCCCCGTTCGATTGTGGATTACGACCATATCTTCAACCCCATCCGCAAAACTCGAGAGGAGAAGAGCGGCAAGCAATTGGGATATCCCCAAAAGGCGGCATGCGCGATGCTCGCCGCAATCGCCGCGGACCGCCCTCCCACGCATCTTTTGCTTGGTAGCGATGCACTCGGGCTCGTGAGGGACAAGTTGTCCGCGTTCGAAAATGAGATCCGTGACTGGGAGGCTGTTACGGTCTCGACTGACGGCTGACGACCGCTGGAGCAGGGAGGCTGTCGCGTACCTGATCCCTCGCCATCGGGCCCGGAAAGCAGCGGTCCGCAACCAGGACATGGTCGTCTGCTGTCGTTTAGATCCTATGTATCCACGGCTGGGACGCGAAGGACCGCTTCGGGTCCGAAATGCGTCCGCCGAGCGGCGCACGGTTAGTGCGCCGCAATTTTTCCGGTGCGACAGAGAACCCCGGCATCAACCAGCAAATACGGATGCCCCAAACTTTTTGGGGTGTCTGCGGGAGTGCTATCAAAAAATCGACTGCCCCGTATAGGTAGTCAGCCACTCAAGCGCCAGCACGCCAGCCAGCGAGTTGCCGTTGCTATCGAGCCCCGGCGACCACACGCACACGGCCATCTCTCCCGGCAGCACGGCGACGATCCCGCCGCCCACGCCGCTTTTCGCCGGCAAGCCGACCCGATAGACGAAATCGCCCGCCGCATCGTAAGTGCCGCAAGTCAGCATCAGCGCCGACAGCCGCTTGGCGGAACTGGTGTCGAGAATCCGTTCGCCGGTGGCGGGCACGATACCGTGGTTGCTCAAAAACAGCGCCGCTTTCGCCAGTTCGACACAGCTCATCGAAATCGCGCACTGCCGGCAATAAGCGTCTACCACCACTTGCGGCGGCATTTCCATGTTGCCGAAGCTCGCCATGAAGTGCGCCATCGCCCGGTTGCGGTGGGCGTGCTGCAATTCGGACTGGGCGACACGCGAATCGTAGTCAATGCTGGTTTCGCCGGTTAGACGCCGCATGAATTCGACCAGTGCGGTCTCGGCTTGCACGAAACGGCGACACAGCACGTCGGTGACGACCAGCGCGCCGGCATTGATGAACGGGTTGCGCGGCTTGCCCTGTTCGGCTTCGAGCTGGACCAGCGAATTGAAGGCGGTACCGGATGGCTCACGCCCGACGCGCTGCCACAACGCGTCGCCGAGCAGCCGGAACGCCATCGTGCAGGCGAACAGCTTGGAGATGCTCTGAATGGAAAAACGCGTGTCGGCGGCGCCGGTGCGAAACACTTCGCCCGAGTTCGTGACGATCGCCATGCCGAAGCTGTCGGGCGGGATTTTCGCCAGTTCCGGAATGTAATCGGCGACTTTGCCGGTGCCCAGATAAGGCTGGAGATCGCGATGAATCTGTTCGAGGATGGATGAGTAGTTCATTGGGCTCGGCGCGTTGAAGCCGCGATTTTACTGGCAACCCGAAGCGAATTGTTTGTCCGGCGCCGCGCCGCGGGGCTTGAACACTGCGCGGCGGCGGCTATGCTAATCTTGCTGCCTTTCCAACTGCAACCGGGCAAAACGGACATCCATGATGGAAGTCTTCGAACCGGACGGCTTCGAGCGTTCGGTATTCGTGGTCGAGGAGCGGTACGACGCGCTGGACGAGCCGTGGCACGCGTATCGGCGCGCGCGTCTGATTCATGCGAACGAAGGCGTGCTGACCGTGCGCACCGAAACCGGACGGTGGGTCGTGCCGCCGGGCCATGCGGTCTGGATGATGGCGAACGTGTTGCATCGTCTGACCGCGGCCGAGCCGGTGCGGCTCTACTCACTGTATGCCGATGCGGATGCCGCGCCGCTGGCGGAACAGGGCGGCGCGGTTGTACTCGACCGGCTGGTGGAAGCCTTGCTGATGGCGGTGGCCGATTTACCGACGGACCAACCGCTCGATGCGCAGTCCACGCGCCTCATACAGGTGCTGCTGGACCGGCTGCCGGGCTTGCCCGCCGCGCCGCTGGCGGTCCACTGGCCACGCGATCCGCGCATCCAGCGGATCGCCGATGCGCTGAACGCCAACCCGGCGGAGCAGGCGGTGCTCGATGATCTGGCGGCGTCCGCCGGCGTCACCGCTCGCACTGCGGCGCGCCTCTTCGCCAAGGAGACCGGGCAGACCTTCGGCCAGTGGCGCCAGCAATTGCGGTTGCTCGTTGCGCTGGAGCGCCTGGGCGCGGGCGCCAGTGTCACGCAGGTGGCGCAGGAAGTCGGCTACAGCGATGTGTCGTCGTTTATCGCAGTGTTCCGCGAGGCGTTCGGCGACACGCCGGCACGCTACTTCCGCTGAGGCTGTTGCGCAGAAGTAGCTGCGCAACAGCAGTCGCACGAAAACAGTCGCACAAAACGCACCGTTTCGCACATTCGAAGCACCACCCTACGTGCCACGCTCAGTGCGCGCCCGCCGCATCCGAGCCTCCGCCGCCTTTGGCCGGCCGCGTAATCCAGATCAGCGGAATGATCAGAACGAAAATGATCGCCGATACATAAAAGATGTCGTTCAAACCCATCATCGCGGCCTGCGTGTTCACGGTGAAGTCGAACAGTGCATGCGCCGATTGCGTATTCAGATGGAGCAGCGACTGGGTCGAATCGATCTGCTGATTGAACAGCGGGTTATCGACGGTGGCGCGTTCGGTGAGCCGCTCGTGATGCAGCACCGTGCGGTTGTTCCACTCGTTGCCGGCGATCGAGGTGCCCACCGCGCCGCAAAATACCCGCACGAAATTCGACAGACCCGCCGCCGCCGGAATCCGGTTAGGCGGCTGACCGGACAGAATGATCGACGTCAGCGGCACGAAGAACAGCGCCATCGGAATGCCTTGCAGCAGCGTGGGTAACACGAGGTGCCACGTGTCGATTTCGATCACGTACTTCGAGCGCATATAGAACACGATCGCGAAGCCGATAAACGCCAGCGTGGCGATGACGCGCGCGTCGGAGCGCGGCAGCACGCGGCCCATCACCGGCGCGAGCAGCACCGCGAAGATGCCGAGCGGCGCGGTCACCAGCCCGGCATCCACCGAGCGGTAGTTCAGATACTCCTGCATCCATTGCGGCAGTAGCACCAGGTTGCCGAAGAACACGCCATAGGCGACCGAAATCGCAATCGTGCCGCCGAGGAAGTTACGCTGCCCGAAGAGCCGCAAATCGACGATCGGATTCTCCTCGGTCAGCTCCCACACGAGGAAAAACGCAAAGCTGATGAGCGCCGTGATGCCCAGCATCACGATCATGGGCGACGAGAACCAGTCAAGGTCCTTGCCCTTGTCGAGCATGATCTGCAACGAGGCGACCCAGGTAATCAGCAAGCCGAGACCGACCACGTCGATCGGCGGTTTTCTGATGGCGGATTCGCGGGTGCGGTAGATCATCCACGTGACGCCGGCCGCGAAAATACCGACCGGAATGTTGATGTAGAAGATCCACGACCAGCTGTAACTATCCGTGATCCAGCCGCCGAGCGCAGGCCCGGCAATCGGGCCGACGGTCGCCGTCATGGCCCATAAAGCGAGTGCGGTCGACGCTTTCTCCTTCGGATAGGAGCCGAGCAGAATCGCTTGCGACAGCGGAATCAGCGGGCCGGCCACGGCGCCCTGGAAGACCCGCGCGACCAGCAGGATCGGCAGCGTCGGCGCAATGCCGCACAGCCACGAAGCCAGCACGAACATCAGAATCGCGCCGACGAACAGCTTCACCTGGCCGAAGCGTTGCGTGAGCCAGCCGGTCAGCGGAATCGACACCGCGTTGGCGGCGGCGAATACCGTGATGACCCACGTGCCTTCATCGACCGAGACGCCGAGATTGCCCGAAATGGTCGGGATCGCGACGTTCGCGATCGACGTGTCGAGCACGTTCATGAAGGTGGCGAGCGCGACGGCGATGGTTGCCAGAACCAGTTGACCGCCTTTTAACGGCGGTGGCGGGGCCGGTGGCGCGGCGGCTGGCGCGGAAGTGGGCTGGCTCAATCAATTCTCCGGACGGAAAAAGCTACGGATGGTTCATTCACCGCTCGCAAAAGCATACCTGCATTCACATTTTGAGGTGGTCGGCGCGAGCAGGCATGGCCGCCAACGCTAGGCAGAAAGCAATCCGGCAGCGTATCCTCGCGGCAGAAGCAACACGTTGCCGTGCGGTTTGCCGCGCGTGCAGAAACACGAACCGAGAGCACGGAGAGGAAGGAAACGGATATGGCCTGGGAGCAATTCGAACACGGTTGGCGGCGCGCGCCGGCCAATGCGCCTGCCAAGGCATTGGTGGTGCTGCTGCACGGCGTCGGCAGCAATGCGCGCGATCTGATGCCGCTCGCGGACATCTGGAGCGAATCCTTGCCGGACGCCGCCTTCGCGTCGCTCGACGGCAGCGAGGCATTCGACGGCGGTTTCGGCGGCCGTCAGTGGTTCAGTCTGCGCGAGGTCGACGAGGCCAACCGCGAGGCGCGCGTCGCCGCGGCCTATCCCGCGCTGCGGCGTATGCTCGAAACCGAACTGGCGCACTGGCAGCTGGATTTCAGCCGGCTTGCACTGGTGGGGTTCTCGCAAGGCTCGATCATGTCGATGCATCACGTGGCGACCAGCGCGCAAGGCGCTGCCGTCGTCGTCGCGTATTCGGGGCGGCTCGCCTCGGCGATCGTCGCGCCAAACGGCACGCCGCTCACGCTGGTGCATGGCGAAGAAGATGAAGTGATCCCGGTGCGGGCGCTCGAACATGCCGCCGATGCCTTCAGCGCTGCCGGCCACACCGTCGACGCCTACGTGCTGCCCGGCATTGGCCATACGATTAACGCCGACGGCGTCGAGCTCGGCCGCGAAGCGCTGGCGAGCGCGCTAGGGCCGTTGTCGCGAGACTGACACGGCCCTGATTGAAAAATCGGCCTAAAGAATTTGATCTGCTTGCCGTTAACTGCTCATTAGCATGAGAATCACCCCCGCCGCGCGGACCGCGCAGCGCCCGTCAGGGCGAACCACGCGGCACGGGTGACCGGGGGCGCATTTTCCAGACTGCCCGGTGGTAAGGGCGGATAACGACATACCCAGAGCCTTCCTATGGCCAGACCGACGCCGTATTACCCGCTTTTCGATCGCCTGTTCCGTCCTGCCGTGGCGGTGGACCTCGGCACGGCCAACACCCTGATCCATACCGACGATGGCGGCATCGTGCTGAATCAGCCGTCGGTCGTCTGTTTCGAGAAACAGCCTGCCGCCGGACAAAAGCGCGTTGCCGCGGTCGGCACCGAAGCGCGGCAAATGCTCGGCCGGGCGCCGCGCAATCTCGTGGCAGTGCGGCCGATGCGGCACGGCGTCATCGCCAATTTCTCGGCCGCCGAGCACATGATCCGGCAATTCGTCGACATGGCGCGCCCGCGGCCGCTGTTCAGCCGCCGCGCCGCTTTCACGCTGTGCGTGCCGGCGGGCGCGACCCAGGTCGAGCGTCGCGCGATCAAGGAAGCCGCGGTGGCGGCCGGCGCGTGGAAGGTGAGTCTGATCGGCGAATCGCTGGCGTCGGCGGTCGGCGCGGGCCTGTCGGTGTCGGAGGCGACTGGTTCGATGGTGGTCGATATCGGCGGCGGCACCACCGAAGTCGGCGTGATCGCGCTGGGCGGCATGGCGTATAGCGGCTCGATTCGCGTCGGCGGCGACAGCTTCGACACGGCGATCGTCAATTACGTGCGCAATCTGTACGGCGTGCTGCTCGGCGAGCAAACGGCAGAACACGTCAAGAAGAGCATCGGTTCGGCCGTGCGCGACGTGCCGATGGAGCTGATGAACGCGACCGGGCGCAGCGCCGACGACGGGCTGCCGCGCACGGTTCAGTTGAGCAACCACGATATCGCCGATGCGATCGACGGCCCGCTGCGTCAGGTGATCGGCGCGGTGAAGCGCGCGCTTGAAACGGCGCCGGCCGAGCTGGTGACCGATATCGCGCATAGCGGCATTGTGCTGACTGGCGGCGGTGCGCTGCTCGGCAATCTTGGCCGGCGGTTGACCAACGAACTGGGCCTGGATGTCCGCGTCGCCGACGAACCGCTGACTTGCGCGGTGCGCGGCGCGGCCGCGGCGGCGGCGGCCGGTTTGCTGGATGAACGCACGTACGAGTGACGTGCCGCGAGAGTGACGTCCCGCGCATCGCGCGCCGTACGACGTAAGCTTCGGCGCGCATCTGGCGCCTATGTGACAATACGCGACGCGTCCCATTTGCCGAGACGCAAGCTCGCTTTCCTTTCCCCGACTGTTTCGAGCCGGCGCCGCTGAATGCGGGCGTTGCCGCGCCGTCCGTGAATCCACCTGTGAATCAGCCTGTTTCCGCCTCGTCTCCATCCTTTGTCGAACTGCAAAGCGGCTTGCGCATGCCTTACGTCGAAGCCGGCGCGGGCGAACTGCTGCTGTTCGTGCACGGTTCGCTGTGCGATTACCGCTATTGGCAGCCGCAACTCACCGGACTTTCGAAGCATTACCGCTGTGTCGCGGTGAGTCTCACGCACTACTGGCCGGCGACCGATACCGGGACGGACCTGCCGTTCAGCTGGAGTGCGCATGCGAATGAAGTGGCCGGGTTCATCGAACGTTTCGGCGCAGGGCCGGCGCACGTGGTGGGGCATTCGCGTGGCGGCTGCGTGGCCTATCATTTCGCGCGGCGCCATCCCGAACAGGTGCGCACCTTGACGCTGGCCGATCCCGGCGGCCCGTTGCAGATCGCCGGGCGGCCACCCGCGCGTTTGCCGGAAACAGTCAACGCGTTGCGCGCCAAAGCCGCGCAACTGATCGAAGCAGGCGAGGTGGATGCCGGCTTGCAGTTGTTCGTCGATTCGGTGAGCCGTCCCGGCTTCTGGGCGATGAGCACGCCGGGCTTTCGCAGGATGGCGACCGACAACGCGCACACGCTCGCGCGCCAGTTCCGCGATCCGTTGCCCGCGTACGTACCCGAGGATGCCGCCGAGGTACGCTGCCCGGTGCTGCTGATCGACGGCGAAAAGAGCCCGGACATGTTCCGGCGCACGGCGACCGCACTGCAATCGTGGCTGCCGGACCCGCGCCGCGAAACGGTGCGCGGCGCGTCGCACGGGATGAACCTCGCGCATCCGGCCGCGTTCAATCGCTATGTCGACGAATTCATTCGTGCAGTGGGCGCACGCTGAGCGCGCGTCCGGTTCCGCGCGGCGATGCGCGCGCGGGCGATCGGCACGCGACGAAGCTCAAGCTTTGCGATGCGCGTCGGTGTCGAGTGCGCGTTCCGCCGCTTCGCCAACGAGGCCGTGGTAATACAGATGCACGCCGATCGCGAGCGAGTCGTTGCGAATTTCGTGGAATGCTTTCCACGCCTTTACCGGGTCTTTGAACAGCAGGTAGTGCGCTTCGTGCGCGAGCAGATCCGCCACTTCATGCAGACCGTGGCCGTGCAGTACGTTCACCAGCGCATCGAGACTGTGATGGGTGCGTGCGTCGGTACGCGGATAGAGCATATGCAACACCGCGACGTTTTGCGTCTTCAGCGCCGCCGACAGAGCGACGACGATGTCCTGATGATTCAGCGCGGTGACGATGCTGTCTTCGTTGTGGACGTGATCCGGAAACAGCGTTTCGAGAGAGGCGTTCATCTGGTCCTTCCTGTTCTTCTGGCTGATTAAAAAAGCCCGCCGTAGGACGGCGGGCCAAAGACAGCGATGTGCTTGCAGGGGAAGCAAAACACGGATCCAGTATCGCAGAGCCGCCGCGCTTGTGCTGCTCGGCTGCCGCAAAACATTGTTGCATTGCGCGCACCAACTTTCATTGAACCGGCAAGGCAGGTTAGTGCGTGCAGTGCATTTCTGCCCGGCATCTGCACGAGGTTTTTCAGGCAACGAATGTTGCGCCAGTCGAGATGGATTGTTGCAACCAATCGGCACAATCAATGCCGCGTCGAACCGTAGAATGCGAAGCGGAGCCTGGGCATGCGCGACGATCGAGCATGCCGGCACGTGTGCGATGTGACAGTAAAGGAAACGTGTAGATGAATTCGAAGACACACGCGACGCTGAGCTTTTCCGACAGCGACCAGACAATTGAATTGCCGATTTACCAGGGCACGCTCGGGCCGGATGTCATCGACATCCGCAAACTGTACGGCCAGACCGGCAAGTTCACCTACGACCCGGGCTTCATGTCGACGGCGGCCTGCAATTCAGAGATCACGTATATCGACGGCGACAAGGGCGAACTGCTGTATCGCGGCTACCCGATCGACAATCTCGCGCAAAGCGCCGACTTCCTCGAAACCTGCTATCTGTTGCTGAAGGGCGAGCTGCCGAGTGCGCAGGAGAAGGACGCGTTCGTGACGACCGTCACGCAGCACACGATGGTTCACGAGCAGATGCATTTCTTCTTCCGTGGCTTTCGCCGCGACGCGCACCCGATGGCGATTCTGGTGGCGGCGGTGGGCGCGTTGTCGGCGTTTTATCACGACTCGCTGGACATCAATAACCCGCTGCACCGTGACGTGTCGGCGATTCGCATGATCGCCAAGCTGCCGACGCTGGTGGCGATGGCATATAAGTACACCGTGGGCCAGCCGTTCGTGTATCCGAAGAACGACTTGTCGTATAGCGCGAATTTCATGCGGATGATGTTCGCCAATCCGGCGGAGGAATATGAGGTCAACGACGTGCTGGTGCGGGCACTCGATCGCATTCTGATCTTGCACGCCGACCATGAGCAGAATGCTTCGACCTCGACGGTGCGGTTGGCAGGGTCGTCGGGTGCGAATCCGTTTGCCTGTATTGCGGCGGGTATCGCTTGCTTGTGGGGCCCGGCACATGGCGGCGCGAATGAAGCTGCGCTGAATATGCTGGAGGAGATCGGCTCGGTCGACAACATTCCCGAGTTCATCGCGAAAGTGAAGGACAAGAACTCCGGCGTGAAGCTGATGGGTTTTGGCCACCGCGTGTACAAGAATTACGATCCTCGTGCGAAGCTGATGCGTGAGACTTGCCACGAAGTGCTGGAAGAGTTGGGGCTGCATGATGACCCGCTGTTCAAACTTGCGATGGCGCTCGAGAAGATCGCTCTTGAAGACGAGTACTTCGTGTCGCGGAAGCTGTATCCGAATGTCGATTTTTATTCCGGCATCGTGCAGCGGGCTTTGGGCATCCCTACGGCGATGTTTACCTGTATCTTTGCGATGGCTCGGACCGTCGGATGGATTGCGCAGTGGAACGAGATGATTGCCGATCCGGAGCAGAAGATTGGGCGCCCACGGCAGCTCTTTGTCGGGCAGAGCCAACGGGAAGCTAAAGCGCTCGCACAAAGGTAGTTTTTTGCCTTTGGCGGCGGCATTGTCGGTGTGCCCGCGCGTTGGGGTTTTGCTGGTTTTTTTGCCTGCGCGGCACACAGCGAGAAAGCGCCGCGCAGGCAAACACCCAAACGCAAAACAACAAGACCCTCTGCATCTCCCGTGCCACGAAAACCCGAAACTCGCATGTGTTAAGGTCGTCTGACGCGCATGGACCTTCTACAATCGGAACCGATGGCGGAACCCCAAACCGCCGGCGGAAACCCGAAACCGGAAGGCAAACGCGAACACCATAGGAGCGACCCTGATGCAGCAGCCAGAAGCCCTCGGCGGCCTATCCCACTCGGGCGGAATCGACCACCACGATCTCGAGCCGGACGGCGTATTCATCCCGACGGAAAATTTAAACGTCGCCAGCGCTACCCAGCATGTGCTGAAGTCGGGCGACACTTTCATCGTCAACGACCCCCTCGGCGATATCACCGGCCATGACGACGGCCTGTTCGTCAACGACACCCGCGTCCTCTCGCAACTGCGCCTCACCTTCGGCGGCCGCGCACCGTCCCTATTGTCGGGCAGCGTCAGCAGCGACAACACCTCATTCACCGCGCATCTGACCAACCGCCCGTTGCCGCCGCTTGGCGGCGACAGCACCCCCGAAGGCGTGATCCACGTCGAGCGCGTGCGCGTGCTGTCCGGCACCGTGCTCAACGAAGCCATCGAACTCACCAACTACGGCACGAGCGACGCCGTGGTACCGCTGTCGATCTCCTTCGCCAGCGACTTCCGCGACATGTTCGAAGTGCGCGGTCTCAAGCGCGATAAACAGGGCCGTGTGGAACCGGCGCGCATCGAGAACCGCGAGGTGCTGCTCGGCTACGTCGGTCTCGACGATGTGGCCCGCAACGTGCGGATCGCCTTCTCGCCGGAGCCGGACAAGCTGTTCGCCGACCGCGCCGACTACACCGTGAAGCTGTCGGCGCAAGCGTGTGTGTCGATCTATCTGTCAGTCGCCGTACAGGTCGTCGCACAAGCGGACAGTCCCGGCGCGGGCGTCTCCAAGCCGACGCACGCGTTGAGCGAAGCCCATCTGTCGCAAATCGACGCGGAACGCCCGCGCGTCGGCCGCGCTGCGGTGCGCGCCGCGCTGGTCGATGCCCACCTCGTGATGCGCGAACGGCGCCGTGCCACCGCGCGCGTTCGTTCGAGCAATCCGCTGTTCAACGCGTGGATCGACCGCTCGCTCGCCGACCTCGGTCTGCTGACAACCGATCTCGCCACCGGCCCGTATCCGTATGCCGGCATCCCCTGGTTTTCGACGCCGTTCGGCCGCGACGCGGTCATCACGTCGTTGCAATCGCTCTGGCTGCAACCGCAATTGGCGGCCGGCGTGCTGCGTTTTCTCGCCGAGCATCAGGCGCGCGAGAATTTGCCGTTTCGCGATGCCGCGCCCGGCAAGATCATGCACGAGATGCGCAAGAGCGAAATGGCCGCGACCGGTGAAGTGCCGTTTGCGCTGTACTACGGCGGCGTCGACACCACGCCGCTGTTCATCGTGCTGGCCGGTGCCTATGCGGCACGCACGGGCGATCTCGCGCTGATCGACGAATTGTGGCCGGCGCTCGAGCGCGCGGCGCAGTGGGTCGCGGGCGTCTGCGACAAGAACCGTTACGGTTTGCTCGACTATCAGCGCGAGTCGGATGGAGGACTCGCGAATCAAGGCTGGAAAGACAGCCACGATTCGGTATTCCACGCCGACGGCCATTTTCCCGATGGCCCGATCGCCTTGGTCGAAGTGCAGGCGTACGCCAGCGCGGCGTTCGACACCATGGCCCACTTCGCCAAACTGCGTGGCCTGCCCGAGCCGGCGGCGCACTATCGGGAGCGGGCGAAAAAAATCCGCCAGTGCGTCGAAGAAAAATACTGGATGGAAGAGTCCGGTTTCTACGGCATCGCGCTCGACGGACACGGCGAACTGTGCCGCGTGATGGCGTCGAATGCGGGGCATCTGCTGGCCTTCGGCCTGCCCGCGCGCGAGCGCGGCGAAGCGGTGGTGCGCGCGCTCGACTCGACGCTGTTTCACACCGGCTGGGGCGTGCGCACGCTGGCCGCGAGCCAGGCGCGCTTCAACCCGATGGCGTATCACAACGGCTCGGTCTGGCCGCATGACAACGCGCTTTGCGCGCGCGGCCTGTCGCGCTACGGCGGCAAGGCGTCGGCGGTGAAGCTGTTGCAGGCGTTGTTCCAGGCCGCGGTCAATTTCGACATGCGCCTGCCCGAGCTGTTCTGCGGTTTCCCGCGGCGGCGCGGCGAGCCGCCCACCGCCTATCCGGTCGCCTGCCTGCCGCAGGCATGGGCTGCGGGGTCGCCGTTCATGATGCTCGAAGCCTGTCTCGGCATCACGATCGATGCGGTCAAACGCGAAGTGCTGATCGAACAGCCGATGCTGCCCGAAGGTATCGACTGGCTCGAAGTCGGCGATTTGCGGGTGGGCGATGCGTTTGTGTCGATCACGTTCCGGCGCATCGGCGACAAGGTCGTCGCATCGGCCGAGCAGGGCGACGTGCGGGTGGTCGCGCTGCTTTAACTGGACGCTTAATCACGCACTGAACCCGGCACTGAACCAGACACTCGAGCAGCCACGCCAGGCACGCTGGAAGTGCTGTTGGATGCGATGTGCCGGGTGGTAACATTTGTTGTCATCCTTATCGACCGTTCGCCCGGTACATCGCATGCCAGACAGTTTCGACCAGCTTGCCGCCCTGATCCGGGCGCGCTTCTCCGAACTGAGTCCGCAGTTCCAGATGGGCGCAGGTTTCCTGCTCGATCATCCCGACGAAGTCGCGGTCTCGTCGATGCGCAAAGTGGCCGAGCGGGCACAGGTGCAACCGGCGTCGCTGGTGCGGTTGTCGCAGCAACTCGGTTTTCCCGGCTGGAACGAATTGCGCAACCTGTTCGTTGCACGCGTGCGTACCAGGCCCGAGCCGCTCACCAGCCGCGCACGCTCGCTGGTCAAATCGAAAGACGCGCTGGCGAACGATCTGTTGGTCGCACAACAACACAACCTCGAAGTCACTGCCGCGCACAACGGTCGCGCGATCGTCGAAGCGGCGCGTCTGCTGCGCCGCGCGCCGCATGTGCATGTGGCGGGTTTTCGCTCCTGTTATGCGGTCGCGTTCGGTCTCGTCTACGGCTATCGGTTTTTCCGCTCGTCGGTGTCGCTGCTCAACGGCGAGGCCGGCACGCTTGAGATGCAGTTGCGTACGGTCGAGCGCGATAGCGCCACCGTCGTTATCAGTTTCGCGCCGTATTCGGTGGAAGCGGCGCGCGTCGCCGAAGCCGCGTTGGAAAAGGGCAGCAAGCTGATAGCGATTACCGATAGCGCGGTCTCGCCGGTCGCGCTGAACGCCGACAAGGTGCTGATCTTTTCACACGAAAGCCCATCGTTCTTTCCGTCTCTGGTGGCGGCCACGGCGATCGCGGAATCGCTGGTCGCGCATCTGCTTGCACTCGAAGGAGCGGGCGCGGTCGAGCAGCTCGATATCGCCGAGCAGTCGCTGCATGCGAAGGGCGCGTATGTTTCTTGAATGTGCCTTGATTTTCCTCGTTTGATTCAAGCGGATTACTTCCGTGGAGCAAGGCTGCTTCGTTCGTATCACGGCCGTACGGTGGTGGGTGCGACGGCCGGCGCGGTGCCGCCGGTGCGCGAGTACTTTCGCAAGATTCGCGCGGTGTGCGATCGCTACGGTGTGCTGCTGATTCTCGACGAGATCCGGACGCGACGTATGCGGAGGCGGTCGAGCGCTTCGGACACGAAGTGGTGATCAACCTGGTCGGCTTGCTCGGCTACTACGCCCTGGTGGCGATGACGCTGAACGTGTTCGGCATGCGCGCGGTGGGGCAGGAGAGTTTGCCGTTCGCCGAGTAGCGGGTTGGGATGCCGGCCTTGAGCGCGTTTATTTTTCGGAGGGCAAGTAAAAAAGCGCCTTTCCATGGAAAGATTGTTGCGAATTTTGAAATGGTCTGGGAGCGGCTTCACGGGCCTGCATCGTCACGACGTTGGCACGCGGAAGCGCCTATTATGAAGTTCGGTCCACGTCCGCGCCCGCAGCGCCGCGCGGCATGCCCCGAAGGAAGTCTTCCTGGGGGACTCGCGATCGATGCCGAAGCCGCAAGCACCCGGACGGGACCGTTGCGGCGGGCATCATGTTCGGTTGTGGAGCGGCGTCAGGCAGGGCACAACAGGAGAGAACGATGAAGCGCAAGGCATCGGCAGTCTGGCAAGGCGGCCTGCAAGACGGTAAAGGTTCGATTTCCACCGACAGCGGCGTCCTCAAGGAGACGCAATACTCGTTTTCGACACGTTTCGCGGACGGCATCGGCACGAATCCGGAGGAGCTGATTGCGGCTGCGCACGCGGGTTGTTTTTCGATGGCGTTATCGGCGGAACTGGGCAAGGCCGGCATCACGCCCGAACGTATCGGCACCACGGCAACCGTCACGCTCGACAAGGATGGCGGCGGCTTTTCGATCACCGCGGTGCATCTCGATGTGGCGGTGAAGATCCCCGGCGGTGACAAAGCCGCATTCGACAAAGCCACCGCGGACGCCAAAGCGGGCTGCCCGGTATCGAAGGTATTGAACGCAACGATCACGATGGACGCGAAGCTCGAAACCTGAGCGCGTGGTTCTTCTGCCGCGAAGATAGTCGAGGCCGGCGAGCGGGTAGCACGCGCCGCCGGCATCGACCTGTCGATCGACACTCACGACGACCCGCTTGCGCGCTTCGCGCGCGGCGCGGTCGTCGTCTTCAATGGAACCGTCAATGACAACGCAAACAGAAAAGGCACGGCAATTCCAGTCTTATCACGCAGCCAATGAGGCTTTCATCATCCCGAATCCGTGGGACATCGGCACCGCGCGCTTGCTGGCGCTGGCCGGCTTCAAGGCGCTCGCGACCAGTAGCGCCGGCTACGCATTTTCGCGCGGCTTGCCGGATAACGCGGTCGGCCGCGCACAGATGATGGTGCACCTCGCCGAGATCGCCGGCGCGACCGATTTGCCGGTGAGTGCCGATCTGGAGAACGGTTTCGGCGACGCGCCGGAAGATGCCGCTGAAACGATCAGGCAAGCGGCGGCCGCAGGGGTGGTCGGCGGCTCGATCGAGGATGCGACCGGCCGCGCGGACGAACCGATCTACCCGTTCGAGGCCGCGGTGGAACGGGTGCGCGCGGCCGCCGAAGCGGCTCGCTCCCTGCCGTTTCCGTTCACGCTGACGGCACGCGCCGAGAATTACCTGCTCGGCCGGGCCGATCTCGACGATACGATCCGGCGACTGCAGGCCTATCAGGACGCCGGCGCCGACGTCCTCTACGCGCCCGGTTTGAAGACGCGCGAAGAGATCGCCGCGGTGGTCAGCGAGCTTGAGCGGCCGGTCAACGTGCTGATGGGCTTACAGGGCGTGCTGCTCAGCTTCGACGAATTGCAGGCGCTGGGCGTGCGGCGGGTGAGTGTGGGCGGATCGCTCGCGCGTGCGGCGCTCGGTGCGTTCCTGCGGGCGGCGTATGAAATGCGCGATCACGGCACCTTCACCTATACGAAAGACGCTGCCAGCGGCAATGAAATCAATCAGCTTTTCACCACCGCATCGCAGAAGTGGCAGAAAGAGCGATGAGACAGCCCTGACCCTCCGGCTACGAGAACTCGCCTTGATTTCTTGAACGGATAGTCATAATATCCGTCACATGAAGCAATCTGGCAATTCCAACAAATCCGCAAAAAAAGGTGGCGAGATCTGCCCTCGGGGCCGGCCGCGCGAGTTTGACACGGACACCGTGCTGGCGAGCGCGAGTCAGGTTTTCTGGAGTCACGGCTATCACGCCACCTCGATCGACGATCTCTGCAAGGCGACCGGCCTGCTGCGCGGCAGCCTGTACGGCGTGTTCGGCGACAAGCACGGCATCATGCTGGCTGCGCTCGATCATTATGCGGAGGGCTCGGTCGCGCGGCTGGCTGAACGGCTGAATGCGCCGGTCGCGCCGGAACAGGCATTGCGCCACGCTTTGATGCATTACGCGCGGGTCGCGGGCGCGCTGACGGGCGAGCGCAGTTGTTTTATCACCAACACCACGCTGGAAATGCAACCCGGCGACGACGAACTGCGCACGCGCGTCGCGGCGATCCAGCGCCGTATGGCGACGTTGCTGGCGGCGGCGGTGATTCGGGGCCAGGCGAGCGGCGCATTCAATTCGACACTCGATGAAAAGGCCGTCGGCGACTTCCTGCTGTGCGTGATGCAAGGATTGCGCGTGCTCGGGCGGGTCGCTCATGGAGAAGACGCACTCACGAGCATCGTGGACGTCGCCATGCGCGCGCTCGTCTAATTTTTTTACCTATTTTTTGAACGATCGGTCATGAATAGCGAAACCATCAGGTCCGCTCCGGCGGCATTTGCAGGACCCGCTGGACCCGCCGCCGCCAGCGTGTGCGCTGCTGAAAAGAGCGCGCCGCGCTTCGAGCGCCAAGGGCTCGCGCTCGCCGTGCTGTTCGTCGGCGCGTTTCTCGCGCCGCTCGACTATTTCATCGTGAACCTTGCGTTGCCGTCGATTCACGCCGGGCTGAATGCCAGCGACGCACAGTTGCAGCTCGTGGTATCCGCCTACGCGTCCGCGTACGCCGTGCTGCTGATCACGGGCGGGCGCCTGGGCGACCTGTACGGCCGACGCCGCATGTTCATGACCGGAATGGCGGCATTCGTGGTCGCCTCGGCATTGTGTGGTTTCGCCAGCAGCGGCCATATGCTGGTGATCTCGCGGATCGTGCAAGGGGTGGCGGCCGCGGTGATGGCGCCGCAAGTGCTGGCGACGATTCGCGCGGTCGTGCCGCTGCATCAGCAGACCAAAGTGATGAGCTTTTACGGCTTCATGTTCGGCATGTCGTCGATCGTCGGGCAACTCGGCGGCGGCGCGCTGATCACGTATCACCCGTTCGGACTCGACTGGCGCATCATCTTTCTGCTAAATATTCCGATCGGCATTCTCGCGTTCATCGGCACGTGGAAGTTCGTTCCGGAGAATCAGCCGGCCACGCGCACCGGCATCGACATGAAGGGCGTCGCGCTGCTCTCCGTGGTGCTGCTGCTCGTCATCTATCCGATGACGCACGGCCGCGAAGCCGGCTGGCCGGCATGGACCTTCGTGATGTTCGCGCTTGCCGTGCCGGCGTTCGCGCTATTCGTGGCGACCGAGCGGCGTGTCGAGCGGCGCGGCGGTCATCCGCTGGTGGATCTGCAATTGTTCCGCAACCCGGCGTTCGCACTGGGTCTCGTGCTCGCGTTCCTGTTCTATTGCAACAGCGCGTTTTTCCTAACCTACGGGATCTTCCTGCAAACCGGTTTGCACTGGAGCCCGCTCGCTTCGGGCATGGCCATCATGCCGTTCGCGGTCGGCTTCGTGGTCGGCCCACTGACCTCGCCGGCGGTGGTCAAGCGCATCGGGGGGCATGTGCTGACGCTCGGCTTTTCGATGATGACGGTCGGGTTCACGGTCACGGGCTGGTCCGCCACTCACGCCGCTACGCCGGACCTGCTGTTCTATTGCGGGCTGGTTTGCGCGGGCGTCGGCCAAGGCCTGCTGCTGCCGTCGATCATGCGCATCGTGCTGCTGGAGGTCGCGCCCGAGAAGGCCGGACTCGCGTCGGGCGTGGTGTCGTCGACCCTGCAGATCGGCTCGGCCTTCGGCACTGCGGCGATCAGCGGCGCGTTCTTCGGCGTGATCGGGGGCCGCTCGACGCCGGATGCGTACGCGCATGGGTTCCAGTACAGCCTCGCGATCAATGCGCTGCTCATGCTCGCGTGTATTGGTTTGAGCATGCTGCTGGTGCGGCATCAGCAATTGGCATTGCGCCGGGTTGCAGCGCCGCTTTGACGCGCGCGGAGAAAACGATTTCAACTACGACGCCTAAAAACTTTTATGCACTTTAAACAAAGTGCTTGCGCTGCATCGCGGATTTACCGGTGAGTTTTCCGTTCACAGGTAATTCCGCTTTGCTTTGATGACACTCAGAATAAAACCGAAATAAATCACCGGATGTAGATTGGACATGACAAGACCAGGGTGCATCTTTTACGTTCTGTTTCAGTCTCTGCCGTAAATTTTCCTATCGTGCGGTGCCGCATGGGCGTGGGTTTGCCGCTGTTTTTGAAGGGTTTTCCCGAACTCTTCAGCTGATAGGCCAAGTCGCAAAGGCATTTCTGTGCGGTTGAAAACGGTATCAATAAAAAGCGCTTGCGGTGGATAAATTCGATTGTTAATCTTGGCAAACTTTTTAGACGTTCTCTTCAGCAGATGAACGTTGCAATGCGCGTTTCAATGACTTAACGCCGCTCAACAGGTCCGTAGGGGATTGAATATGCCGACCGCTACCATTGACGAACTCCAAACACAACCAGCCGCCCGCTTCAGTGCTGGCGACGTCGTCACATTGAAGGAAGGCGGTCCGCGCATGACCGTGACCTATGCAGGTCCAGTCGCGCTCAATCCGGGCAACTGGCTGATTTGCGAATGGTTTGACGAGCACGGCGAACTGCGCCGCGAGATGTTTGGGTACGAGAGTGTGCGGGTCGAGCCTCGCTCGATTCCCGCGGGCTCCGTGCTGTGGGGCAGGATTGGCCGGGCAGCTTAAAGCCGCTAGTCAAAGCTCCGCCATTGAACTGTGCCCAATAAGCTCGTGACGCAGGCAGCCGCGTAGCGGCCGAGGCCGAAGATCGCGTGCGTGACCAGGCTGTGAAAGCGCGCGGCGGCGGAGTGGCGGAGCGTGCTGCTGGCGGCGATACCGGCACCCATGGTTGGCTGCATCGGAAAGAAGGGTGCCGCTACGACGCGCGGCAGCAAACGCGCCGCTAGCCGATCGCAGCCTGATCGCAGCCGGGTTGCTACCCGGTTGCCGCTTATTTAAGGCTGCTTATTTTCCGCCTGGTCACGCGCCGTTGCGCGCTTCTTCACGCGCATCAGAAGCGCCGACGAAAACGATCTCATCAGCACGACCTTGCGCGTCTTCACGATTTCGCCCTCGACATTCTTCGGCGGGTTCGGTTGTAGCGACCAGTAGAGCGCGAGCAGCCAGCCGAACCCTGTCCAGCCGATGCACGCGTTGAACAGCGCCAGCGTCAGCAGGTCGTGGCGCTTGCGGCGGTCCGCCAGAATCGACGGCAGGAAATACAGTGCCAACGCAAGCACCGCGGCGATGGCCTGAACGACGATGTTGCCACTCATAGCCCGCTTCCCCAATACGCGACGTATGCGACGATTGTCGCGCGATTGCCGTGTTTGCGCACCTGATTTGCCCCTTGCCAGGCGGAGCATCGCCAGCGCCTCGCGCGTGAAGACACGGCGAGGGGTTTAGCCGGTTCTTCATCAGGACTATTATGGGCGTTTCGACCGAACAGAACCCGAACGGACCGCCATCATGATCTCCGACGATACGACCCAGCACGCTCAGCGCATCAACCACGACACGCTACGCGAATTCGTAGACCGCAAATGGAACGACGAGATCGTGCCGGCACTGACGGACTACATCGCGGTGCCTGCCAAGAGTCCTGCGTTCGATCCCGACTGGGTCGCGCACGGCTATCTGGAGCGCGTGATCACCGATGCGGCGCAGTGGGCCGAACAGCAGCCGGTGCGCGGTCTGAAGCTGGAAGTGGTCCGTCTGCCGGGCCGCACGCCGGTGATTTTCTTCGAAACGGCCGCCACCCGTTCAGGCAGTGAGGAAACGATCGTGCTGTACGGCCACCTCGACAAGCAGCCTGAGTTCGACGGCTGGCGGAACGACCTCGGGCCGTGGACGCCGAAGCTCGAAAACGACAAGCTGTATGGCCGCGGCGGCGCCGACGACGGCTATGCGATTTATGCCAGCCTGACTGCGATCGCCGCGCTGGACGCGCAAGGCATCGAACGTCCGCGCTGCGTCGGCCTGATCGAAACGTGCGAGGAGTCGGGCAGTTACGATCTGCTGCCGTACGTCGACGCCTTGCGCGAACGCCTCGGCAAAGTGGGGCTGGTGGTATGCCTCGATTCCGGCGCGGGCAACTACGATCAACTGTGGCTCACTACTTCGCTGCGTGGCCTGGTGGCCGGCGACCTCGAAGTCCAGGTGATCGATGAAGGCATCCACTCGGGCGGTTACGGCGGCATCGTGCCGTCGAGCTTCCGCATCATGCGGCAACTGTTCGACCGCCTCGAAGACGCGTCCAACGGCAATCTGCTGCCGAAGGGTTTCCATTGTCCGATCCCGGCCGAGCGCCTGCGCGAAGCAGAGGCGACCGCCCAGATTCTCGGCGACGATGTCTGGAAGAAAATTCCGTGGGCCTGCGGCCAGGACGGCCGCCAGGTGCTGCCCACCACCACCGATCCGCAACAGGCCTTACTCAATTCGACGTGGCGTCCGTCGCTGTCCGTGACCGGTGCGGCCGGCTTGCCCGCTCTCGCCGATGCCGGCAACGTGCTGCGCCCGCGCACGGCGTTCAAGCTGTCGTTGCGGCTGCCGCCGCTCGTCGAGACGGAGAAAGCCGTCGCCGAACTGAAGGCGCTGCTCGAATTCGATCCGCCGTACAACGCCAAGGTGACCTTCAAGCCGGACGCGGGCGCGGCTACCGGCTGGAGTGCGCCCGATCTGGCGCCGTGGCTCGCGACGGCGCTCAACGACGCCTCGCGTCAGCACTACGGCGCGGACGTCGCGTACATCGGGCAGGGCGGCACGATCCCGCTGATGAACGTGCTGAAGGCCGGCTTCCCGCAGTCGCAGTTCATGGTGTGCGGCGTGCTCGGGCCGAAGTCGAACGCGCATGGGCCGAATGAGTTTCTGCACGTGCCGTATGGCAGGAAGCTGACGGCAGCCGTTGCCGAGGTGATCGCCGCCGCGCCTTGAGCGTGGCGCAGGCCGACCGCTGGTCGGCGCATCTGCTGCATCAGCGATTACGACGCCGCATTCGATTAGGCGGGTGAGTGAGTCACCCGCGCTTTCTATGCTATTTGAATACTGCGCAAATGACTGCCGCCGGCTGTCAGTCCAGCAATAGCAAACACAAATACCCGCAAGCTAAATTTTCGATTGCATTACCTAATCGAAAATTACTTCGTTTGCTTCGGCGTTCCGTCAAGAAATCCCCCACTTGCTCGCTCACTAATTACCCCCGGACCTGCTGGCTTCCTGCTGGCAATTTCGCCCATCTTCGGTGCGCAACCGTTTGCGCTCGCGTAGTGTTTTAAACCCGCAGTGCCCCCTCCCAGAGGCTTGCCCGGCGGGCCTTTGAACATGTTTTACATTCATCTGTTCGTTACCCCGCTCCCATCCGATTCTGGTCTGCTTTAGGCTCGCATTGCAATACCAATGTTTATCCTTAAAAGGACCGATCAAATGAATCTCCTCCATAACCACCACGCCTGCCGCCCATTCCTCGAAGCCGGCAATTTGTCGCAAGTCTCCGCTTACTACGAAGAAGGACGCAACGTCATGTGGATGATGTTGCGCGCGCAGCCGCGTCCCTGTTTTAACCTCGAACTGGTGCACGACATTCTGGGTCTCGCGCAGGCAGCGCGAGAGTCCGGCTTGCCGATCGACTTCTGGGTTACCGGTTCGTTGATTCCAGGCATGTTCAATGTGGGGGGCGACCTCGATTTCTTCGCCGACACGATTCGCTCGGGCAAGCGCCAGGAGCTGATGGCTTATGCGCGCGCCTGCGTCGATTGCGTGCATGCCGCGGCGCGCGGCTTCGATACGGGTGCGATTTCGATCGCAATGGTGGAGGGCACGGCACTTGGAGGAGGGTTCGAAGCCGCGCTGGCGCACCATTTCCTGCTCGCGCAAAACGACTCGCGCATGGGCTTCCCGGAGATCGCGTTCAATCTGTTCCCGGGCATGGGCGGCTATTCGCTGGTCGCGCGCAAAGCGGGCATGCGCCTCGCCGAAGAACTGATCGGCTTGGGCGAATCGCATACGGCCGAATGGTACTTCGGCAAGGGCCTCGTCGATCACCTGTTCGAGCCGGGCGAAGCCCATATGGCGACACGCACCTTCATCGACACGCTCAAGCCGAAGATGAACGGGATTCGCGCGATGCTGCGGGCGCGCCAACGCGTGCTGCAACTGTCCCGTGCCGAGCTGATGGAAATTACCGAAGACTGGGTGGATGCCGCCTTCACGATCGAGGAGAAGGACCTCGCTTTCATGGAGCGGCTCGTGATGCTGCAAAATCGCCGCAACGCCAACCTGCGCCAGACGGCGGCCGCCACGGCCAGCGTCGCCTGAATCGACCCTGGCCCCACGTCAATGCGCCGCGACGGGGACTTCCTTCGGGGCGTCCCCCAAGGGGACTTCCTTCGGGGCGCCCCCCACGGGACTTCCTGCGGGGCGCCCCCCACGGGACTTCCTGCGGGACGCCCCCCAAGGAGACTTCCTGCGGGGCGTCCCCCAAGGAGACTTCCTGCGGGGCGTCCCCCAAGGGGACTTCCTTCGGGGCGCGCGGAAAAGCTCAGGCAATCAGTCTGAGCTTCTGCCTATCCTGCAGCCAGCGTTCGAATTCCGCGGCCGGCATGGCCTGACCGTACAGGAAGCCTTGCACGTAGTCGACGCCCAGCCCCTTCATGAACATCTCTTCCGATTCGGTTTCGATGCCTTCGGCGACCACCTTGAAGTTCAGTTCCTGAGCGACCGCCACCATCGAGCGCACCAGCGCTTGCGCTTTGGTATCCGAGTTGATCGAGCGCACGAAGCTGCGATCGAGCTTGACGACGTCGAGCGGAATGCGGCCCAACTGCGACAGCGACGAATAACCAGTGCCGAAGTCGTCGAGGTGGACCTGTGCGCCGAGTTGGCGGAATTGCGTGATCAGATCGATCGCGGCCGCTTCGTCCTCGATCAGGCAACTTTCGGTGAGTTCGAGGTCGATCAGACACGGGTCGAGCCTGGCGCGTTGCAGCGCTTCGCTGAAATGCCGGACCACGGCGGTATCGACCAGTTGCCGCGCCGACACGTTGATCGCGACGCGCAGGTTGTAACCGTCCGCCTTCCATTTGGCGGCTTGCCTCGCCGCCGTTTCCATGACCCAGCGGCCGAGCACGCCGATCAGTCCGGATTCTTCCGCATAGCGGATGAACTCGTTCGGCATGATTTGCCCGCGTTCCGGCGAATTCCAGCGCACCAGCGCCTCGACGCCTTGCACGGCGCCGGTGGCGAGCACCAGCTTGGGCTGATAGTGCAGCGTCAGTTGACCCTCGTCGAGGCCGCGGCGCAAGTTGGTGTCGAGCCACATGTACTCGGCGACCTTGCGGTTCATTTCCGGCGAGAACACGCGGTAGGTGCGCTTGCCTTCGTCTTTGGCGACGTACATCGCCGTATCCGCCGAACGGATCACCGATTCGAGGTTGTCGCCGTGCTGCGGATAAAGTGCGATGCCAATCGAGCAGCCGGTGTAGACCTCGACCAGCCCGAGGCTGAACGGGGTGCGCAGACGTTCGAGAATGCGCTGCGCGGTGGCTTCGAGTTCGTGGGCGGTGCCTTTGGCGGCGAGCACGATGAATTCGTCGCCGCCCAGACGCGCGAGCGTGTCGTCTTCGTTCAGGCAGGTGCGGATGGCCGCCGACACGTCGCGGATCAGCCGGTCGCCGAATACGTGACCGTAGTGATCGTTGACCTTTTTGAAGTTGTCGAGATCGAGGAACAGCACGCCGACCGATTCGCCTTCGCCGGCTTCTTCGATGGCGGCGCGAATCCTGTCCTGGATCGCGTTGCGATTGGCGAGGCCGGTGAGCGAATCGGTATTCGCCAGTTCGGTGAGCCGTTCCTGCGCGCGCCGTTCTTCGGTGATGTCGGTGCCGGAGCAGATCAGGAATTGCTCTTCGACGCCGCTGCCGCTGTGCACGAACTTGTTGCGAAACAGGAACAGCCGTTCGCCTTGCAGGGTTTTGACGCGCCGCTCGACTTCGTATGACACGCCGCGATTGAAGAAGCCGGTGATGTTCTGGCTCGACGCGGCGCCTGCCTCGGTGGACATGAACAGCGCCCACACATTGCGGCCGATGATGTCTTCTTCTTTCACGCCGGTGAGTTCTTCGGCGAGGCGGTTGAAGCGCTGTATCCGGCCATGCCTGTCGACGATGACGACCACCGAGTTGACTTCCGAGACGACCTGTTCGGCGAACGACAGACCGTGGACCAGATCGCGGGCGACGGATTCCGTATCGTCGTAGGCCGAGGCGGTGCCGGCCCAGGCATTGCTGGAGAGTTTTTTGCCGACGAGGTGCAGACGCAGCGGTTCGCCGAACAGCCGGACGTCGAGGATGAGACTCGAGGTGACGCCGGTGAGGCAACGAATTTGGGAAGCCTGCTGGGGATTCAGCGGAATGGCGACATTGGCGGGCACGTCGCCGGTGACCGGAGTGAGTTCCAGCGCATTGCTGTCGTTCGACAAACGCCAGCATGGACTGCTCGTGCCGAACTGCGCATAAAGCACCTGGTCGTCTTGGTCGTTGTTCATGAGATCCCCGGCGGAGTGTGCCTGCGGGCCTACGGTGGTTGCGGGCTGACGGCCAAACAGTCTTCATCAGATGTAAGACTTGCCCCATTGTAGCGAAGCGGCTGGCGTTCGGGCTTATAAACATTAACGGTGTGGTAAGCCGCGGACTTTAATTTTTTGTCGCCGGTGCGGCTGGCGTGGTTCGGGCTCTGGTTTTTGCCGTCCCGGCGGGTTGGGCTGTTTGCCTGCCCGGCGCTTTTTAGCCGTGTGCCTGTGGCGTTGGCACATTCCCAATGCCCACGCAAAAGACAAAAAAACCTCAGAACCTCCGAGCCAACACCCTTCGAGCCAACTCGCGCTCGGAGGGCACCACCTCAATTGAAGGTTGAAACCAGAAAACTCCCGCGACGAGCGTCGCAACAACGAGCCCATCGCGATACAAAACCCGATTCCCCGCGACAGCGGGGACGCGGTCACCGACCAGCAACGTACCCACAAGGTTCAAAGGATCCGTCCCGGCGACACAAACAAAAGCACCATCGTTCGCATGTCGCCGAACTTCCCGCAATAAAGGAATCGCCTCCGGCAAAGCAAACTGCTCTCCGGCAAGGCCATTGACAAAGCGGCCACCACGCACGAGCCCGCGCGCTTCGAGCCGCTGAAACACCCGCAATAAATCCCGCCATGGCGGCAGCCACTCCGCCTCACGTTCGAGCAAACGCCAGAACACCACCCCGTAGCGCCGCAAGAAAGTCATCGCGACATGCTCGAGCACCTCCGGTGCAAACTGCTGCCGCCGGGCCGGCACATTCTCCGCCCCAGCGGCGGCAACAACAGCGCGACGGCTGACCAATGCCCAGCGCCCGGCGTCGTCCATCCCGCCGATCAGCGCGCTCGGCCTGCCGCGGCGGCTACCGGTAAACGCGCTACGTTTGGCGGCCGGCTTCAACAGCGCACGCAATCCGGCAAAACTATCGGAATTCACCAGGCCCGCGGCAACCAGCTCGCCCAGTGCGTTTTCCAGTTCCATACGCAGCACGTGCACATCGGTCAGCAATTCGTCGAAGAACATCGCGCCGTGTTGCAGCAGCGCGTCGTACACGGCCTGCGCACGGGCGGACAACTCCGGTTGTTTCGACTGATCGAGCAACGCGCTCCATACGCTCACCTGACGCCGCGGCAGCAGCACGATCGGCGTGCCGCGTACCGGCCCGCTGGCGCCGCGCGCGCGCTCGGTCAGACGCGTCCAGACAATCTTGCCGGCACGGCACAATTCGTCGAGCGAAGTATTCGAATACGCTTTCACGCGCGCCGGCAGAATGTCTTCTTCCCATGCGCCCGCAGCGGCCTGGAAACCTTCCAGCTGATCGAGCGCCGCCGCCAGCGCGTCGCGTCCTTCACGGCGCGTATCCGGCGTCAAATGCTGCCATTCGAACAGAAAACGCATGAAGTCATGCCGCTCCACTGGTTCGATCTCGCGCCGCAAACGCTTGACGGTGTAGCGGTGAATCCGCGCCAGCAAATGACGCTCGCACCATTCTTCTTCTGCCGTGCCCGGCGTGAAGCGGCCGCGCATCACGTAACCTTCGGCTTCGAGGCGTGTGAGCGTCTGTTCGATCGAAGCAGCGGGCCACGTCAATGCCTGCGCAATCGCGCGCACCGGCAGCGGGCCGAAGCCCGTCAGCCGCGCGCGCAGAACCTCGAGCAGCGCGTCGTCGGCGGTCCAGTCTTCCGTATAGCCTTTCGGTGCTTGCAGCGGAGGTTCGCACGGCGCGCCGGGGTAGAGCGCCTGCCAACAGGTCAGGCGTTCGGCGGGCAGCCACAGTGCGTCGGCGGCGGCGATCTGCATGCGCGTCGCGCGGCCGGATTCGGCGAGCGATGTCAGCCATGCTTGCCAGCCCTCGTTGTCGCGTGCTTCGGCGTCGGTGACGCATGCAAGGCCGGTCAGCGCTTCGTGCATCTCGTCGGCGTTGCGCGCCTGCGGCCAGGCTTCGTCACGCACGCTGTCGATGGCGTCCGCATCGAGCGCGCCGAGGTCGTCGACGCAAGACGGGTCGGTCCAGCGGCGGTTCAGCACGGCCTGAGTGCGGCGTTCTTCGATCGGCGCGTCGTCGAGATAGGCGTACGGTTTCGCATTGAGGATTTCGGCGGCGAGCGGCGACGGCGCCGGCAAATCGCGCGCAATCAGCCGCACCTCGCCCTGTTCGATAAGGCGCAGCAGTGCCAGCCAGCGCTCGCTGTCCATCGCGTCGTGCAGACAATCGTCGACGGTTTGGTCCACTAAAGGATGGCGCGGCAGTTCGCGCTCGCCGACGACGTTTTCCAGACACGCGGCCTGCTCGGGAAACACGCTCGCCAGCAAATCTTCGCTGCGCATGCGCTGCAATTGCGGCGCGGTCTTGCGTCCGCCGGTGTAACGCGGCAGCCCGAGCGCGACGGTCGCATTCCAGCGCCAGCGCACGCCGAACAGCGGCGCATCGAGCAGCGCCTGAATCAGCAGATGCTCGGCGCTGTTCGAATGCAGATAACGCCACACCTCATCGAGTACGAACGAATGGCTGCCGGTCAGCGACAGCACGATCGCGTCTTCGGTCGCGGCGGCTTGCAATTCGAAGTTGAAGGTGCGGCAAAAACGCTTGCGCAGCGCGAGGCCCCACGCGCGATTCACGCGGCTGCCGAACGGCGCATGGATCACCAGTTGCGTGCCGCCGGATTCGTCGAAGAAACGTTCCATCACCAGCGTGTTTTGCGTCGGCAGTACGCTCAATGCGGCGCGCGCCCGTGCGAGATAGTCGACGATCTGCCGCGCGGCGGCTTCGTCGAGACCGATCGTATCGACGAGCCAGTCGATCGCGCGTTCGAGGCGTGGCGTCATCGACTGAGTTTGAAGCGGCGGCGCTTCGGCGACAGCCAGTGCTGTCATGCCATGAGCGGCGCTTGAACTTCCCGCTGCGGATAACGCTGTCGTTGTGTGCGACCCCGCCGTCGCGGCGGAGGCTGCCCGTTTGGACTTGCGTCGTCGCGAAGGCGGCTCGCCGATCGAAACCACCGCATCAGCCTCCGGATCCTTGCCATCGAGCAAGCGGCCGATCTGCTCGCGCAAACGCGCGACGCCGAACGACAGTTCATCGCTGCGCCCAGGCGCTTCGCCGAGCCAGAACGGAATGTTCGGCGGCTGTCCCTGCGCGTCCTCGACCCGCACGCGGCCGCTCTCGATCCGCAGAATCCGGTACGACGCATTGCCGAGCTGGAACACGTCGCCGGCCAGGCTCTCGACCGCGAAATCCTCGTTGACGGTGCCGATGTTGACCGCCTGCGGCTCTAGCACCACGGCGTAGTCGGCATTCTCGGGAATCGTGCCGCCGGAGGTCACCGCGACCAGTTTGCCGCCGCGCCTGCCGCGCAGGGTGCCGCTCACCACGTCGCGATGGATATAAGCGCCGCGTGGACCGTTGCGGCTCGTATAGCCTTCGACGAGCATGCGCAGCACGGCGTCGTATTGCTCGCGTTCGAGCCCGGCGTACGGGGCCGCACGGCGCATCAGCTCGAACAACGCGTCCTCGTTCCATTCGGCGCTCGATACTTCGGCGACGATCTGTTGCGCCAGCACATCGAGCGGCGCGCGCGGAATCCGCAGGGCGTCGAGTTCGCCGCGTCGCACGCAATCGAGCAGCGCCGCGCATTCGATCAGATCGTCGCGCGAGGTCGGAAAGAGCCGGCCCTTCGGCATGCCGCCGACATGGTGGCCCGAGCGTCCGACGCGTTGCAGGAACGGCGCGATCGCGCGCGGCGAACCCATCTGGCAGACCAGATCGACGTCGCCGATATCGATGCCCAGTTCCAGCGAGGCGGTGGCGATCAGCACGCGCAGTTCGCCGCGCTTCAGGCGCTGCTCCGCATCGAAGCGATGCTCCTTGGCGAGACTGCCGTGATGCGCGGCGACCGCCTCCTTGCCGAGCCGCTCGGTCAGATGGCGTGCTGCGCGCTCGGCCATGCGGCGCGTGTTGACGAAAATCAGCGTGGTGCGGTGCAGAGCGATCAGTTCGGCGAGGCGGTCGTAGACGCGCTCCCACACTTCGTTGGGCATCACCGCTTCGAGCGGCACGGGCGGAATTTCCAGCGCGAGATCGCGCTCGCGGATATGGCCCACGTCGACGATCGCGCACGCCGCGGGAATCTCGCTATCGATGCTCGCGCCGCCCACCAGAAAGCGCGCCACCGCGCTAATCGGCTTTTGCGTCGCCGACAGGCCAATGCGTGGCAGGCGCCGCTGACATAGCGCGTCGAGCCGTTCGAGGCTGAGCGCCAGATGACTGCCGCGCTTGCTGCCGGCGAGCGCATGAATTTCATCGACGATCACCGTGCGCACGGTGCACAGCATGCGCCGGCCGGAATCCGAGCCGAGCAGCACGTAGAGCGATTCCGGCGTGGTCACGAGGATATGCGGCGCGCGCTTCTTCAACGCGTTGCGTTCCTGCTGCGTGGTGTCGCCGGTGCGCACTGCGGTGCGGATGTCGAGCGGCGGCAAGCCGCGCTGCGCGAGTTCTTCGGCGATACCTTGCAAAGGCATTTGCAGATTGAGGCGGATGTCGTTGGACAGCGCCTTCAGCGGCGAGACGTAGACCACCAGGGTTTCGTCGGGCAGCACGCCGCCGTTGGCGAGGCCCTTGTGCACGAGGTCGTCGAGCGCGGACAGGAAGGCGGTAAGGGTCTTGCCCGAACCGGTCGGCGCGGCGACCAGGGTGGAGCGGCCAAGGCGAATCTGCGGCCAGGCGGCGGCCTGGGCGTCGGTGGGAGCGGGAAAGGTCCTGAGGAACCAGCCGGCGACCGCCGGATGAAAACCGTCCAGCGCGCTAGCTGTGGACGAGCCTTCAGTTGCGCCTACGGGCGCACCGAAAGTCGGGGCGGAAGTCGAGGTCGGCGTCATGCTGGCGTAATTGGGGGCGCGGCGTGCCATATCCAAGGGCGGCGAGGGCCGACCCATTGCGAGATTCAGGAGCCAGTCTGGCAGGTTTTTGCGGGCTTTGCCGAGGGCGTCTCCGAATAATCGTGAGGAGCCTGAAGCATGAGTTCGCGTGGCGACTCGTGCGGAATTTCGCCAAACGCAGTACGCTCTACGGCTCCCCTGTCCACGATGGAGTTCAGGTAATGCGATACAACCAGTTAGGCCGCACCGGTGTGTTTGTTTCAGAACTATGTCTCGGCACCATGACCTTCGGCGGCGGCGAGGGCATCTGGAAGCAGATCGGCGATCTGCAACAGGCGGACGCGGAGCGGCTGGTCGGCCGCGCGCTCGACGCGGGCATCAATTTCATCGACACCGCCGACGTTTACGCGGAAGGCGTGTCCGAACAGATCACCGGCCAGGCGCTGAAAAACCTCAAGGTGCCGCGCGATAAAGTGGTGGTGGCTACCAAGGTGTTCGGCGCCACGGCGGAATATCCGAACGCGCGCGGGGCGTCGCGTTATCACATCATCGACGGCATCAAGGCGAGTCTGAAGCGCCTGCAACTCGATCACGTCGATCTGTATCAGATCCACGGTTTCGATCCGGCCACGCCGATCGAAGAAACCGTGCGCGCGCTCGACACGCTGGTTCGGCATGGTCACGTGCGCTATGTCGGCGTGTCGAACTGGGCCGCATGGCAGATCGTCAAGGCATTGGGCATTGCCGAGCGTCTCGGCCTTGCGCGTTTCGAAACGCTACAGGCGTATTACACGCTGGCGGGCCGCGACCTCGAACGCGAACTCGTGCCGATGCTGCATAGCGAAGGGCTTGGGCTGATGGTGTGGAGTCCGCTCGCGGGCGGCTTGCTGAGCGGCAAATACGGGCGTGAGCAACAGGGCGAAGCAGGCAGCCGTCGCACGACGTTCGATTTTCCGCCGGTCGATCGCGAGCGCGCGTACGACTGTATCGACGTGATGCGCGGCATGGCCGAAGAAAAGGGTGTCTCGGTCGCGCAGATCGCGCTGGCGTGGCTGCTGCATCAACGCGCGGTGACCACGGTGATCGTCGGCGCGAAGAAGATCGAGCAACTCGACGACAACATCGCGGCCACGCAAGTTTCGCTCACCGCGGACGATCTCGCGAAGCTCGATCAGGTCAGCACGCTGCCGGCGGAATATCCGGGTTGGATGTTGACGCGCCAGGGCGAGGTGCGCCGTGGCCAACTCGAGCAGGTACGTCATCCGGCACAACGTTAGATAGAACCCGGAATGGCGGCCCGGCATGTCGGGCCGTTTTGTATTCACGGCGGCGCGATCCGGGCACGCCGCATACGAATCGGTCGGCTTGGGCGCTACGCCTACCCGGCGGCGATTTTCAGGTGGTTCTTCACGCTCGTTACGCCCTTGACGTTCCGAACGACTTCTTCGGCTGCCGACTTATCCTCAGCCGTCGGCACGGAGCCCGTGAGCCACACCACGCCCTTGCGGGTTTTCACGTGGATATGGCTCGACTTGACGTTGCTGGCGGCCAGCAGATCTGCCTTTGCCTTGGTGGTGATGGTGCCGTCGTCGACGTGCTGGCCAATGGTTTCGGAGCTGGCGGACGGGGCCGACGCGCTGGTTTGCGCCGTTGCGTTGAGTGCGAACGCGATACAGGCGATGCTACCTGCAGCCTTAAGCACGTGGATGGTCTTCCTGGGTTCTCCTTCGGGTGGTTGATGAAAATGGCGGTCTTGTTGCCTGCGGTCGATCGCGGTCGACACCCGCTGTTGACGCGCGTGGGATCGTTGCCGCTACGGTTCCGTCATGGCCCGTTATCGACGACACCGGACGGCGGCCCTGGCATGCGTCTTATTTTTTGTGACGCATGCGGAGACCGGCGTCCGTCCACATCGCGCATCGGTGCAAGCGGTGTGCCCGTCTGCCGCACGGGCTTCGCCGCGCGGCGAAAGCCCGTGCGGCGGACGGATTCAGGCTGGGGAACAGGGGAGTGCGGATGCCTCGCCGCCCTGCTGGCGAGTTGCGTGGGCACAGACCGGAGAATTTGCCGGGTACTTGTAAAAATGGCGTTCGCCGTCTACGCATTCGGCGGGCCTGAAAAAGCAAAGCCTAGAAAAAACAGTAAGTTGGGCGAGTTGGTATGACAGTTGCTCTATAGAGAGGCCGCAGATCACTTTTCAGCCATGACGGGACCTGACTACGATGCCTTCAATCGAACTACGCGCAAGGCAGTCTCTCGCACTCACACCGCGTTTGCAGCAATCGGTGCGTCTGCTGCAGTTGTCGACTCTGGAGTTCCAACAGGAGTTGCGCACGGCGCTCGACACCAATCCATTCCTCGAATACGACTCGTCGGAGACCGAAGACGTCGCGTTGGCCACGGCTTCTCCTGGCGACGATACCAGCCCGGCGCCGGTCACGGGTACCGTTGCGGCGGCCGAACCCGATTCGCTGCCGGCCGGAAGCGGCGCCAGCGAAACGATGGAAAGCGCGGGGCAGGACGAGATACCCGGCGACTTTTCAGGCGATTACGGCAGCCGCGGTTCGACGCGCCAGAACGGCGATTCCGACGGCCGCGATCCGGCCGAATGGGCGCGCTCGCAACCGACCTTGCGCGAGCAGTTGCACGCTGCACTCGGTCTGTATCGTCTCGGCGAGCGTGACCGCGCGGTCGCGCGCTTCATCATCGAGGCGCTCGACGACGACGGTTATCTGCGCCAGGATCTGGCCGATCTCGCGAACAGCGTCGATCTCGAACCCGCATTGACCGAAGAAGAATTGCTGGTGGCGCTGCGCCTCGTGCAATCGCTCGACCGTCCAGGCCTCGGCGCGCGCTCGTTGTCCGAGTGTCTCTCGCTGCAAGTGAATGCGTTGCCGCCGGACACGCGCGGACGAAACGTGGCGCGGCAAATCGTCGAGCATCATCTCGAACGCCTCGCGCGCCGCGAACAGGCCGAACTGCAAAAGCAGCTCGGCTGCAGCGCTCAGGAACTGCGTGTGGCCTGCGCGCTGGTGCGCAAGCTCGACCCGAAGCCGGGCAATTGCTACGGCCGCAGCGAAGACAACTACGTCGTGCCGGACGTCATCGTGCGCCAGATCAGCAATAAGTGGATGGTGACGATCAATCCGGCGGTGCAGCCGCGCGCCCGGATCCACCGCATGTATGCGGAACTGTTCGCGCAGTCCTCGGGTGCGAGCCGCTCGCCGCTCGCGCAGCAGTTGCAGGAAGCGCGCTGGCTGATCCGCAATGCGCAGCAACGCTTCGAGACGATTCAGCGGGTGGCCGAATGCATCGTCGCGCATCAGAAGGCTTTCTTCCAATATGGCGAGATCGCGCTCAAGCCGATGGTGTTGCGCGATGTCGCCGATGAACTCGGGCTGCACGAATCCACCATCTCGCGTGCGACCGGCAACAAATATATGGCCACGCCGCGCGGCATCTTCGAGTTCAAACACTTCTTCCCGCGCGAACTCGGCACGGAAAGCGGCGGCACCTGTTCGGCAGCGGCGGTGCGCGCGCTGCTCAAGGAAATGATCGCCGCGGAGAATACCCGCGATCCGCTGTCCGATGTGGCGCTGGCCAGGATGCTCGCGGACCAGGGCGTGCTGGTCGCGCGGCGCACGGTCGCGAAATACCGGCATCTGATGAAGGTGCCGCCGGCGGAGTTGCGCCGCCAGCTCTAGTCGGTTCCCGGGGGCTGTACCGAAGGGCCACGCGAGGCCGATCGTTCGCGTGGCCCTTTTGCTGTCTGGACCTTTCGCGCGCGCCCCAGTACATTGGCGGCTCAAGTCGAAACGGGGTGAGTTCAATGAAGTACTCGAATCTGGTCGAGCGCTTGCAAGGTAAGCGCACGTCGGCGTGGGAAATCCATCGTGTCGCGCAACAGGCGTTCGCCGCCGGCGAAGACGTGATTGTGCTGAGCATCGGCGACCCCGACTTCGCGACCCCGGCGCCGATCGTCGAGCGCGCCATCGAGGCGCTGCGCGGCGGCGATACGCATTACAGCGCGGTGTCCGGGCGCGATCCGCTGCGTGCGGCGATTGCCGAAGAACACGCGCGCACCACCGGCTGCGCCGTGAGCGCGGCCAACGTGATCCTGACAGCGGGTGCGCAGAACGGCGTATTCGCCGCGTCGCTGTGCTTGTGCGAAGCGGGCGACGAAGTGATCGTGCCCGAGCCGATGTACCTCACATACGAAGCGTGCGTGCGCGCCGCGGGCGCCACGCTCGTGCCGGTGCCGGTCGATCCGGCGCGGGCCTTTCACCTCGATTGCGACGCGCTCGAAGCCGCCGTCACACCGCGCACCAAAGCGATTTTCTTCGCAACACCTTGCAATCCCACCGGCGTGGTGATGCCGCGCGCGGACCTCGAGCGTATTGCGCTGCTTGCTTGCAAGCATGATCTTTGGGTGTTGTCCGATGAGGTCTATGCGGACCTCGTTTTCGAACGCGAGCATGTGAGTGTTGCCGCGCTGCCCGGGATGGCGGAGCGTACCGTGACGCTCGGCAGTTTGTCGAAGTCGCATGCAATGGCGGGTTGGCGCGTTGGCTGGGCGGTGGGGCCCGCTGCGTTGATCGAGCATATGGGGCGGCTCGCGCTGGCCATGCTGTATGGCTTGCCGGGCTTCATTCAGCAGGCGGCGCTGACGGCGTTGCAGAACAAGGCGGCGATTGTCGCGGAGATGCGGGAGATTTATCGGCGGCGGCGTGACGTGGTGTTTGAACGCTTGCATCGTGTGCCGGGGTTGCGGTGTTTGCTGCCGGAAGCGGGCATGTTCATGATGGTCGACGTGAGTGGCACGGGGTTGGATACGGTCGATTTCACCTGGCAGCTGTTTCACGCGCAAGGCGTGTCGGTGCTGGACGCCAGTGCGTTTGGCGAGACCGCGGATGGGTTTGTGCGGTTGGGGTTTGTGGTTGACGAAGCGCGGTTGCTCGATGCTTGCGAGCGGATTGCTTTGTTTGTTCGCGGGTTGAGGGTTGGCGCGGCTGCGCCTTTCTGAAATATTTCGGTTTGGTTTCGTTCCCCATAACATGGACCCTGGTTTCTACATCACGTTGCGCCGATCGCTGCTAGCGGGATCGGTTGCGGCTGCCTTCGTGGCCGCCCTCGCCGCGGTGGCAATCATGGCCGCCATCGTCGTGTTCAGCCAGATGTGCGCGGCAGCCGAACTCGACGATTCGCCCGACGCCGCGCAGACCGCCGATACAGCCGATACAGCCGATACAGCCGCATCTGCGGTTGCCGTGCCCCGGGCCGAGCCTGATTCTCCGAGCCAGGCCGGCGTCAATACGACCGGCCAGCTAGTGCGCCCGCGCCCAAATCCACCGCGCACCGGGCGTGCGCAACGCGCCGCCGCAGCCACGCAAAAGGACACGCGAGATAACGCGTCAGACAGCGCGTCGCAAAACGCAAAACCGGATGCGGCCGCGATTCCCGTGCCGCCGGAAACGTCGTCCGTCACTCAGCATTCGATCCGGCTCGATGGTCGCAAGATCGACTACACGGCGACCGCCGGCAACCTGCTGCTGCACAACAAAGCCGGGCAGGCCAATGCCAGTGTCTTCTACGTCGCCTACACCGTCGCATCGAAAGCGCCCTCGACGCGGCCCGTGACGTTCCTCTTCAACGGCGGTCCCGGCACGGGCAGCGTCTTTCTCATGATCGGCTCGTTCGGGCCGAAGCGGGCGCGCACCGCCAGTCCGGCGAGCACGCCGCCTGCGCCCTATGTGCTGGCCGACAACCCCGATAGCCTTCTCGACATCACCGATCTGGTCTTTATCGACGCCGTCGGCGCGGGTTTGTCGCGAGTCGTCGGGCGCGGCACGGGTAAGGATTTCTGGAGCGTCGATAAAGACCTCGACGCGTTTTCGCAATTCATCGACCGCTATCTGACGGTCAATCAGCGCTGGAATTCGCCGAAGTATCTGCTCGGCGAGTCGTACGGCACTGCGCGCGCCGCCATGCTCGCGTATCAACTGGGACAAGACAATATCGCGCTGAACGGCGTGATCCTGCTGTCGTCCGTGCTCGATTCAGCCGACTTTTCTCCCGGCTTCGATTTCAAGAGCGAAAGCTATTTGCCAAGCTTCGCGGCGATCGCGTGGTATCACGACAAAATCGCGCCGAAGCCGGCTAGCCTGTCAGCCTTTCTCGACGACGCCCGCGCGTTCGCGCGCGGTCCCTATGCGCAGGCGCTGGCTCAGGGCGACGCTTTGTCCGATGCGCAGCGCGATGCGATTGCGGCGCGCGTCGCCCAGTTCACCGGTCTCGATGTCGAGTACGTGAAGCGGAGCCGGTTGCGTCTTTATCCATCGCGCTTTCGTAATCAACTGCTGCGGGATCAGTCGCGCAGCATCGGCCGTTTCGATGCCCGCTTCGAAGGCCTCGAATACGACGGCGTGTCGGAGCGCCCGGACTTCGATGCATCGGTCAATAGCGTGTCCGATGCTTTCGATGCGGCGCTTCATCAGCATTTCGCGCAGGATCTGCACTTCACGCCGACCGAGCGCTATCGCGTCTTCAACGACGACGTGTTGAAACAATGGGACTGGAAACATCGCGCGTGGTGGGGCGAGCAGTTGCCGGTGCCGTATGCGGCCGGCGATCTGGCCGAAGCGATGCGGCAGAATCCGCAACTTCGTGTGATGTCGCTGAACGGCTATTTCGATCTGGCCACGCCGTTCTACGCGACCGAGTACGCGCTGGCGCATCTGGGCATCGACGCGCCGCTGCGTGCCAATGTGCGGATCGCCTACTATCCGACCGGCCACATGATCTATCTCGACGATGCCGCGTTGCATACGCTCAAGCGCGATCTGGCAAGCTTCTACGCGGCAGGCGTGCAGCGCTGATCCTGGCTGGCGACGCACATGACAACAAGCGTGCCTCGGACCATTCCGACTTGCCGGGAGCGGACCGAACCCTCCACGGGTTTGATATCATAACTGTATATACATACAGGTTTCGTGGACGTGCCGTGGCGAGTGAAGCCCCTTCAAATGCTCCTTACTATCTGCTGAACTTCGAGCGGGCGCTGGCGTGGCTCGCTCAGCGTTACGACGATCTGCTGGACGGGCGCGAGCACGGCTTCCTGCGCGACTTCGCGGCTTTGCCGCAGGCGTCGCGGGCGCTGCTGGTTCGCATGCTGATGCGCAAAGGCACGTTGTTCCGCGCGAGCCGTCTGTCGTACGACGAGATCGGCTGCCCAGTTCAAGCGTCCGCCCCACTCGTCGATCTCGGTTGGGTCGACGCCGCGCCGCCGCTAACGCTCGACGATCTGTTCGCGCTCACCACCCGCCCCGAGTTGCTGATCATCTTTGCCGATGCCATCGCGTTGATCCCGGGCGCCCGGAGCTTGCGCAAACCGGACTTGCTCGAAACGCTGCGCCCCTTTTATGAGGTGGAGGGCGGCGCTGCGCGCCCACTTGCCGCGTGGCACGCGGCAAGTACCGACGCCGTATTACATGTCGTCATCGCGCCGCTCTGCGAGCGGCTGCGCCTGATGTTCTTCGGCAATTTGCACCAGGACTGGTCGGAGTTCGTGCTCGCCGATCTCGGCGTGTATCAATACGAGACGGTTCCGTTCGGACCTTCGTCGCGTGCCTTCCAGCAACGTGCCGATGTCGATGTCTACCTCGCTTTGCATGCCTGCCGCGAAGCGCTCGAATGGCTGTCCGACGGCGAATCCATCGGGGAACTCGTTGCCGCCGTCGCCGCGATCGAGACGTCGAACCCCTGGCTCGACACGCGCCGCGCAAAACTGTTGTTCCGTATCGGCCAGCATTGCGAGCGTCAACACGATTGGCAAGGTGCGCTCGCCGTTTATGCGGAATGCGCGTGGCCCGGCGCGCGGCATCGGCGCATGCGTGTGCTCGAGCGCTGCGAACGTATCGACGACGCCTTCGCGCTCGCCTCGCAAGCCGCCGCGGCGCCCGAAAGCGAAGAGGAAGCGCAGCGCATCGCGCGCATGCTGCCACGCTTGCAACGTCGGCGCGGTGAGCCCGTGGCGCGCACGCCGACCGCGCGGCCGGTCGAGCGCAGCACGCTGGTGCTGCCACGGCCCGCGGCGGCGCAACCGGTTGAATTCGTCGCGCGCGATCATCTGAGTCGCGAGGACGCGCCAGTTCATTACGTCGAGAATACGCTGATCAACTCGCTGTTCGGGTTGCTGTGCTGGGAGCCGGTGTTCGCGGCGCTGCCCGGTGCGTTTTTCCATCCGTTTCAGCGTGGCCCGGCCGATCTGCATGCGCCTGATTTTTATAGCCGCCGCGCTGCACAATTTGCCGCCTGCCTGGCGCAGCTCGATAGCACCGTCTATCGCAAGACGATTCTGCGGCATATCGAGACCAAAGCCGGTCTGCAATCGCCATTCGTGTTCTGGGACGTGCTGGCGCCCGAGCTGATTGTGCCGGCGCTCGATTGCCTGCCTGCCGCGCATCTGAAGCTGTGCTTCGAACGCCTGCTGCGCGATATCCGCAGCAATCGCTCCGGTTTGCCGGACCTGATCCGTTTCTGGCCGGCCGAGCGCCGCTACGAACTGATCGAAGTGAAGGGCCCCGGCGACCGCTTGCAGGACAACCAGATCCGCTGGCTCTCGTACTGCGTGCAGCACGGCATGCCGGTGCGCGTGCTCGACGTGCGGTGGGCCGATGAAACCGACACCGGTCCCGAAGCCGCTCAAGGGGCTGCCGCATGACCTACGTGGTCGCCGTGCGGGCGATGTGCGAATTCACCGCAAGGCGCGGCGATCTGGACCTGCGCTTCACGCCCGCGCCGACTTCACTGGAAGGCATGGCCGGTCATGTGACGGTGGCTGGGCGGCGCGCGAGCGGCTACGAAACCGAGATCACGCTGACCGGCACGCATCGCGGCTTGACCGTGCGCGGCCGTGCCGACGGCTATGACGACGCGGCAAACCGGCTCGAAGAGGTCAAAACCTACCGCGGCGATCTCGAGCGGATGCCCGCGAACCACCGCACGCTGCACTGGGCGCAGGCGCTGGTCTACGGTCATCTGCTGTGCCGGACGCGCGGGTTGAGCGAACTGACCATCGCGCTCGTGTACTTCAATATCGGCAGTCAGAAGGAAACGGTGCTGACCGAAACGCATACGGCGCGTTCGCTGGAAATTTTCTTCGTCGAGCAATGCGGGCGCTTTCTCGATTGGGCCGTGCAGGAAGAGGCGCATCGCGATGCTCGCAACGCCGCGCTTGGCGCGTTGCAGTTCCCTCATGGGCAATTTCGTAGTGGGCAACGCGAGCTGGCGGTGTCGGTCTATCGTGCGGCGCGCGACGGCCAGGCGTTGTTAGCGCAGGCGCCTACCGGCATCGGCAAGACGCTCGCGACGATTTTTCCGCTGCTGAAGGCATGCGCATCGGATCAGATCGATCGCGTGTTCTACCTGACCGCCAAGACACCGGGGCGTGCGCTCGCGCTCGATGCGATTGAGACACTGCACCACGGCGCCGCGCCATTGCCCTTGCGCACGCTGGAACTCGTGGCGCGCGACAAAGCCTGCGAGCACCCCGACAAAGCCTGCAACGGCGAGTCCTGTCCGCTCGCGCGTGGCTTCTACGACCGGCTCGACGCGGCCCGCAGCACGGCATTGTCCGGGCCGCTGCTCGATCGCGCGGCGGTGCGCGAAGCGGCGCTCAGGCATGAGATCTGCCCGTACTACCTCGCGCAGGAACTGGCGCGCTGGGCCGACGTGGTGGTCGGCGATTACAACTACTACTACGACAGCAGCGCGATGCTGTATGCGCTGACGCAGATCAATCAGTGGCGCGTCGGTGTGCTGGTCGACGAGGCGCACAACCTGCTTGACCGCGCGCGCCGGATGTACACCGCATCGCTCGACCAGGCGGCGTTTCGCGCCGCGCGCAAGACGGCGCCGGCGGCATTGCGCAAGCCGCTTGAACGGCTCAATCGCGAGTGGAACGCGCTCAAGCGCGCACAGACGGACACCTATCAGGTCTACGCCGACGTGCCCGGAAAACTACTCCCGGCCGCGCAGAATCTGATTGGCGCGGTGACCGATCTGCTCGCCGAAGCGCCGCTATCGATCGACGAAGCGTCGTTGCGCTTTTTCTTCGACGCGATGCATTTCGTGGCGCTTGCGGAACAGTTCGGCGAGCATTCGATCTTCGACATCACGCTCACTGCCGATCGTTACGCGCCGCGCGGCAAAACCAGTTGCACGCTGTGCGTGCGTAACGTGATTCCTGCGCCGTTTCTCGCGCCGCGTTACGCCACCGCGCGTACCACCGTGATGTTCTCCGGCACGCTCAATCCGCATCATTTTTATCGCGACACCTTGGGGCTTCCTGAACAGACGAACTGGCTCGATGTCGAAGGGCCGTTTCGCGCCGAGCAATTGCAAGTGCGTGTGGCGAGTAACGTCTCGACGCGCTGGCGTGACCGCGAGCGTTCGCTGCTGCCGATCGTCGATCTGATCGCGCGGCAATATGCGGCGCAGCCGGGTAACTATCTGGGTTTTCTGAGCAGCTTCGATTATTTGCAGCGGGTGGTCGCGTTGATGCGCGAACGGTATCCGGACCTGCCGGTGTGGACCCAGGAGCCCGGCATGGGCGAGGCGGCGCGCGACGCGTTCCTCGCGCGCTTTCGAACCATGGATCGAGGGGTCGGCTTCGCGGTGCTGGGTGGTGCTTTCTCGGAAGGCATCGATCTGGTCGGGCAGCAGTTGATCGGCGCGTTTATTGCGACGCTTGGGCTACCGCAGATGAATGACGTGAATGAGCAGATGCGTCGCACGATGGATGCGAAGTTCGGTAACGGGTATGACTATGTTTATCTGTATCCGGGGTTGCAGAAGGTCGTGCAGGCGGCGGGAAGGGTGATTCGGACCGAGCAGGATCGAGGGGTGGTTTATTTGATCGATGATCGGTATCGGCGGGTGGCGGTGCGGCGATTGTTGCCGAGGTGGTGGGTGGTGGAATAGGGGCTTTTTCTGGCCGGGAATGCGCCGGCTGAATTCGCGCTGCTGCCCCAGCGCGCGCCGCTCGAATTGACCGGACGGCCGACTGCCGCGCTGATCGAAGGCGCGTTACTGAACGTCTACGAAGGCGCAGGACACGGTCTGTACTTCACGCATGCGCAGAGGTTGAATCAGGATTTGCTGGCGTTGCTGGGCCGCCGGCCGGCTTAGGGTCGACTGGCAATTGATCTTCCATCGGCGCGTCGGTCTTGCGGGCCACCGCTGACGAAGCACCGCGGTTCTGTGCGCTGCCTGGCGGTCCGTCCTTGGGTTCGTCACCAGCCGGCGCGCTCTCCGGGTCCCACGTCAGCAGATGCCGTTGCGGGTTAGCGATCTCGATGCCGCGTGCGCTGAACTGGTCGAGAATGCGCCGGTTGAATTCACGCTGCACGCCCCAGCGCGCGCTATCGCGGCACTGGATCTGGCCGGCCAGCGTCACCGCGGAACCGTCCAGTGCATCGACGCCCCAGAAGCTGAAGTCGGACAGGATGCCGTCCTTGAACCGCTCGTCTTCGCGCAGCGCCGCGCCGATCTCCTTGAGCGTGGCGATCGCCAGATCGACGTCCTGGCCGAACACGATATTGACCTTCACCGCCGCGTTGCCGAGCCCGCGGTTGGTGTTGTTGACCGTCGATACCGAACTGAACGGCACCGTGTACAAGGAGCCGTCGCCGCCGCGCAACCGCACTGTGCGGATCGACAGATATTCGACGGTGCCGGATACGCCCGCGAGCGTGACCCAGTCGCCGACCTGCATGGCGTTTTCCATCAACAGGAAGATGCCGGTAATGAAATCCTGTACCAGCTTTTGCGAGCCGAAGCCCAGCGCCACGCCGAAGATACTCGCGCCCGCCAGCAACGGTCCGATGTTCACGCCGAGTTCGCTCAAGCCGGTGAGCACCACGACCAGCGCGATCACGCAGAAGAGCGCGGTGCGCAGCATCGGCAGCAGGGTACGCAGACGCGCGGCACGCGCCAGATCGCCGCCGGTGGTCCAGCGGTCCAGGCGTCGCTCGATCGACAGGTTGACGCTTTCCCACACCAGCAGCGCGATCACGGCAGCGACGCCGATCGTCACCAACGCCGAGGCCAGCCGGTGGCCGACCGTGCCGGCGCGGAACAGGTCGCTCAGATCGACCCCCCACACCTGCAGCAGTGCGAGCGTGGTGACGATGCCGATGATCCACGAGATGACCCGGCGCAACAGCGGGTAATAGCGATACGCGTGCTGATGCATGAGCGACTGCGCTTCATCGTCCTGTACTTTGAAGACTCTTGCCAGCGCGCCGAAGATCACAATCGACACGACCCGCGCGGCCACCAGAATCGCCAGGGAAATGCCGCCGAGATGCAGCAGCGTGTGATAGCCGTTCTGCACGTCGAGCGCCCAGATGAACCACAGCGCCATCACGACGAACACCGCGAACCACGCCCACGCATCGGCGAGCGCATTGCCGAACATCTCCAGTGATGGGCTCGCGGCAAAGCGCGCGCGGATCAATGTGCCGACGGGCGTGGCGCATTGCAGGATCAGGACCGAGATCATCACGTGACCGGCGAGCGCGACCATCTTCATCAGCGCCAGACGGGCCGCATCGTTCAAACCGAGCGACTGCGCGATCTCCGTGAGCGCCGAACCGCCGCCGACGACACTGACGATACGCACGATCCAGCGTTGTGCGAAGGCGGCCCACGCGTCGCTCATGCGCAACAGACGCAGGCGCGGCGCGGCCGGTTGCAGAAAGAAGCCGCCGGCGATCACGATGACGCGGCACAGCACGTAGATGTCGATCAGCGAATCGAGGGCGCGCCCTTGCGGCGTGCCGTCGTCGGTGAACAATGACATCAGCGCACTGGCCGCGCCGACGAACACGGCGAGCGGCAGCAGCCGCAGCACGACGGTCAGGATTCCGCGCGGCAGGCGTTGCAACAGGGTCCAGTGATGCGCGGCATGCCGCTTGCCTTTGGTTTCGGTGGCTTCGCCGGCGACAGGTGGTGCGGCGGACGTGGCGGGTGCTGCCGCCGCGGCGACGGGCGAATCGGCTGGAAGCGGTGCCGCGTTGGGCGACTCGGCTGACGGCGGCGCGGGGTCGGCGGGCAGGTCGGATCGCGCTGCATCGTCATCGTCTTCATGTTTCCGACGCGCGGCGAGGGCCGTGTACGCACGGCGCAGCAGGCGGCGTGCCAGCCATTCGAGCACGAGCGCGGGCAGGAGTGCGGCGAGCAGCGACCACGTGAGGTGGGCCAGCACGCCGCGCGCTTGCGGGCTGGTCGATTGCCACTGCCACCAGGCGCGGACCGACGACACGTCGAGTAGCGCGGCGACTGAGCGGCGCAACGACGTGCCGAGGCGCACGGCCCAATGCGCGCCCTGGCGGGCCAGTTGCGAGGCGAGACCATTCGATTGAAATGCCGTCGGGACCAGGCTGGCGGCGCTACTTGCCGGCGCTGGGGCGGATGCGGCCGACGTTGCCGGCGTTGCCGCCGCGGCGGGCGCGGATGGGGCGCTGAGCGCACCGGCGGCGGCGATTGCGTGGAGCGTGTCGGTGACCTGCGCGCGGCGTTTGGGGTCGTTGAGAACATCGAGGGCTTGACGGGCCTGGTCTGGCGTCAGGGCGATCTGTGGCGCGCCCGGTGCCGGCGCTGGGGTGGCCGACGGTGTGTTGGCCGGCGCGGAGTACGCGGGGAAGGCGAAGAGGACCAGGAGCCAGATGAGGAGTCGTTTGCGCATAGGTTGGGCGATCGATGGGCTGTGGCGCCGCGCAGAGATGAGGTTTGGTTTTATGGCTCCGCGCGTGAGGGCGGCGCGGGACCGCTGCTAATGTATTAGCGACACGGGGGGTGGGGGACAAGTTCCTTGTAAAAGCCGCCTGCATCGCGCGCCGCAATCGACGCGGGCGTATTTGCCGGGGTGAGCGGCCGGCGGGCCGCTGGGGCCGCGAGCAACTGTGGGACTAAACCAGTGACGGCGCCTGCCGCTCCGCCTCGCCGTCGGCATCCGCGCCGCCGTTCGCACTCGACGCGCGCCCGGCCGGCTGGTCCTGATGCAGACGGTTCGCATGCATCAGGCGATAGAGCGTCGCCCGCGAAATGCCGAGCTCAGCCGCTGCTTCGGAGAGCTTGTAGCCGTGCCGCTGCAGGGCATGCTCGATCGCGTCTTTCTCGGCCTTGCTGCGGATTTCCGCCAGCGTGACGGCCGGTACGTTCGCCGATTCCGGCAAGCCGAGATCGCTTGCCGTGATAAAGCGCCCATCGCTCATCACGATCGCGCGACGCACGCAGTTGATCAGCTCACGCACATTGCCTGGCCACGGATAGTTCGCCATTGCGACGATCGCGTCGCTCGACAGCCCGCGCAGCTTGCGCGCGCCGTCCTGCTTGTACATGCTGAGTGCATAGTTGGCGAGCAGCTTGATGTCGCCGCCGCGTTCGCGCAACGGCGGCTCGACGAGCCGCAGCACGCATAGGCGGTGATACAGGTCGGACCGGAAGCGGCCGTCTTCGACTGCCTTATCCAGATCGACGTGGGTCGCCGAAATGATGCGTACGTCAACCTTGATGGAGCCACTTCCGCCCAGCCGCTCGATCGTGCCTTCCTGCAGAAAGCGTAGCAGCACCGCCTGGCATTCATGTGGCATATCGCCGATCTCGTCGAGAAAGAGCGTGCCGCCATTGGCGCTTTCGATCCGGCCGATCTTGCGTTGCAGCGCGCCGGTAAAGGCGCCGCGCTCGTGGCCGAACAGTTCGGCCTGCAGAAGGCTTGGCGGAATTGCCGCGCAATTGATCGCGACGAACGCCTGGCCGGCGCGCGGCGAGCGCTCGTGAATCGCACAGGCTGTCAGTTCCTTGCCGGTACCCGACTCGCCGGCGATAAACACAGGTGCATCGGTCACGCCGCATTTATCGATCCGCCGGTACAACTGCTGCATCGCTTCGCATTGCCCGACCATGCCGTGCCGCCCGAGTGACGGCTCCGGCAAAACCTGTGTATGCCGCAGACTCGACAGCCCGTGGGCGTGTCCGAGCGCGAAAACAAGCCGGTCGTTCAACCACGGCCGGGTCACGAAATCGAAGCAATAGTCGAGGATGAAGCGGCTGACCAGTTCATCGTCGGCCTGCCCCGGCGCGATTTGCGCGACCCAGTTGGTTTCGACGCGCCGCATGCACGACGCCAGCGCCGACAGATGCTGCGAGCTGCAGTTGCCGGGCAATTCGACGAGCCCCACCTTGATGTTGTCGCGCTCGATCATGCGCTCCGCGATGGCGGTGCTTTTGGCATGCACCGCTTGCCAGCCCGAAGCCGCGAGAAAGCTGGCGAGATTCTGGTCGGGCGAGTTCGACACATAGAGCACGGTGCGCCCCGTGTCGCCAGGTGTGCAGGTCGTATTCATGTTACCCCCGGTTCGATGCTGCTCTCTCGAGAGCTATTCGATGCATTGGGCGGGGCGGCAAGCGTTGCCGACCCTCGGCCAACTGAGCCAGCCGGGTCCGTCCGCACGGACTCGAGCATGGTTTTTCGTAGCCGCATTCGAGCGCTGCTGCGGGTGCCCGGCGGTCACGCATTCACGGTAGCGGCAATGGCGGGGGCACGGAACGGCGGCGCGAGCCGCAGGTTTCACGCATGGGACAGAAAGCGGAACAGCGCGCGGCGCTGAATCCGCCAAACAAACTCATCCCCGAATTACAGTAACCGTTATACCTCATTGGTCTGATTAAAGGCGCTCTATTTGGCGCATGGCTTAACCATAAGCGAAAGTTTTTTCGAGCGCTATACAAACAAATCTGGATTAAGAAACAATTTCGGGGTGGCGGCCTACCTGGACCTGCCGTTCATAAATAGTCTGGAAATCCCCGCTGTGAGCGGCTGCGCGTCAATCTTGCGGCGGATACGACGCGTCGAGGCCGCCATGTCTCAGGTATGCGACAAATCGGGCGGTATGCCGAAATGGCAGCTTCGTGCACAGAGGCATCGGCACATTTGACCGATTCTCGCGGCAAAGCGTTGCCAGAGGTGGCGCGTAAGGGTTTTCATCCGGCGGCGATAACACGAGCCGCGTGTCCGCAGTACGCCAGCGCGTCCGCGCAACGCGTGTCGTGCACGAATCATCGCGTGACGCGAAGTACCGTCCGGCAGCGTGCGCTGCACCACACATTGCCGTCCGGCAAGGGTTTGAGTACGGGTGGCATAGCCATTGCGACAGGTGAATCGCAAGCGAAATACATTGCAGTCGGGAAGCCGGAAGCGCGGGGACGCAGCCGGTAAAAATAGCCGACGGCAACCACGGACTTCGTAGGCGCGGCCGGGGAAAGCCAATGCGTCTTACGAGGCTGCGGCGGGGCCACTGATAAACGGATGTCCAATAAAAACGGCACGAATGATCGATACGGCGTATCGGCTGTTCGTGACCGGGATGACGCGAAGCGATGACCTCGCCACTTTTTTCGTCTTGTTGGACGGAACTGAGGAAGCGTGCTCGCGCTGTTCGTCGGCGCATGACGCACAAAACAGGGAAGGGCAGCGCACGGTCAGGGCCGGCCGGCGCGAAGAAGAAGCACAGAGGAGTGGCCCGAGTCTCCAGAGAGAGGCGCACGTTACGAGGTAACCAGGAGCCGTGTCTGCGCATTCGCGCAGACACGGTCCGCCTGGAACCGGCCTTGGTAAGGCCTATCATTCGGGGGTTGTCATGAATGAGAACAGCAAGCTGGCCGTATCGCGGCCGGACCGCCGCACCACGGATCGCGGTGCCAATTTTTCCTATCAGCGTCATTTTGCGCCGCCGCGTGCGTTGTTCGCCGCGCCGTCGGCCGATTTGCTGACGCTCGTGATCGCTGACGCGATGAAGCGCAAGGCTCAGGCAGAGATTCAGGGTGATGCGCTGCGCGACGCGATGTACGAGATTCCGGCTTCAGCCGAACGAAGCCGCGATAACGGCCCCGACATCCGCCGCACCGAGCACGACGAGTACACCTGATACGCAACTGTCTGCCGCGGTGCGAAGATAGCGCATCAACTGCCGCGCGACGAAAAACACGTGAAAGAGGCGCTCGATCATGGTGTGCCGCTCGTCACGTCGGCCAAAGACAGCACGCTGGCGCAAGGCATCGGCTTGCTGACCGACTTACTGTGGCCGGCCATCGCCGGGTCGCCGACAAAAACCCATTGACGACAAAACAATCGAACAAATAACATATCTGCACGGTTGAAGGACAGACCCAAAACCGCCAAAACCTCTTGAGGGAGCCTCATGAGCACAGCATCATCCCCGAAGCGTTTCGACGCGGTAATCTTCATTGGCCGCTTCCAACCCCCGCACCGCGGACACCTGGACGTCCTGCACCGGGCATTGGCATTAGCCCAAAAAGTCTGCATCCTCATAGGATCGACAGACAAACCTCGCACGATCAAAGACCCGTTCTCATTCGAAGAGCGCCGCGAAATGCTGGCGTCCATGCTGGACGCGGAAGACCGCAATCGCGTCACCGTCACGCCGGTACAAGATTCCACGTACAACGATGGCGACTGGCTCCGCTGGATCCAGGACGCGGTAGCCACAGAACTCGGCGAAACCTCGGGCAAAAAAATCGCGCTGATAGGCCACGAAAAAGACGCATCTTCGTACTACCTGCGCATGTTCCCGCAATGGGAACGGATCGATGTGGAAGCAACGGAAGACATCTCCGCCACGGAAATCCGCGAGCAGTTATTCGCCGAACGCAGCAACAGCTTCGTGCAATGGGCGGTGCCGGCCCCAGTCTTTGCGTGGCTCGAACAATTCCGCAAGCGGCCCGAATTCGCGCAACTGAAATCCGAAGCCGAATTCATCGCCGGTTATAAAAAGGCCTGGGCCGCGGCGCCTTATCCAGTGACCTTCGTGACGGTCGACGCGTTAGTCGTCCATTCCGGCCACATTCTGCTGGTGCGACGCCGCAGCGAACCCGGCCGCGGCTTGTGGGCGCTGCCGGGAGGCTTCGTCAATCAGGACGAGCGGCTCGAAACCGCATGCATTCGCGAGTTGCGCGAGGAAACCGGGCTGAAACTGCCTGAACCCGTCATGCGCGGTTCGCTGAAGGATCGCCAGGTATTCGACCATCCGCATCGTTCGCTGCGCGGACGTACTATTACGCATGCGTTCCTGTTTCACTTTCCGCTCGGTGAATTGCCGCGCGTGCGGGGAAGCGACGACGCCGACAAGGCGCAGTGGATTCCGCTAAACGTATTGGCGACCATGCGCAATGTGATGTTCGAGGATCACTTCGATATCGCACATCACTTTCTGGGCAAGCTTTGATTGACCCCCTCCGCCGGGATAGACCTGGCGGCAACTCAACGGCCTAGAGGAGTTCTAGCCATGCAAGACGATATCGACGGTCTCAACGATATTTCCTCGATCCTGTCCAATCTGATCCTCAACACGGATTCGTACAAGGCGTCGCACTACCTGCAATATCCGCCTGACGCGTCGGCGATGTTTTCGTACATCGAGTCGCGCGGCGGACGCTATGACCGCACGCTGTTCTTCGGCTTGCAGATGCTGATCAAGGAGTATCTGTGCCGGCCCGTCACGGCGGCGATGATCGATCAGGCGAAGGCATTTTTCGCAGGCCACGGCGAGCCGTTTAACGAAGCCGGCTGGCGTTATATCGTCGAGCGCTATGACGGTTATCTGCCGGTGCGGATCCGCGCGGTGCCGGAAGGTTCGGTGGTGCCGACGCACAACGTGCTGGTCACGGTCGAATGCGACGACCCGCGGGTGTTCTGGCTGGCCTCGTATCTGGAGACGATGCTGATGCGCGTGTGGTATCCGATTACGGTTGCCACACAAAGCTGGCATCTGCGCAAGACTATCCGCGGTTATCTCGAGAAGAGCAGCGACGACCTCACGCAACTGCCGTTCAAGCTGCATGACTTCGGCGCGCGCGGCGTGTCGAGCGCGGAGTCGGCGGCGATCGGCGGCTCTGCGCACCTCGTCAGTTTCATGGGTTCGGATACGGTGCTCGGCGTGGTTGCGGCGAATCACTACTACAACGAACCGATGGCGGCGTTTTCGGTGCCGGCTGCCGAACACAGCACGATCACGTCATGGGGCCGCGAGCGCGAGACCGATGCGTTTCGCAACATGATTACGCGGTTCGGCAAGCCGGGGGCGATTGTTTCAGTGGTGTCCGATTCATACGACCTGTTCGCCGCGCTCGAGGTCTGGGGCACGGAACTGAAGCAGGCGGTGCTCGATTCGGGCGGCACGCTGGTGATCCGTCCTGATTCCGGCGATCCGCTGACGATCGTGCTGCAGACGATGCGGACGCTTGACGCGTCGTTTGGGGCGACGGTGAACAGCAAGGGCCGCCGTGTGCTCAACAACGTCAGGGTGATTCAGGGCGACGGCGTGAATCCGGATTCGATCGAGGCCATCCTTGCGGCGATGGATGATGCCGGATACGCGGCGGATAACATTGTGTTTGGAATGGGTGGGGCGTTGTTGCAGCAGATCAACCGCGATACGCAACGGTTTGCGATGAAATGTTCGGCGATCAAGCTTGGCGACGAGTGGCACGATGTGCACAAGGATCCTGTTACGGATGCCGGCAAGCGGTCTATGAAGGGGCGGCTTACTTTGCTGCGGAATCGTCATACAGGCGAGTATCGGACTGCGACGCTGCCGCTCGCCTGGGATGATCGCACCGTCGAGGGGGATTGGGATGAGGCGCTCGTCACGGTGTTCGAGTCCGGCAAGTTGATGATCGACGTGACGTTTTCTGACGTAAGGGCCAGGGCTCACGCGGGTGAGGGTTAAGGATTTTGGCCAACGGCAAAAAACCTCAGTCCCAAACCGAAACGCCGTCGGCCAAAAATTCAACCCGGCACTCAACCCCTTCGCGCAGGCGCGCATCTTCGCTTGGAATATCGAACCGCAAACCCGCGATATTCACGCGAACATACCGCTCGCCGCGCCGTAGTTCGACGGCGTCGACCAACCCGGAATAGTCCCCATTGGGCGAGATCGCAACCGAATGAGAAGAAACCCGCCACATCACCCGCTGCCCGGCAGCAAACGCAAATTCACGATTGCCAGTCGCGATCACCAAACCATTGCCGATATCGACCCGCCCCGGCGCCGTCACCACCCCTTCGCCGACATTGTGCAAGCCAAGCAATTCAGCCACTCGCATCGAAGCCGGCCGCTCAAAAACGGAATCGATAAAACCCGCCTGCAGCACGCGCCCCTGTTCAACCACCAGCACCTCATCCGCGAGCAGCGCCGCCTCATCGGGATCATGCGTGACGATAATCGTCACCGCTGCAATCTCGCGCTGCAACGCCCGCAACGACTGCTGTAACCGCCGCCGCCGCGGCGTATCAAGCGCGGCGAACGGTTCGTCGAACAGCAGCAACTCGCTATGACGCGTCAGCGCGCGCGCAAGCGCCACCCGCTGCCGCTGACCGAACGACAGTTGATGCGGCAAGCGCGCAAGCAGTTGCGCAAGGCCCAGATGGTCGAGCCAGTACCGCGCGCTGGCCGCATCGGCATCGACGGGAAACGCCAATTGTCGCGCCACCGTCATGTGCGGAAACAACCCGTAGTCTTGCGGCATGTAGCCGATCTGGCGACGCTCGGGCGGCAGCGTGCTCAAGTCGGTTGCGCCGAGTTGCACAGCACTCGATGCGTTGGATTCGAGCCCGGCAATCAATCGCAATGCCAACGATTTGCCGGAGCCGGATGGCCCAATGATCGCAAGGCGTCGCGTGGCGGGCGCCCATGCTATGTCGAGATCGAATCCGCCCAATTGCCGTCGTAAATGGAAAGCGAGGCGCAGATCGGCTGTCTCAGCGCGGCTCGCGGTTGGATTCGCGTTGGGTTCCAACGCGTCGTCGCCGTTTTCGGGTTGTTCGATCGCGGCAGCATACCTGCCGCTGTAAATCGACAGCGCCGCGCAGACGATCGCAATCGCGAGCGTCGGCAGCAGCAAGGGCATCATCGCCGGCAAACCCTGGCCGCCGAACACCACGTAGGTGTAAACAGGCAACGAATACGGATGGTATGCAACCATCACGGTCGCGCCGAATTCGCCGAACGCACGCAACCACGCGAGCGCAAGTCCGGCGCGAACCGCAGGCCACGCTACCGGCAGCATGACCTGGAAGAAGCGGCTGCCGGCATGGTGGCCCAGCGTCGCGGCGACATCGTCGAGCACCGGGTCGACGGCCGCGAACGCCGATTTCGCAGCGATGATGAGGAACGGCGCGGCCACGAAGATTTCCGCGAGCACGATGCCGGCGAACGAATCCGTCAGCACGCCGCCCGTGAAACGGCCGACCCAGCTATACGGTCCGAGCAGAAACAGCAGGAGCACACCGCTCGTGAGGGGCGGCAGCGCCAGCGGCAATTGCACGATGAAGCCGAGCAGCGCCACCTTGCGCGCTTTCGAGCGCGCCAGAAAATAGCCGAGCGGCACGCCGCCCAGCAGAATCACGAGCGACGCCACACTTGCGCTCGCCGCCGACACGCCGACTGCCGACCACGTCGCGCGCCAATCGACATTCGCCCAATCGGCGGCGCCGAGTTGCGGCACGCTCGCGATGAACGGCGCACACAGATAGACGGCAAGGAGCGCCGCCAGCCACAGCAGCGGTCGCGCGGCGGTACGTTTCATCGCGTTACTGTGCGGCGTCGATCACGGCCTGCACCGAAGGCGGCATCGCTTGCACGTTGCCGCTCACGGTGGGCTTGACGACGTCCACGCCGTGCTGCTTCAACAGCGTGCGGCCCTGTGCGCTCAGCAGAAAGTCGACGAAGCTGCTTGCGCCCGCATGGTTCGGCGCGTCGCTGAGAATCGTCAGCGTGTAGCTGGCCTTGGCCTGCAATTCGGGGGCCGGGCGGATCGCCGGAATCTTCAGGTCGGAGGTTTCAGTCGAGTAGAAGAAGCCGGCGTCGAGCTGGCCGGATTGCAGGCGGCCAACCAACGTTTCCTCGGGCAAAACCTGCGCGGGATTGTCCGCCGCGCCGAGCGTTTTCTCGACGAGGTCGGGCTGATGGTAGAGATTGGCCGCTCTGGTCACCATCTCGACGGTGAACGCACCCTTCGGATCCAGTTTCGGATCGGTGCGGCCGACGCGGATGCCCGGTTCCTGCAACACCTGATCCCAGCGCTTGCTCTTGAAGTCCGCGGCGAATTTGCTTCGCGGGTTATAGCCGATCATCAACGGCGACTCGGCGAAATTCACGTACCACGTGACGTGATCGCCGTTCGCTTCACCCATCAGGCTGTCATTCACCTTCGGGCTCGCGCTGATGAACACGTCGCCGCGCCGCAGCTTGCCCTTGATCTCGTTGGCGATCTTGTTCGAGCCCGCCGCGTAGCCGCGGAACTGCTGGCCGGTGGCTTTCTCGAAGGCCGGGCCGACGCTGCGCTCCATCAGATTCACGAGCGAACCGGCGTACAGCACGTTGACCGTGTTGTCTTGCGCGAAGGCGGGTGCGACTGTCGCCACGCTAGTGACAACCGCGAGAGATGCGAGCAGCTTGCGGATCATGCGATAACCCCGATTCGTTATTAAGAGCGCTATATTACGACGTCATCGCATTGCGTTGTCAGTCCGTGCAAACAATCGCCCCAGCCTTGCGCTTGCCTTGATCCGGCCAGATGATGCAGTATTTCGTCACGCCGACGAACGGGGAATGCTATGCCTGTAGTGGATGCAGCCTGGGAACACTGGCTGGGTACCAACGTTGAGCGCGGTTGCAGCATGGAGTCGATGATCGATTCGATGGTGCAAGCCGGTTTCGCCGCTGAAGTGGCCAGCGCCGCGGTGCACAAGGCATTCGGCACGAACGTGGCGACCCTGGCGACCCTGGCGAAGGGAGCGACCGAGGCGGTCCTGCCGAAAGCCGCGCCGCAAGCGTACCAGTATGACAATGTGCCTGTCGCGCGCGGCAATCTGATCCGCGCGCACGATCGCGATGTCAGGGTGCTGATGCGCTGCGAGCGGCCCCAGTTGATCGTGTTCGCCGACGTGCTGTCGCCGGACGAGTGCCGCGAGATGATCGAACGTTCGCGTCACCGGCTCAAACGCTCGACTACGGTCAATCCCGAGACCGGCAAGGAGGACGTGATCCGCAATCGCACCAGCGAAGGTATCTGGTTTCAGCGTGGCGAAGATGCGTTCATCGAGCGAATCGACCGGCGCGTGTCAAGTCTGATGAACTGGCCGGTGGAGAACGGTGAAGGGTTGCAGGTTTTGCACTACAACACTGACGGCGAATATCAGCCGCATTTCGACTATTTCCCGCCGGATCAGCCCGGCAGTGCGGTGCATACCGCGCAGGGCGGGCAGCGTGTGGCGACGCTGATTGTCTATTTGAATGATGTGGCTGACGGCGGGGAGACGATTTTTCCGGAAGCTGGCTTCTCGGTCGCTGCAAAGCAGGGCGGGGCGGTGTATTTTCGGTATATGAATGGGCAGCGGCAGCTTGATCCCTTGACTTTGCATGGCGGCGCGCCGGTGCTCGGCGGCGATAAGTGGATCATGACGAAGTGGATGCGGGAGCGGGGTTACGGCTGAGGCGTCGTCAGCCTTTTGCCGGACCTTCGGCGCCGCGCGAACCGCCGCCGATGCTTTGGCCGGCGTCGTGCGCAAGACCCATGTAGCCGATCACCGATATCAGCGTTAGCGCGCCGGCAAACAGAAACGCGAGGCGGAAGTCGTCGAGCGTAAACACGCGGCCCGTCGTCTCGCCATTAAAGAACGCAGCAGCGCGCAGCGATACGGCGCCGAAGGCGATGCCCAAGCCAATCGTCATCTGCGCCGCGGCGCTCCATAGCGTGCTGGCCGCGCTCATCTGCGGCTGTGCGACGTCGGCGTAAGCAAGCGTGGCAAGCGTCGAGAATTGCATCGAGCGCGCCACGCCGTAAATGAAGACGACGAACAGCACGAGCGCGAGCGGCACGTTCGGCGTCAACAAGCCGCACGCGATGATGAACACGCCAGCCACCGTCACATCGACGATCGACACCATCCGGAAGCCGTAGCGCTGCAAGATGCGCGTGGTCAGCGCCTTCATGCCGAGGTTGCCTAGCGCACTGGCGAGCAGCAGCAAGCCCGATTTGAACGCGGACAAGCCGAAGCCGACCTGGAACAACAGCGGCATCAGATACGGCACCGCGCCTATGCCGATGCGCGTCAGCGAACCGGTTACCACCGTCACCGAAAAGGTCGGAATCTTCAGCGTCGATACGTCGATCAGCGGATGCGGATGCCGCTTCGCATGCTGGAACGCCACCACGCCAACCAGCAAGCCGCCGGCGATCAACGCGGCGGCAATCCACGGGTTCTCGCCAGGCTGGCTTGCCAGTTCGGCGCCGTACAGGATCGCCGTCAGCGTCGCGGCGCTCAGCAGCAGACCCGCCACGTCGAGCGGCTTGCGTTCGCTGCCGCGCAGGTTCGGCACCAGCGCGAGCGCAACAGCCATCGCCGCCAGACCGAGCGGCACGTTCAGCAGAAAGATCCAGCGCCACGACGCGTAGGTCGTGATGAATCCGCCCACCGGCGGTCCGATCACCGGCGCGGCGATCGCCGGCCAGGTGATGGTCGAGATCGCCTGCATCATCCGGCTCTTCTCGGTGCTGCGGACCACGATCAGGCGGCCCACCGGCACCATCATCGCCCCGCCGATGCCTTGCAGAAGCCGCGCGGCGGTGAACTCGGTCACGTTCTGCGACAAGCCGCACAACACCGAAGCCACCGTGAAAATGCCGATCGCGCTGAAGAACACCGTGCGCGAGCCGCAGCGGTCGGCGACCCAGCCGCTCGCCGGAATGAAAATCGCCAGCGCCAGCATGTAAGCCGTCATGCCGAGGCTCAGGCTGTTCGGGCCGACGCCGAACGAATGCGCCATCTGCGGCAACGCGGTGGCGATCACCGTGGTGTCGAGGTACTCCATGAAGAAGGTGGCGGCCACGATATACGGCAGCCAGCCGACATGCGAATGGCGTGCGCCGGCGCCGGTCATTGCGCCATCCTGATCGCGCCGCGCGTGGATCCGATGACGTCGCCACCGTGCCGGCGCGCACGGCAAGATTTGGACTTCATGTTTCTGCGGCTATCTTTCGAACACATGTTTCCGGCATCCCCAGTAGAGGTGGACGGGCAGCGAGATCGCGGCCGACGGTGACGTGGCAGTGAAAGATCGCGCATGGCCGCTAGCCCTGAATCCTAACGCAATTAAGCGAACGCTACCGACGGGGTGGGCGGTTGCAGGGCGTAAGTCAAGCGGCCGGCCGGCGCGTGCAGGCTTGCCGGAAACACGTGGGTCTTCGCGTCGATCAATCCTTCGCCGCGTATTCGCGATCGAGCTTGTCGTACAGCGGCTTGTTGACGAGCCGCTGGCGTTCGCTGAACGGTGCGACCAGCGTGGCGTCTTCGTCGAGGCGGCCATTGCTCCTGAGCGTGCCGAGCGCGCGTTGCATGCCGAGCACCGCGCCTTGCAGCGCCGCGTTCGCGTACAGCACGATGCCGTAGCCAAGCTTGGCGAGCGCTTCGCGCGATTGCACCGGCGTCTTGCCGCCAATCACGATGTTGATCAGTTGCGGCTTGTCGAACAGCGCCGGCAGGCGCTCGATGTCGGCGAGCGATTCGGTCGCTTCGATAAACAGAATGTCCGCGCCGGCCTCGATGAAGCGATGACCGCGCTCGATTGCGTCTTCGATGCCGTGCACCGCGGCCGCATCGGTGCGCGCCATGATCTGCAGATTGCCGTCTTCGCGGGCATCGACGGCCGCGCGAATCTTGCCGACCATTTCGCTCGTGCTGACCACTTCCTTGCCGGCGAAGTGGCCGCATTTCTTCGGCATGATCTGGTCTTCGAACTGGATCACGTCGGCGCCGCTGCGCTCGAGCACGCGCACGGTCTGGCGCACGTTCAGCGCATTGCCGAAGCCGGTATCAGCGTCGACGATCAGCGGCAACGCGACCGCGTCGCGAATCCGCGCCGTGTGTTCGGCGACTTCGGCGAGGCCGATGAAGCCGAGGTCGGGCAGGCCCAGCGACATGTTGGTGACGCCCGCGCCCGTGATGTAGAGCGCTTCGAAGCCGGCGTCCTCAATCACGCGCGCGCTCATTGCGTTGAAGGCGCCGGGCACGAGCAGGCCCTGGCGTTCATTGACTTTGGCGCGGAAGGCGGCGCGGCGGGTAGCAGAAGTAGTGGACATGATGGTTTGTCTCCGGGTCATCTGAAATGGGATAGAAAAGACCAGCATAGTGTGCAGGAAGCATGCCAATTGCCGGTGCGCGGATTTGCGCTGAACAATCAGTAGGTTAGGCGCTAAGGCGCGGCACGGTGGTTCATGGCAGAATGGCGCACCTGTTCCATGAAACGTTTCGTGGAACGTTTCAGCTATGAGCGGAGTGCAGCGGTGTCCACTTTCACGTCCCTTGCCAACCAGAACACCAGCCATCCAGGCGTTGCCCTGGTCAGTATCAGCCGTCTGCAAACGCTTTGCGAAACCGTCGCGCCGCGCTACGCCGGGCGCGCCAGGTTTTTCCCGGTCCGCGAAGGCTACGGGGCCGCCGTCACCGCGTTGCAGGCCTATGTCGATGCAGGCGCGGTGGACGTCGTGCTGGCGGCCGGATCGAACGGCGCCTACTTGCGCGACAACCTGAACGTGCCGGTCGTGATGGTCAAGGTGAACGGCTTCGACGTGTTGAGCGCGATCACCCGCGCCACCACCACGTGGCTCAGCGCGCAGATCGGCCTCGTGCTGCACGAAACGATCTCGCACGAACTCGCCGACCTCGGCGCGTGGCTGAACGTCGGTCTGAAGCAGCGCGCATACCGTTCGATCGACGAAGTGCGGCTCGCCGTCGACAACCTGGCCGCCGAAGGTTGCGGCGTCATCATCGGCCCGGGCATGGCATGCGATTTTGCCCAGCAAGCCGGTCTGGAGAGCGTCTTTCTGTACTCTCTCGGGGCAGTCGAAGAAGCGTTCGAGCGCTCGGTCGAACTGGCACGCGTGAGCCGCCAGAAGGAATCGAAGCGCGTACGTCTGAACACGATCGTGGCGCACCTGCGCGATGGCGTTGCCGCTTTCGACGATGCCGGTCAGCTCGAAGCCGTCAATCCGGCGATGCTCGATCTGCTCGGCCTCGAGCGCGAACAGGACGTGCCCGCGCAACTGGCGCGCGCCGTCGGACCGCTGTTGCGCGAGACGCTCGAACACGACACGCCGATCGAAGAGCGAATCGAGCAGATCGGCGGCCGTGCGTTGATCGTCAACTGCGTGCCGATCGTCGAGCACGGCGCGCGCTCCGGGTCGGTGGTGACGGTGCAGGACGCGCTGGTCGCGCAGCGAATCGACCGGTCGCTACGCACCAGCCAGCGGCCGAAGCATCTGGTCGCGCGGCACAATCTGGATGACCTGATCGGCGGCTCGGCGGCGCTCGAACGGGTGCGGCGGCTCGCGCGCGCGGGTGCCGCGCACGATGCCACGGTGCTGTTGAGCGGCGAAAGCGGCACCGGCAAGGAACTGGTCGCGCAGGGCATCCACAACGCCAGCCGGCGGCGCGGCAATCCTTTTGTCGCGTTCAATTGCGCGGCGTTGCCCGAGGGACTGATCGAGAGCGAACTGTTCGGTCACGAAGAGGGCGCCTTTACCGGCGCGCGACGCGGCGGCAAGCCGGGCCTCTTCGAGATCGCCCATACCGGGACGATTTTCCTCGACGAGATCGGCGAGATGCCGGCGGCGCTGCAAAGCCGCCTGCTGCGTGTGTTGCAGGAGCGCGAAGTGATGAAGCTCGGCTCGGGACGCGCGACACCGATCGACGTGCGGGTGATCGCCGCTACCCACCGCGATCTGCATGCGCTGGTCGAGCAGGGCATGTTTCGGGCGGATTTGTATTTTCGTCTGAACCTGCTTCAGATAGAATTGCCGCCGCTGCGCGAACGGCGCGGCGATGCCGCCCAACTGGCGCGGCACTTGTTAAACCGCAGCGCACACCAATATGGACTGTCGAGCGCGGCGCTCGAGCGGGTGCTGGCGTTCCTCACGCCCTTGTTCGAGCACTATGCGTGGCCCGGCAACGTTCGGGAGCTGGAGAACCTGCTGGCGCGCGCCGCGATTTATCTGAGCGATCCGGCCGGCGAAGCCTGGCAGGATCTGCAAGCGGTGTTTCCGGAGTTCGGGCGGATGAATCAGGCAGCGGCTTTGCCGCCGTTCGATGCTGCGGCCAATGCGGCCAGTGGCGCGCAAGCCCGCGTCACTCCGACCCGCGATGACGTCATGCGCGCTCTCGCGCAGTCCGGCGGCAACCGCGCCGCGGCAAGCCGGGCGCTCAGGATCGGCCGCACAACCCTGTGGCGGCTGATGAAGGACTGATCCGGCGCGATAGCCGCCGGTAGATCGGTAAATAGTGTCAGACTATTGCTATCATTAAAACAATCCGCTTTACCTATCAGGCGACGTCTGACATACTGACTCCACTTTCCAACCACTCAGCAAAGAGGACTCAGCAAATGCCGATCATCAACAGTCAAGTCAAACCGTTCAAGGCACAGGCTTATCACAACGGCGATTTCGTGACCGTCACTGAAGAAAGCCTGAAGGGCAAGTGGTCGGTTTTCGTTTTCTACCCGGCTGACTTCACGTTTGTCTGCCCGACCGAACTGGGTGACCTGGCCGATCGTTACGCCGAATTCCAGAAGCTCGGCGTCGAAATCTACAGCGTGTCGACCGATACGCACTTCACGCACAAGGCATGGCACGACACGTCGGACACGATCCAGAAGATCAAGTACCCGATGCTCGCCGACCCGACCCTGGCCATCTCGCGCAACTTCGACGTGCTGATCGAAGAAGAAGGTCTGGCACTGCGCGGCACGTTCGTGGTCAACCCGGAAGGCGAGATCAAGCTGTGCGAAGTCCACGACAACGGTATCGGCCGTGACGCTGGCGAGCTGCTGCGCAAGGTGCAAGCTGCGCAATACATCGCGGCTCACCCGGGTGAAGTTTGCCCCGCCAAGTGGACGCCGGGCGCTGAAACGCTGACCCCGTCGCTCGACCTGATCGGCAAGATCTAAGGTCCAGGCCCCACCGCAGTAAGCGCCGCGTTGCGGCGCATCTCCGTGCGGACCGCGTCATAGCGCGGTCCGCACGTTCCCGGGCTGTGCGCTTCCTATCCGGATGCGTGCGGCGCCCGGGACCCAACACCCCTCGTCACGGAATCGAAAGCCATGCTTGACGCCAATCTCAAGACTCAGTTGAAAACGTACCTGGAAAAGGTTAGCAGGCCTATCGAGATCGTCGCGTCGCTCGACGACAGCGCGAAATCGCAGGAGCTGCTGGCATTGCTGAACGATATCGCGACGCTGTCGGAGCGCGTTTCCGTGATCGAACGTCGCGACGACGACCAACGCAAGCCGTCGTTTTCGATCGGCGAGCCGGGCAAGGATGCGGGCATCCGTTTCGCCGGCATTCCCATGGGGCATGAATTCACGTCGCTCGTCCTCGCGCTTTTGCAGGTCGGCGGCCATCCGGTCAAACTCGACGATGCGGTGATCGAACAGATCCGCAGCCTCGACGGCGACTATCAATTCGAAACGTATTTTTCGCTGTCGTGCCAGAACTGCCCGGAAGTCGTGCAGGCGCTTAATGTGATGGCGCTGATCAACCCGCGCATCCGCCACGTGGCGATCGACGGCGCGCTGTTCCAGAACGAAGTCGAAGCGCGCCAGATCATGGCGGTACCGACCATGTTCATGAACGGCGAAGTGTTCGGCCAGGGTCGCAGCGGTGTGAAGGAAATCCTCGCGAAGCTCGATACCAATGCCGGTGCGCGTGCAGCGAAGGAACTGGAAAAGAAGCCGGTGTTCGATACGCTGATCGTCGGCGGCGGCCCCGCGGGCGCGGCGGCGGCGATCTACTCGGCACGTAAGGGTATTGCGACGGGCGTCGTGGCGGAACGCTTCGGCGGGCAGGTGCTGGATACGCTGGCGATCGAAAACTTCGTCTCCGTGACGGAAACGGAAGGACCGAAGTTCGCCACGGCGCTCGAACAGCACGTGAAGAGCTACGAAGTCGACATCATGGACGTGCAGCGCGCTGAAGCGCTGATCCCGGGCCGCATCAACGAAGTGCGTCTGGCAAACGGCGCGGTGCTGAAGGCCAGGACCGTCATTCTGGCGACCGGTGCGCGCTGGCGCGAAATCAACGTGCCGGGCGAGCGCGAGTATCGCAATCATGGCGTGGCGTACTGCCCGCACTGCGATGGTCCGCTGTTCAAGGGCAAGCGCGTTGCTGTGATCGGCGGCGGCAACTCGGGCGTCGAAGCGGCGATCGATCTCGCGGGTATCGTGCGTGAGGTGACGCTGTTCGAATTCGGCGCACAACTGCGTGCCGACGAAGTGCTGCAACGCAAGCTGCGCAGCCTCACCAACGTGACGATCGTGACGCAGGCACAGACCACTGAAATCACCGGCGACGGCAAGAAGGTCAACGGTCTGGTTTACAAGGATCTGCGTTCGGGCGAAACGAAGCACGTCGAACTCGAGGGCGTATTCGTGCAGATCGGTCTCGTGCCGAACACCGAATGGCTCAAGGGCACGGTGGAGTTGTCGAAGCACGGCGAGATCGTCGTCGATGCACGTGGCGCGACTTCGGTGCCGGGCGTGTTCGCCGCGGGCGACGTGACGACGGTGCCGTTCAAGCAGATCGTGATTGCCGTAGGCGAGGGCGCGAAGGCATCGCTCAGCGCATTCGATCATCTGATCCGCAGCAGCGACGATGACGAGGTGGTCAGCGAGGCTGAAGCGGAACTGGCGGTTTGATCGCATTGTTTCGGTAGTGGGCGGCGGCCTTGGTGAGCCGCCGTTTTTTGTTTTTGCTGCGACCGAGCCCGCGTTTGTGCGGGCTTTTTTGCGGGATGAATACCGGCCGCGACGCCGACGTTCCGGAAGTGCACCGCAACAAACCTCCAAACACCCGTTTCATTCACCCGCTCGAAGCACACCCCGCACGCCCCGTCGACGGCCCATTCGTTTGGAGCCTCGCACCTGGGGCAATTCCTTGGCTAATCCGGCCGTCAGGCCATATAAATCGGTGAGTCGGACAAAGTCCCGCCGACCCGCATGCTGGCCGGCAAGCCGACATTCACGGACGCCGGGCGACATAAAACAAGGAGGGGAGACAATGGCAACCTCGCAAGCGGCCCCCGCGCGGTGGGTCGACGGCAAGCGCTATCTTTGGCTGCTCGGCGCGCTGACCATCACCTTGCCGTTGCACGCCGCCAATCTGGCGTTGCAGACCGGCTGGCATATCTTCTGGTGGTTCGGGCCGATTTTCGTGTTCGGCATCATCCCGGTACTCGACTATCTGATCGGCGACGATCCGGGCAATCCGCCCGAAGACGTCATCGCCACGCTCGAAAAAGAGCGCTATTACCGCCGCATCGTCTATCTCGCCACTTTCATCGAATACGTGTCCTTCTTCGGGGCGGTGTGGATCGTCGGCACGCATGCGCTGGCGTGGTACGACTATCTTGGTTTCGCGCTTTCGCTGGGCGCGGCGACCGGCGTGTCGATCAACACCGCGCATGAACTCGGTCACAAGACCGACCGGTTCGAACGATGGCTCGCGAAGATCACGCTCGCGCCGGTCGCTTACGGGCACTTCTTCGTCGAACACAATCGCGGTCATCATGTACGCGTGGCGACGCCGCCCGATCCGGCCAGCGCACGTTATGGCGAGTCGTTCTGGGCCTTTCTGCCGCGCACGGTATCCGGCAGCATCGCATCGGCATGGCGCCTCGAAAAGCACCGGCTCGAACGCCTCGGTAAATTGCCGTGGACGTGGCGCAATGAAGTACTGCATTCATGGGCCATGACCGTCGTGCTGTGGGGTGCGATCATCGCAGTGTTCGGCAATACGGTGATCCCGTTCCTGCTGATTCAGGCGGCGTATGGCGCGTCGTTGCTCGAAGTGGTCAATTATATCGAGCACTATGGGCTCGGCCGCAAGCAGCTTGCGAGTGGCCGTTATGAGCGCTGTCAGCCGCAGCACTCGTGGAACAGCAATCGTATCGTGACGAATCTGTTCCTTTATCAGTTGCAGCGTCACGCCGATCACCATGCGAATCCGACGCGCTCGTATCAGGCGCTGCGCCATTTCGACGGTGCGCCGCAATTGCCGTCCGGTTACGCGACGATGATTATGTTCGCGTATGTACCGCCGCTCTGGTTCCGCTTGATGAACCCGCGCGTGGTCGCGCACTATCGAGGCAATATGGCGCAGTCGAATATCCGGCCGGCGATCCGCGAACGCGTGTTGGCACAGTTTGCCGGCTAGCGCTGACCGACCTGTCATGAAAAACGCCGCCCGGTTATGCCCTACCCGTACCACAAAGGTGTTGGGAGTCGTCCTCGTAAGCACGCAAAAGCGTGGCTCGCGATGATGTCCTCGTTACATGCTGCTTCTGCGTGATGCCAGGAAGTGATGTATGTGTGACCTTCGTGCCCGATTCACCATACTCCGGGAGGAGTGAGGACGGCGCAGAGCGGCGCGGGCCAAATATAGCCCGGCGGTCTTCGGTCGCCCCGCTCACTGCGAGTGCTATTGTGTCGCCTGGCCCTTTACGGAGCCCCCTTTGCGGTTGGCGGCGCGGTCCAGTCTCCCGATTCGGGTCGCTGGGTGATTCGTTCGAGGGGCTGTGCTGCCTGAGCTTCCACGAGTCCGCAAATGAGGTCCGCAAACGGCACAATATTTCCGTACGTGCTGGCCTGCTCGAGGGCCTCGAGGTATTGCTTTCGCGACTGTACGGTCACGATGGTCCACAGGTATCCGCCGGTCGTGAGCAGGGCATTCATGAGAAAGCGACTGAGACGACCATTGCCATCCATGTAGGGGTGTATGAATACGAATATGAAGTGACCCAACACCGCGCGCACGCCCGGGTGCTCCTCGGCGGCCAATAGCTCGAAAAGCGTTGGCATGCACTGTCGCACCGCTTCGGGAGACAAAGGCACATGCAGGGCATGGCGGATGAAAACCTGACTATTCCTGTAGCCTGCGAGGTCCTCAGGCTTGAGGATACCTGCGGCAACACTCGGGGAAAACAACGTTACATACCATTGAAAGAAGTCTTTTCGCAGGGCATCCACCGCATTTTCGGAGTTTTCGACAACTCGAGCGATTAGCGCGCGCACCCGCTTGTGCGTCTCCTCGTAACCCTTCGCTGCCATTGCCTCCTGCGTCTGCCTGTCCTCAGGATTGGTGAGCGGGCTCCAATCGCCGGCTCGTATTTTCTCGATGAGTGCTGCACTCACGCGATAGCCTTCGATGGAAAGCGAGTGATAAGCGTCGGCAACGTACCGGGCGCTGATATCACGAATAAGCGCGTCCACGTCGGTGGGAGCCCCGCGCGGTATGTTCGCGAAGCGGTCGACCACAAGCTCTCGCATGCTCGCCCACATCGCCTTGATACGCTGCACGTATGGCGACTCGTCGAGGCGCCCTGCAATATGCGCCAACGGTTTCTCGAAAGGATTTACCTCGGTGACAACGTAGCCGGCCGCCTTGAGCGTCGCAATCAACTGGTCCGCATCACCGGCGCGTCCAACCGCTCGCAACGCCCCGGACATCCGCCCGCTGATGACGCTGTGACCACCGGCTAGCAGCGCGGCGATGAGGTCGGTCAGGTCAACCTGCCGCAGCACTATTTGAGCCGCGAGCGGTTGTCTTTCGAAAAATACCGGGCCAACCCTGACGAGAGCTTCGGCCACTGAAATCAACACTAACCCGGTGGGGCTCGTGGTACGCCGCATTGCCAGTGTTCCCCGCTTTACCTGGTAGAGGAATACCGAACAGCCATGAGGCAGCTGCAACAGCTGGTTATTGGCTTTCAGGGCGTGAATGACAATCTGTTTGCCGACGCTTGTGTAGCCGCTGTGCCGAAGCAGCGAGAGGTCTGGATTCACCTCCCAGTCGCGGCCGAAACGAGCCGTCGCGTACGCCGCGACGAACGCTTCCATGTTCGCATACCAGTGCGTCGAGTCTCCGTCGCCATCCGTCGGATTGTTTGGCAGGTACCAGCCTGGGATAATGGCCTTGAGGAAATTCGCCTTGACGAGTCGCTCCCGGTGCACTCGTGTAAGCTCAGGATGAGCACTCGCCTGGAAGACCGTTATCCCTTGGTCCCGAAGTCCTTTCAGCATCGACAACGATGCTGCCAATTTCTCGTTGGGCGTTGCCATAGCTGGCCGTCCAAAGTATCGCAATAGTTTGATGTCACACTATAGCAATACTTTGCTGCTCTGCCAACGCAATAGTTCGATGTCGCGTCATCGCAATAGCCTGATGCTTTGACGGACATCGGGTTGAAGCTAGACGAGGTCCTGGATGCGGACTCTGCCCTTGGCCAAACCAAGCCGCTCGGCGGGCGTCTTCCCGTCCTTGCTGGCCCTAGGCACGTAGAGCGGCAGTGAGAATCCCCCGAAAGCATGTTCACGGGGGGATTGCGGGACATCAGCCTCGGATTACCAACACCTTTGTGGTACGGGTAGGGTTATGCCGGGCGGCGTTTTTTATCAAGCGCTAACGGGCAAACTCAGCGCCGGTCGATCGAATACTTTCCTGCTCCGGTCACGCACAGCAGCAGCAATCCGCCGATGACACTGATGTTCTTGTAGAAGTGAATCATGTTGTCGTATTGAACCATGCCAGTCATGTTCCAGTAGTGGTGGCCGATGAGCGCTGTGCCCAACGTATAGAGCGCGAGCAGCAACGCGAGCGGCCGTGTATAGAAGCCCACCAGCAGCGCGATGCCCACGACGAACTCCATCACCACCGCGATGACCGCCGACAACTCGGGCGCCGGCGCGCCGGTCGACGTCATATAGGCGACGGCGCCTGAAAAGCCCGTCAGCTTCGACCAGCCGAACGTCACGAACAGTACCATCAACAGGATGCGGGCGGCGAGAACCAGCTCGTCTTTACGGTTTTCAAATAGTGTGTAGCGCATGATTTTTTCTCGATAGGATAGAAAAGGTGCGGCTCGCCTAAACTTCGCAGCGAGCCGCGGTCAAGCCTGTTAAGACCAAAACTCCGACGTCTCGATGTTACGCAGATCGAACACCAGCACTTCAGCGTCGTGACCTTGCGTGAAGGTCAGCGTTTCTTCGCCGCGGACCCGCGCACCGTCGCCTTCGCCGAGTTCGACGCCGTTCACCGTCACGCTGCCGCGTGCAACTTGCACGTAAGCGTAGCGATTGCTGGCGAGTTCGAGGCGGGCAGTTTCGTCACCGTCGAAAAGACCGGCATAGACGCGCGCATCCTGTTGCAGCACCAGCGATTCGTTCGCACCGTCGGGCGACAGCACCAGACGCAGCACACCGCGCTTCTGATCCACGCCGAAGTGGCGTTGTTGATAACGCGGAGTCGTGCCTTGTTGTGCAGGCGCGATCCAGATCTGCATGAAATGCACGGGCTCGCTTTTCGAATGGTTGTATTCGCTATGCGCGACGCCGGTGCCTGCGCTCATCAACTGGATGTCGCCAGGCACGATGACCGAACCGGTGCCCATCGTGTCCTTGTGTTCCAGTGCGCCCTCCAGCACGTACGAAAAAATCTCCATGTCGCGATGCGGGTGCTTGCCGAAACCTTGCGCCGGCGCGACGCGGTCGTCGTTGATCACGAGCAGGTCGGAGAAGCCATTCTGCTTCGGGTCGTGATAGCTCGCGAAGGAAAACGTATGACGCGAGCTGAGCCAGCCGTGCTCCGCGCGGCCGCGTTGATTGGCGTGTCTGATTTCGAGCATCGTATTTCTCCTTGGTTTGTGCGATCCGGCCAGATGTTTGTCCGCGATCCATGAACGAGAGTTTAGGTCAATCGGGACGTATATAATCGCCTGTAAATCGGAAACACTGTCACTTTGAGGTGGACAATTCAATGCAACTCGACGACATGCGGATCTTCGTCGCGACGGTCGACGCTCATAACTTCACCGCTGCTGCCAAGCGGCTGTCATTGTCGAAGCAGTTCGTCAGCCGGCGCGTGATGGCGCTGGAGGAGGCGCTCGGCGTGCAGTTGCTGATCCGCAATACGCGCAAGCTCGCCGTTACCGAACTGGGCCAGGAGTTTTATGAGCGCGCGCGGCGCATTCTCGGCGAGGTGGCGGATGCGGAGCAGGCTATGTCGCTGCGGCGCGCCGGGCCGCGCGGTTTGTTGCGGGTCAGCGCGCCGATGTCGTTCGGGATGATGCATCTGTCACCGCTCGTGGCGATGTTTCTGCGCAAGCACGGGGATGTGCGGTTCGATATGGAGTTGAGCGATCGCACTGTCGATGTGGTGGGTGAGGGTTTCGATATGGCGATCCGGATCGGCACGTTGCCGGACTCGACGCTGATCGCGCAGCGGCTCGCCGACGTGCGGATGGTGGCGTGTTGCAGTCCCGCGTATGTTCGCCGGCGTGGGGCGCCCAGGGCACCTGCTGATCTGGAGCGGCATCCCTGCTTGCTGTATGGGCACGGTGGGGTGGTGAGCTGGGAGTTCGTTGTCGACGGCGCGGTTAAGAGCTTTGACGTGCAGGGGCCGTTGCGAGCGAATAATGGGGATTTGATTCGCGACGCGGCCGTGGCCGGGTTGGGGATTGTCCGGCTTCCTGATTTTATTGTCGCCGACGCTGTCAGGAAGGGGCAGTTGGTAACCGTGCTGGATGAGTTTTTGCCACGCGCGGCGACGGTCTATGCCGTCTATCCGCAACATCGGCAGAGCTCCGTCACGATTCGGGTTTTCGTTGCTTTTCTGCGGGAGCAGTTGGGGAAGGTTTTGGTTTCTTGAGGTTTTTCCGCGGAGCGTTGCCGTCGATCGCAACGTCCCGCTTCTTCGCGGCGGTGGCCGATCATGGTCCTTTGCGGGTTTGCCGGACCCCAAACGGATAGCGCGGCCACCGTTCGCTTTGCGCCGCCGCTTGCGGCGGCACCTTGTTTATCCGTTCCGGAAAATGAAGCTGTAGCCGTTCAGTGCCGGTACGCCGCCCAGGTGCGCGTACAGCACGCGTGAACCGTCCGGAAATTCGCCCTTGCGTACCTTGTCGATCATGCCGTGCATCGATTTCCCCTCGTACACCGGATCGGTCAGCACCCCCTCGAGGCGCGCGCACAAACGGATCGCCTCTAGCGTGCCTTCGTTCGGCAAACCGTACTCCGGGCCGCCGTAGCGTTCGTCCAATACCACGTCCTTCTCCGTGATGTCGCGTCCGAGGTCGACTTTTTCCGCCGTCTGCTTTGCGATGCGGGTGATTTGTTCGCGCGTCTGCGCCGGTTTCGCGGAGGCGTCGATGCCGATCACGCGTTCGGCCCGGCCGTCCGCAGCGAAACCGACCACCATGCCGGCCTGTGTGCTCCCCGTCACTGAGCACACGACGATGTAGTCGAACCTGAAACCAAGCTCGGCTTCCTGCTGGCGTACTTCTTCCGCAAAACCGACGAAACCGAGACCGCCGAGAGGATGGTCGGAGCAGCCTGCCGGAATCGGGTACGGTTTGCCGCCGGCAGCGCGCACGCTCTCCAATGCGTCTTCCCAGCTCTTGCGAAAGCCGATGTCGAAGCCGTCGGCGACCAGCCGCACGTCGGCGCCAAGAATACGCGACATCTGAATGTTGCCGACACGGTCGTATACAGCGTCCGAATAGTTGACCCAGTTCTCCTGCACCAGAACACACTTCATGCCCAGATGTGCCGCGACCGCCGCCACCTGGCGGGTCTGGTTCGACTGGATCCCGCCAATCGATACCAGCGTGTCGCAACCCTGCGCCAACGCCTCGGGAATCAGATATTCAAGCTTGCGTGTCTTGTTGCCGCCGAACGCAAAGCCGCTGTTGCAGTCCTCGCGTTTCGCATACAGATGCACCTTGCCGCCAAGGTGATCGCTCAAACGCTTCAGCGGCTGGATCGGCGTCGGCCCAAAAGTCAGCGGGTAGCGAGGGAATCGTTGCAGGTTCATGGCAGCTCCGGTTGCAGGTTTGACGCGGATGGCAAGCCTCCGCGCTAAACAAATGGTAGGGAAAATGACTCGGAATGAGCTTGCAAAAAAAATTCACCAGACCTATTTTCAGGACTTGAAAATCTGAAACCACGTAATAAAACGTCGCATATAAACTCATGAACGCAACAAAAATTCGTAAGACATCAAAGGCCGAAACCGATTCGCTTCAGGCGCTCGATCGTATCGACCGCGCGATCCTGCGCCAGCTGCAAACCGACGCATCGATATCGAACGTCGCGCTCGCGGCCAAGGTCAAGCTGAGCGCGCCGGCTTGTTTGCGGCGCGTCGAGCGGTTGAAGGAGGCGGGGCTGATTCGCGGCGTTGTCGCGTTGATCGATCCGAAAGCCGCGGGGGCGGGGATGCTGGTGATCATCGGCGTGGTGCTGGATCGCTCCACGCCCGAGTCGTTCGCGGACTTCGAGAAAGCCGCGCAGAAGGTGCCGGGCTGTATGGAATGTCATGTCGTCACCGGCGAGTTCGACTACTTCATGACGATCCGCACACGCGATAACGACAGCTTCAATCGCCTGCACGCGGAGCAGTTGCTGTATCTGCCGGGCGTACGCCAGATCCGCTCTTTCATGGTGCTCAAAGAGATCCTGTCGACCACTAAATTTCCGCTGTAATTGCCGCCGTCAAGGAAAAGACGCGCATGCTGTCATAAAAGCCGCGTCCGGCCGACTAAGCATCGAGACCACTCGCGGGAGGCGCTAAAGGCGCTGGAACGGGGTGATTGGCATGGACTTTGCGGGACGATCATCATGGCTTGCAGCAGACGGATATTCTTCAGGTTAATCGGCGCGGCTTCGCTTGCCGGCGGCACCTCGGCGTGGCGCGCGGCGCTCGCGGCGCAAACCAATGCGGCGGCCGCCTACGAGGTCACGCACAGCGACGCCGAGTGGCACAAGCTGCTCACCGACGCGCAGTACAAGGTTCTGCGCGAAGCGGGCACGGAGCGGCCCTTCAGCAGCCCGCTGAACGACGAGCACCGCGCCGGCACGTTTGCCTGCGCCGGCTGCAAACTGCCGCTGTTTTCATCGAAGACCAAGTTCGACAGCGGCACGGGCTGGCCGAGTTTCTGGCAGCCGCTGGATCATGCCGTCATCACGCGCGCCGACAAGTCGTTCGGCATGACGCGCGATGAAGTGTTGTGCCGGCGTTGTGGCGGCCACCTGGGCCACGTCTTCGACGATGGACCGAAGCCTACCGGCCTGCGCTATTGCATGAACGGCCTGGCGCTGGTCTTCACGCCGGCGGCGGCGTGAGCAGGCATTGCGCGGGCCGCGCCTATCCAATCAGGACGAACATCATGAGCATCGGAAAACGCATCGTTGGCAAACCGGCCCGCTCGCGTGCGGCGGCCATCACGCTTTCGCTTGGACTGTGCGCGGCGGCGCTGCTGGGGACGCAGCGCGTGGCGTTCTCGTCGGAGACCGCGGTCGTGATCGCACCGCCCGCGCTCGACGAGCCGATCTCCGCCGCCACCGCGCACGAAGAGACTGCCGTGTTCGCCGGCGGTTGCTTCTGGGGCGTGCAGGGTGTGTTCCAGCACGTGCGTGGCGTCACGAAGGCCGTGTCGGGTTATTCCGGCGGGCAGCGCGATACCGCGCAGTATGAAACCGTCAGCGGCGGCGAGACCGGCCATGCGGAGTCCGTTCAGGTCACGTTCGACCCCACCAAGGTGACCTACGGGCAGTTGCTGCAAGTGTATTTTTCGGTGATTCAGGACCCGACCGAGCTGAATCGTCAGGGCCCCGATAGCGGCACGCAATACCGCTCCGCGGTGTTCCCGCTCAACGATATGCAACGGCGCGTCGCGCAAAGCTATATCGCGCAACTCGACAAGGCGCATGTTTTTCCCGCGCCGATCGTCACGAAGACGGAGCCGTTCAAGGGGTTCTATCCGGCTGAGTCGTATCACCAGAACTACCTGACGGTGCATCCGAATTCCGCGTATATCGCGATTAATGACATGCCTAAGATCGCTAATCTGAAGCGCCTGTTTCCGGCGCTGTATCGGGACAAGCCAGTGCTGGTTGAAGCTGCGCAGTAGTCGTTGCCTGGGGCGTGGGTCTTTGGTTTTATTGCCTTTGGCGGCGAACAACCAAAGACCGACGCCGAAGCTCGACAACAAGTCAGCCAACGATCAGCCGGAAATCACTTTCGCCTAAGCCTCACCTCGGCCTGCGTCTCGCGATCCCAGCGTTTCAGCCATGGCGCGATGAAATCGGCGAAGCCATCCGCCGGCGGTGACAGCGCGCGTTCGGTCGAGCGATAAACGCACACTTCGCGGATCGTTTCAGGATCGACGATCCGCTTCATCACCAAGCCGAACGTTCTGGCGAGCGGCGCGACGTAAGCCGGTGCGAGCGTGACGGCAAGCCCTTGCGCGGCAAGGCCGAACGCGGTGGTGACGTTGTCCACCACGTCCACGGGAATGATGCGCGCCTCGACCGGCAGATTGGCCAGCATTTGCGCCACCGCGCGCTCGTGGTCGCGCCCGGTGGCGACGATCGGCACATCGCGCAGATGCTGCCACAGCACCCGGCGCCGCGCGTTCAATGGATGCGACGGCGCGCACCACATCACCCACGGGCTCACGAACGCCGGATCGCATCGGACCCGCGTGCCGCTCTGGCGGTCGGGGCCGATCGCCAGATCCACATCGCCGCTTTCCACACGTTCCACCAGCTGCTCGACCACGGTGTCGAAAATGCGCACCACCACTTTCGGCTTGTCGCGTGCATATTCGGCGATGGCTGCCGGCAACGCGGTCGCCGCGATCACCAGCGGCGCACCGACCCGCACGATGCCGGCGGCGCGGTTACGGATATCGTCAGCGGATTGGGCGGCTGCGCGTACATGGCGCAGCACCGATTCGGCCGATGACAGAAAATCCTGTCCCGCGCTCGACAGATTGACGCGCCGCGTCGTTCGGTCGAAGAGACGAAAGCCCAGTTCCGTTTCCAGTTCGGCCAGCAACTGGCTGACCGCCGACGAGGTCAGCCCGAGCCGATCCGCCGCCGCGCCGATACTATGCAAATCGACGATGGCGAGAAACGCTTCGAACTGCCGGATAGTGATGCGAGTGAGGGGCATGAGGCGATTCTAAAGAAAAACTTACGAATCGTGAAAAATCGATTGATTGTGCCCGGCACCCACCTGACCGACACTGGCCTTTCTCGACACCCGCATCGAAAGGCGCATTAGACTTTGTCTTTCTGCCAGGACAACACTCAAGGAATTGCCATGTTCGACCACATTCCCGCTTACCCCGGCGACCCGATCCTGAGCCTGAACGAGGACTTTCAACTCGATCCGCGTCCGAACAAGGTCAACCTGAGCATCGGCATCTATTTCGACGACGCCGGCAAGCTGCCGGTGATGGACGCGGTGCGCCGCGCCGAAACCGCGCTGCTCAATTCGATCGGGCCGCGGTCCTACCTGCCGATGGCCGGCTTGCCGCAGTATCGCGACACGGCGCAGGCGCTGGTGTTCGGCGCCGACAGCGAAGCGCGCGCAGCGGGCCGGATCGCGACCTTGCAGACGATCGGCGGCTCGGGCGCGCTGAAGGTCGGCGCCGATTTTCTGAAGCGTTATTTCCCGGCCTCGCAGATCTGGATCAGCGACCCGAGCTGGGAAAATCATCGGGTGGTGTTCGAAGGCGCGGGCCTCACGGTCAACACCTATCCGTACTACGACGAACTCACCGGCGGCTTGCGTTTCGCCGACATGCTCGACACGATCGGGCGCTTGCCGGAACAGAGCATCGTGCTGCTGCACGCGTGCTGCCACAACCCGACCGGCGTCGATCTGAACCCGGGCCAATGGGCCGAGCTCGTGCCGGTATTGCTGCGGCGCAATCTGATTGGCTTCGTCGATATGGCTTACCAGGGCTTCGGCGCGGGTCTGGAACAAGACGCTGCCTGTGTTCGCCTGCTCGCCGATGCCGGTGTGCCGTTGATCGCGGCCAATTCGTTCTCGAAGAATTTCTCGCTGTACGGCGAGCGCTGCGGCGCGTTGAGCGTGGTCTGCAACAGCGCGGAAGAGGCCGGCCGCGTGCTGGGTCAATTGATGTCGACGGTGCGCGCGAACTACAGCAATCCACCGACACACGGCGCGCGCCTCGTTGCCAATGTGCTGGCCGATGCGACGTTGCGCGCTTCGTGGGAGACGGAACTCGGCGCCATGCGCGAGCGGATTCTCGCGATGCGCGAGACGATTCACAAAGGTCTCGCAGACCGCGTCGATGAAGTGATGCGCGCGCGCTATGTCGCGCAGCGCGGCATGTTCACCTATACCGGCCTGAGCGAAGCACATGTCGAGCGCTTACGCAGCGAATATGCGGTGTATCTGCTGCGTTCCGGGCGCATGTGCGTGGCCGGTTTGAATGCGCGCAACGCCGACTATGTGGCAGCGTCGATCGCGGCGGTGGTGGCGGGCGCGTAGCGCGCTGATTGTTGCCTGCGTGGTGCCCGCCGGAATGAAACGATAACAGTGGAGACCTTGATGACGACCCTCGAAGTACCACCGGCAACCGCACCTGCGTGCGCCGCGATGCATCCCGACGAATGGCAGGCACGCGTGCAGCTCGCGGCGTGCTACCGCATCTTCGATATGCTCGGCTGGACCGAGATGATCTACAACCACATCACGCTGCGCGTGCCGGCGAGCGTCAGCGGCGGCGAACGGCACTTTCTGATCAACCCGTTCGGCCTGCACTACAGCGAAGTCACGGCGAGCAATCTCGTGAAAATCGACGCGCAAGGTCGCGTGCTCGACAATTCGCCTTATCCGGTGAATCCGGCGGGGTTCGTCGTGCACGCGGCGATTCACGAAGGCTTGCCCGATGCGCATTGTGTGATGCACACGCATACTACGGCCGGTGTCGCGGTCGCGTGCCTCGAAGACGGTTTGCAGCAAACCAACTTCTACAGCGCGCAATTGCACGACCGCATCGCGTATCACGACTTCGAAGGCATCACCGTGCATGCGGAAGAGGGGCCGCGCCTGCTTGAACATATCGGCAATAGGCAAGCGGTGATCCTGCGTAACCACGGTCTGCTCGCATGGGGCCGCACGTTGCCGCAGACTTTCGCGGTGCTGTGGACGCTCAACCGCGCGTGCGAGATTCAGATGGCGACGTTTTCGATGGGTCGCGCGCGGCCGGTTCCCGAAGAGGTAGCGCTCCGCTGCTCGCGTGACGCGTTGCAGTTCGATCCGCGTCACGGCGCGGGGCAGGATGTGTTCGATGCGCTGGTGCGGCGGGTGGACCGCATCGACGCCAGCTATAAAGATTGAAGCGAGGATCGAGCGATGAACGTAAGTATTTACGGTGCGGGCGCAATCGGCGGCTGGATGGGCGTGAAGCTCGCGCAGGCCGGCCATGACGTCAGCGTGGTGGCGCGCGGCGCGACGCTTGCCGCGTTGCGGCAAAACGGCTTGCGCCTGATCGAAAGCGGCGAGACGCATACCGTGAAGGTGAACGCGAGCGAGCAGCCGACGGAACTTGGCGTGCAGGATCTCGTCGTGGTGGCGGTCAAAGGACCGGCCATGGCGTCGGTGGCCGCGCATATTGCGCCGTTGCTGAACGCGCAGACGATCGTGCTCACGGCGATGAACGGCGTGCCGTGGTGGTTCTGCGACGGGCTCGGCCGCGACTTCGCCGGCAAGCGGCTCAAGTCGATCGATCCCGAAGGCGCGATTGCCGCCGCGATTCCGGCCGCGCAGACGGTGGGCTGCGTCGTGCATGCCAGCTGTCTGATCGAATCGCCCGGCGTCATCAGGCATCATCAGGGCAATGGACTGATCGTCGGCGAGGCGTGCGGGCAGCCGAGCGAGCGCGTCAAGGCGCTCACGGCGACGCTGGCCGCGGCGGGCTTCAATGCTTCGATGTCGGAGCAGATTCAGCGCGACGTCTGGTACAAACTGTGGGGCAACATGACAATGAATCCGATCAGCGCGATCACCGGCGCGACCACCGACCGGATTCTCAGCGACGAACTGGTGCGCGGCTTCGTCACTAGCATCATGTTGGAAGCCAGGGAGATCGGCGCGCGATTCGGCATTCCGATCGAGCAGGCGCCAGCGGATCGCCATGAGGTCACGCTTAAACTCGGCGCGATGAAGACCTCGATGCTGCAAGACGTTCAGGCGGGCAAAGCGGTCGAACTCGATGCGCTGGTAGCCGCGGTGCGCGAGTTGGGGCAATTGACCGGCGTGCCGACGCCCTATACGGATGCGTTGCTCGGCCTCGCGCGTTTGCATGCGAGCACGCTGGGGTTGTATCCGGGGCGTTGACTACAGCGAGGGTTCGGGGCGCACAGGCCGGAGCAGCGCCCTGGCTTAGCCGGCCCCGGCGCCAGCGCCCGCCACGTGCGACGGCTGGCGCGTGTACTGCACGGTGGACGCAACGTGGCACTCTTCGATCATCGCGCGAAACGTCGGCGTCGCGTGCGAGGCGCCGGTCGTCGCCATGTCGGCACCGCCTTCTTCCGATGAGTTGTCACCGACGCCCACGATCACCGTCGCCCTCGGCCGCCATTCGCGGGTGCGCCGCAGCATATTGCGCAGATACGGTGGCCATTCCGGGGCGTCGAGCGAGACGATGCAGATGATCGGCGCGTCCTTGAAGCTCGGTTCGTCGGCATGCGCGCTGCGATAACCCGAGTGGGTGGCCATCATCGGTGCGAGGCCTTGGCGCGCCAGCAATTGCACAGCGATCGCGGTGGTCACTTCGTCGAACGCGCCGCGTCCGGGCACACAGAGCACCGAGATCTTTCCGGTTGCATGGTGCTTATGCGAGCGGGCCGGCATATGAGCATCGTGCCGCTCCGAAAGATCGGCCGATGCCGAAGCCAGTGCGGCTGCGGCGGAGTCGGCCGGCTCGGCGCGCGACAGACGATCCGGCACGCCGTCCGCGAGTTCCAGGTTCTCGACGATATCGACCAGCGCGTGGTTGATCCGCGCCAACTGCTCAGGCATCAGCACGCCGCGCAGTGCATCGTTGCGGGCGAGCTTGAGCCCTTCCAGCGCGACTTTGTCGTAGTAATCGATCAGCGACATCTCGCGCAGCAGCCGCTCGGCCTGCACGATCGCTTCATGCGGATCGTCCGCGAGCAGCCGCTGATAGAAGGTCTGCGCGGGCGTGAGCGCTGGCTGATCGCCCAGCAGCACGGTCAGGAAGTTCAGCCGGTCGGCGTAACGGCCCAGCGTGACGACGCACAAGGTGAGCGGCGTCGACAGCACGAGCCCGATCGGCCCCCATAGCCAGCTCCAGAAAATCGCCGCCACCACCACAGCGAGAGGCGACAGGCCCGAGCGATGACCGTACAGCAACGGCTCGGCGATCTGTCCGGCCACCACGTCGACGACGATGAACAGGATCAGCGTGTAGACGGCCATGGTCCATTGCGGCTGGATCGCGGCGGCGAGAAACACCGCGAGTATCGCGGCGATCCAGATCCCGATGTAGGGCACGAAGCGCAGCAGCGCGGCGATCACGCCGAACAGCAGTGCGCCCGGCACGCCGATGATCGCAAGGCCGATGGCGATTGCGCTGCCCGCACTGAGGTTCACGCCCAGTTGCGCCACGAAGTAGCGGCTCAGCCGTCCGGCGGCATCGTTGATCGCGGTCGTCGTGCGATGCAGATCGCGCGAGCCGAAAAGACTGATCAAACGGTCGCGCAGATCTTCACGCTGCAGCAGGATGAAGATCGTCACGACCAGCACGATGAAGCCGGTCTCGATCGGTGCGATGGCCGGGGACAACGCGCGTTGAGCCAGTTGCAGCGGCGTCGGCGACGGCTCGTGGACTTCGACGGGCGTCGGCACGGCCGGCGCATTACGGGCGGCGCGTCCGGTGGGGCGCGGCGGGGTCGGCTTGCTCGGCGCGACGCGCTGCAGCGTGGCGGCGGCGCGGCTCATCAGCGAATCGGCGCGCCCGACGGTCTTCTCCTGCACCGTCTCGATCTTCTGTTCGATGGCCTCCTGATACTGCGGAAGATCGTTCGCCAGTTGCACGAGCTGCGCGCCGATCAGGCCGCCGACGGCCAGCAACGCGGACAGGGCGAACAGCACCGCGATGAAGATCGACGGCAACTGGCCCATGTGCAGCCGCCGCAACGTTTGCACCAGCGGCGCAAGCAGAAAGCTGAGCAGTACCGACAGCGTGATCGGGATTAGCACCGCGCGCCCGAAGTAGAGCGCGCAAACCACCACCACGCCGGTGATGATCGAGGCCAAACCATGCAGACCCGGCGTCCCTGGCGGGTAGACGCGGTTCGGCCGCCCATGCGGCGGTAACGACAGTTTCATGAGCACACTTTCCGATGTAGTTGCGCCGGGGCTTTATCGAGCGCGCGGAGGCGACGGCGGCAGCCGATAGAGCGCATCGGCAATTCGTATGCCTGGATTGTAGGCGTTTTGACGGGTGGCGGCCTCATCCCAGATGCAGCCGCAAGAGTTCGAACAGGAGCGAGCTTGCATACAGCAACAAGCCGATGAAGCCGCCGACAATCGTCCCGTTGATACGGATGTACTGTAAATCCTTGCCGATGTTCAGCTCGACCTGCCGTGACATTTCACGTGCGTCCCAGTTCTTCACCGTGTCGCTGATGTGGCGCGTGAGGAATCTGGCGAAGTCCGGCGCCATCGCGCGCGCCGCTTCTTCGAGGTGATCGTTCAGCGATTGGCGCAGTGCCGGATCGTGCGCCAGTTCGCGGCCCACCCATTGGCCCATCGCGACCGCTCTCGCATGCAACGCCGATTCGCTGCTCTCCAGATCGCGCTTGAGCCACGCGCGCAATTCGCCCCACATGTCTTTCACGTACGTGCTGAGGGCGTCGCCTTCTACCAGGTAACGTTTCAGTTCTTCGCCTTTTTGCAGGTAAGCCGGATCGGTTTTGAGTCTCGCGATCAGCCGTTGCACGACGTCGTCGAATTTCTGGCGCAGCTGATGGGTTGGGTTCTCGCTGATCTGATCGAGCATCCGGTTCACGACGCTGGCGATCGTTTCGGCGCCTTTTTCGCCGATCCACGCGGACGGCAGGATCTTTTCCATGGCCGGATATTCGCTTTTGATCCAATCGACGATGCGCTCGGCGATGAATTCACGCGTCTGCGGCTCGCGCAGCAGCGCCACCACCTGCTCGATGCCGGCGTCGAGCAGCTCCTGATGACGGCCGTCTTTGGTCAGCGTGTCGAGAATCGAGCCCATCGATCGGGATAGATCCACTTTCGCGAGCATGTTGCGCAGCGCGTCCTTGATGAAGACCTGGATGCGCACGTCGTCGGTCAACTCGAGAATGCCGCCCGTCAGTTTGACGACGTAGTTGCCCAAACGCTCGGTGTTGGCCGGCGTGGTGAGCCAGGACGTAATGCTTTGCGCCGGGTCGTGTTTCCGGATCAGCCCGACGATCGACGACACGTCCAGAAATTTGTCCTGCACGAAGACCGCGAGGTTGTCGGCGATCTTGTACTTGTTCCTCGGAACGATGGCCGTGTGCGCGGACACAACCGGGATCGGCACGCGGCGAAACAGCGCGACCACCGCGAACCAGTCGGCGAGCGCGCCGACCATCGCAGCCTCGGCGACCGCTTTGATTCCGTCGATCCAGGTGCCGCGCGGCATGAAAGCGGTCACGACAAAAATGCAGGCAGCGGCCAGTAGCAACAGCAACGGATTGCGCTTGGCCTTTTTCAGCTCGATCTCTTTGTTCATGGGCTGCGGGCTTGGTTCGATTGGCATGATGCGGGGCGATTGATGCGTGACGCGCGGGTCCGGAAAACGCGAGTGTAGCGCCGCGGTTCCGGCGCTGTGTGCGTCGCGTGGGACATCGTGAGTGCCGACGGCGCGGTAACATCCACGGTTGGACTGCAAAGCGACGATGGAAATGAACAGAAAGGGGGCACAGTGATCAGGTTTCTGCACACCGCGGACTGGCAGATTGGCACGCAATTCGGCCAGTTCGAGCCGGACGAAGCCGCGCACCTCGCGGAAGCGCGCTTCGAGACCGTGCGCCGGATCGCCGCGCAAGCCACGGCGCGCCAGGTCGACGCCGTGCTGGTCGCGGGCGACGTGTTCGATCAGCAAACCGCATCGGACACGGTGATCCGCCGCTTGTTCGGCGCGCTGCAAGCGTTCTCCGGCCCCTGGATCATGCTGCCGGGCAATCACGATGCCGCGCTGGTCGAAAGCGTCTGGACCCGCGCGCAGCGCCTGAACTGCATTGCGCCGAACGTGCGGGTCGTGCTGGAACCCGGCGTGGTGACGCTCGACGCCTGCCAATGCGCTTTGCTATGCGCGCCGCTCACACAACGCATTACCTACGACGACACCACCGCCTTTTTCGACGCGACCGAAACGCCGCCCGGCTATTGCCGCGTGGGGCTCGCGCACGGCAGCGTCAGCGGGATCTTGCAGGAGGGCATCGATTCGTCGAATCCGATCGCGCCGACGCGTGCGGCGAGCGCGCGTCTCGACTATCTCGCGCTCGGCGACTGGCACGGTCACTTTCGCGTCAACGAGCGTACCTGGTATGCCGGCACGCACGAGCAGGACCGCTTCCGCGCCAACGATCCAGGCTTCATGCTCGACGTCACGCTGACGGAGCCGGGCGCATTGCCGGCGGTCGAGCCGGTGCGGGTCGGCAAATATCAATGGCATCGATGGGAGACGGTGATTTCGGTGCCGACCGATGTGGACGCGCTGAAGGCGCGGCTCGCCGCACTGGGCGCCGCCGATGTGCTGCGGCTGGTCGTGAGCGGCACGACCGCGCTGGCCGAGGCCGAAGCGATTCACGTCGCGGTGGAAGAGGCCCGTGCGCGCATGCGTGCGTTGCGTGCCGATCTGGGCGGCCTGCACGTGCTGCCTACCGCTGACGACCTCGCCGGGCTCGGCGCGCAAAGCGGCTACCTCGCGAAGGTGGTGGCGCGTCTGCGTGGCTTGCAGGAAGACCCGCAGGCCGACCCGCAACAAGCGAGGCGGGCCGCGGAGGCGTTGCTGCTGCTTGCCCGTTTTCAACGTGAACTGCCGCGCGAAGCGAGGTCCGCATGAAGCTGGAAAGTATCGCGATTCAGGAGTTCAAGCAGTTCACCGGCCGGCTCGTCATCGACGATTTGCAACCCGGGCTCAATCTGTTCACCGGCCCCAACGAGGCAGGCAAGAGCACGATCGCCGAGGCCGTGCGGACGGTGTTCCTCGAGCGCTATAAGGCGTCGCATCTGAAAGACCTACTGCCGTGGGGCAAGGCGAGCGGGCAGCCGTCGGTGGAAGTGACGTTCAACCTCGACGGCGCCGCGTGCAGGTTGTCGAAGCATTTCGTCACGCGGCAGCGCTGCGATCTGAGCATCGGCCAAGCCGTGTTCGGCGAAGACGAAGCCGAAGACAAGCTCGCCGCGTTACTCGGATTCTCGCGTCCGGCGCGTGGGCCGCTCAAGGCTGAGAACGCCGGCGTGCCGGGTTTGTTGTGGGTGCAACAAGGCGGCACGCAGGAGGTGCGCGACTCGACCGGCCACGCAGCGCAGTATTTGCGCGATGCACTCTCGCAGCTGTCGGGAAGCCACGAATCGGCAGGCGAGGATGCGTTGATCGCCGCCGTGCAGCGCGAGCTTCGGCAGTTGCTGACCGCGCGCACGCAGAAATCCACCGGGCCGCTGGCCGACGCCGAGCAGGCATTGGCGGCGCTTGCTGCCGAGCGCGACGAGCTGGAACAGCAGCGTCTACAGTTCGAAGACAACATCGCGCGTCTTGCTACGCAACAGGAAGCCTTCGACGACGCGCAACGCAAACGGCCCTGGGAACTGCACGAACAGAAGGCGATGCGGGCGCAACAGCGCGCCGAGGCCGCGGCGGAACTCGAGCGCAATATTCAGGGGCTGGCGCAGTCGCTGCAAGTGAACGAGGCGGAACTGGCGCTGTCGTTGCAGCAGGAGCAGGGCGCGACGGAACTGGAAGCCGCGGTCGCGCGCGATCGGCTACAACTCGACGCCGCGCGAGCCGGCGTAGTGACTGCCACGCACGAGCATGGCGAAGCGGTGGCGCGTGTCGCGCAGTTGGAACAGGCCTATGGCGACGCCAGCCGCGCGCTTGAACTGGCTAACGCCGCCGTCACGGCCGGCGATCTGCGCAGTCAGATCGCTCTGCATCGTGCGGAAAGCGAGCGGCTCGAGGCGGCTATTGCTGCGGCCGGCAAGGCGAACGAGGCCGTTCTGGAGGCAACACGTGCAGCGGCCGCGCTTGAAATCGACGCGACGCAACTGAAACGGCTGCAATCGCTCGACACCGAATTGACGGTGCTGCGCGCGCGAACCGACGCTGCGATGACGCGGATCGAATACCGGCTGAGCGGCGCGATCACAGTCGGCGATGCGCAGGTGACCGGCGAGGGCGTGCTGCGTCTCGACGAGGAGAAGTTGATCGTTCTCGGCGATCTCGGCGAATTGCGCGTGATCCCGGGTGTGTCCGATCTGTCCGCGCAGCTCGCTGAACTGGCGTCGCTCGAATCTCGGCACGCGCAGCTGTTGCAGACGCTGGGTGTCGCGTCGCTGGGCGATGCGCAGGCGCGCCACGAGCAGTGGAAGACGCTCGTCGCGCAGCAGAAAAGCCAGGCGAAGATTCTCGACGTGCACGCGCCACAGGGTATCGACGCGCTGCGCGCCGCGTTGGCTTCGGCAGCCGCACGGCTGGAGACATCGAACCAGCGTCTGGCGATGTTGCCCGATGTTTCCGCCGCGCTGCCGCTCGACGATGCACGCCGCGCTGCCGACATCGCTCGCGATGCATTGGAAGCCGCCAGAAAAGTGCTGGCGCAGGCCGCGGAAAACCGCTCGACCGTAACGGCCACGACCGAATCGCTCGCCGGGCAGCTGCAACGCAAAGAGGCGCAACTGCAAGACGACACGTTTTGCCGCAACCGCGCGCTGTGGCAGACGAAAATTGTCGAGCAACGCGTGCAGGTCGAGGCGTTGAAAAAGCAGCTTGAAGGACGCGAGCGCGAACTGGAGGCGGCGCGCCTCGACGATCCGGCGGCTGAGGCGAAGCGCTATCGGGCATCGGCTGAACTCGCGCGCAACGAGCAGCACGAGCGGCAACTGCGGATCGCGCAATTGCGCAGTCAACTGGAAACAGTCGGCGCGTCTGGGCTGGGCGAGCGTCTCGCCGGTGTGAAGGCAGCGGTGGAGCAGGCCACGCGTCGCAGGGATGAGCTGAGTTTGCGGGCGAGCGCGTTGAGCTTGCTTGACGAGGTGTTAGTCGACGAACGCGATGCGGCGGTGGCGCAATTGCGCGCGCCGCTGACCGAGCGGCTCGGGCATTACCTGAAGCGGATTTTCCCGCAGTCTACGATCGCACTCGGCGACGATCTGAGTCCCGCGATTCTGGAGCGCGATGGCCGCGCCGATACGCTCGATGCGTTGAGCTTCGGCACTCGCGAACAACTGGGCATTCTGACGCGGCTGGCGTACGCGGATTTGTTGAAGGCCTCAGGCCGTCCGACGTTGTTGATGCTCGACGACGCCGCCGTGCATACCGACGCCGCGCGGCGCGATGCGATCAAACGCGCGTTGATCGATGCCGCGACGCGGCATCAGATTCTGGTGTTCACGTGCCATCCGGAGCTTTGGGACGATCTTGGTGTGAGGCAGCGGGCGATCGGGGATTTGAAGGTGGCGGCTTGAGTTCGTCGCAAGCGACCTGCCGGGTTGCGGCCTCAACGTCGCAAGCCCGCACTGGACTAACTTCGATCAAACCGGTGCGGCGCACCACTCCCGCAGTGCGTCGCGGACTTCTTCAATAACCGGCTCCCACTGGCCAAGCTCGCGTTGCCGGAATAGTCGCATCGACGGATACCATGGGCTATCCGTGCGATCAGTCAGCCATCGCCAGTCGGTATAGGCCGCAACGAGTGTCCACACGGGCAGACCTGCCGCGCCCGCGAGATGTGTGACGGACGTGTCTACCGTAATGAGCAGGTCGAGGGAATGCAGGATCGCGAGCGTATCGGTGAAGTCCTCAATTTGCGGCCCAAGTGTATGTATGTCGAATTCGTTTATTACGCAACGTCGCTAGTACGGCACGCAACGCTTTGCGCCGCTGCCAGCCATTCTTATAGTCGCCTTGGCTCAGTTCGAGGTGCGCGAGCTGCGATTGCATAGCTGGATCGTCTGGTGTGAATCGGACCGCCTCCCTGCTGTGAACGATAGCTTCTAAAACCCTGCCGCATACGCTTAGGGAATGTGCTGCGTAGTGGTGCAACATGACCCGCTGCGGATCGATCTTGAGTCCCTGCCGGGCAACACTGAGCATATCGCCGAAGCGGTCAATTCTATAAAGCGCGAGACACAGGGCCTCTAATGCCTCGGCGTTGGCCGCATGCTGCGCTCTGACCTGCGTAACCGTCGCGTCAAGCAACGCAGTGCGCTTCGCATGAGCCAGTGCGGCAATCAGATCAAGCCCATCTCGTAGGTCGGATGGGTCGAGCGCCCAGGCGCGTAGCCAGTAGTCCGCAGCGTCTTCGGTTTCACTGAGTTCCGTGCTGATGCGCGCGACGGCGCAAATCGCATGATGCAGGTCCGGCTGTATCGCAATGGCCTGTGCGTAGTGCTCTTTAGCTTCGGCGAGACGCCCCAATTGCCACAGGCTATCGGCAAGGTTCCGATGAAGACTGGCGGTGCTACCCGCAACGTTGAGTGCCCGACGATAGTACGCTTCGGCCTCCGCACCGTCGTTCGCAAGCGCAGCTAGCAATCCGGTCTGTTCGAGAATATCGGCACGTTCAGGCGCCGCGAGCGCTGCCCGACTGAGGAACTGACGCGCTTGCTCGATCTGATTGTCGAGGAAGGACGCAAGCCCGGCACAATAGAGCGCGTGCACATTCTGCGGTTGCAGGTCCAATATCCGGCCATATCCGTCTATAGCTTCAGACAGATGTTTTTCGGAGAAGTACGCGTCAGCGCGTGCGATAAGATCGCCCACGTTCACGTCTGCGTCACTTATGTTCATAAGGGAGATTCCTTGCATTGATTGCCCCTGTCTCTTGTTTTGATGCTGCGGCCGCATGCGCTATGACGTTTCACCATTTTTGATCAGCGCCTTAGTGTTGTAGTCGTTTGCAATTCAAGAGCCTAAATAGCTGGGGCGAATGATGCCATCAGGGATGTTTATTTATCGACAGGGAAAAATCATCGGAGGGTATGCGACTGTAGGCGTGCTGTTGAGGCAATAAAAAAGGCGCGCTCGCGCCTTCTTCATTGCTGCGGTGTGGTGGCCGCTAGTGGTCGTCAGTGCTGCGCGGTTACCGCTTGTGGGCGGGGCGCATTTCACGGTCAATGATTTCCGCTCGGCGTTGCCACGCCGCAGAATGTCGGCCCGCACAACCGCTGTTCAGGTGCCATCCGGAGCTTTGGGACGATCTCGGCGTGAAGCAGCAGGCGATCGAGGAGTTGAATGTGGCGGCTTGAGGGGGCGAGCATCATACGATTGCCCTGTGAGGTATATCAGTACTCCTCTATACTCCTCCTCTATATTCAGATATGTCCCATATTGCCCTGTGAAGAAATTTGCCAGCCTCTCTCTCCACGGGATTTCTGACCGGAAGGAGGCTGGCGCATGACACGACATTCAATCAGCGAAAAAACTTTCTTCTCGCTACAATCGGAAATGGAAATTGTCGAAAAATCTCAGGTTGATAAAAAACCGCGGTTTTTGACAAAAAAAATACCGCCATATCGAAACGCATATGATGGACGCGCCAAGCATTTTCTGCCGTATAAAGCAAAAGCCCCTCGGGCAGAGGGGCATATTCCGTGCGTTAGTCTGTCGGATCGTACTGGTGAAAGCCCAAATAGCCACCTGTGTCTTCAACTTTGATGATTTTCCAAAGTCCTTTTTCCTGCTGCACGAACACAACCAGATTCTTCTTTTCCTGTGCGCCAAAAGTCACGGCTATAACCGCCACACCGTCAAGATTAACAGTCGGGTGCAGGATCATGTGGGCAAGCCATTCTTTTTCGTCAAGGTCTTGAACCCGCGTGAAATAGTCGCTTCCACCCGGCAAACGTTTATGTTTGTAGTCATCCCGCAGATTATCGACCGTTGGCTTTTCCACGTAGCGATATATGGCGTTATCCGTCAACTGGTAAGGCCCGCCCTCCTGTTGCAGATACCATGTGTAAAACGCCCTGACAGTAGCCTCAGGGCTGTTCGGTCCTGCTGCTGTTGCAGGCTGCACCACACCTAACGCGAGAGCCAGCGCGGCGCATATCAGTAGAAGGTATTTTTTCATTGTCAGTCGTGACGGTACATTTTGTAAGGCGGCTGGGCGCTTCGATATGCCGGGCCGGGGTAAAAGCCGTGCATCTGCTTAAAATCAGATATCCAGATTTGTCCGTCGTACATAGCCATGTGTCCGTCCGGGTGACCGGGAATTGACTGGATCACGACTACATCGCCGCGCTGCGGATTACCGTATACCTCGTAAAAACCAACGCTGGTGAGTGATGAACCGTAGTTTCTCGCTGACCCAGTTCGCATAAGGTGGAGACCACCCCACTCAATAGCGCGGCGCGTATATTCCGCGCACCTGTCTATGCTCGTTGGCTGTGCGTGCGAACGCAGATAACTTACCGCACCAACCTTATCCCATGCCATTTTTTATTCAACTCCCGTAAACAAATAGGAGTTCGAAGTTACCTCTATCCACAAGAGAAGTCGATTTTTAGGACAGACGTTTGACAGTATTTGACGCTGGGTCGGCTATCCGTTTCAATGACCGTACGCGACTCACTCATACCACCGCGGCGTATAAACCCACTCACCACCATCGTCACCACGAGAAAACCCCCGCGTCGTCGACGAACCGACAATCACCGTCGTCCGCATATCCACATCGGAAGAACGCAGTTCGCCGAGTGTGGTCGTACGCAGCGTGCCGCCGGGCCTGCCGACATCGCGTCCGAGCACCACTTTCGTCGCCGCCGCGCGATATTCCCGCACGATATCCAGCGCCTTATCCAACTGCCACGGCCTTGCGCGAGAGACCGGGTTATAGAACGCCATCACGAGATCCGCTTCGGCCGCGTGCCTTAGACGCTTTTCGATGATCGTCCATGGCTTCAGGTTATCGGACAGCGACAGCATGCAGAAGTCGTGTCCCAACGGCGCGCCGGCTTGCGCCGCAGTGGCCAATGCCGCCGACACGCCTGGCACGATCGAAAGCTCGACTGCGGCCCAGTCGGCGTTCGCCGCGCCATCGAGCGCTTCGAGCACCGCAGCCGCCATCGCAAACACGCCAGGATCGCCCGACGACACCATCACCACCGATCGTCCCGTGCTCGCCAGTTCGAACGCATGACGCGCGCGTTGCATTTCCTCGCGATTGTCCGTGCCATGCACGCGTTGATCGGCGCGCAACGGGCCGGCCATTTTCACGTAGGTGTCGTAGCCGAGGATGTCGGTCGCTTCGTTGAGCGCCGTGCGCGCCGCGGGCACCATCAGATCTGCGCTGCCCGGACCGAGGCCTATCACCGTGAGGCGGCCGCGTGCACGGCCGACGCTGTCGGCGTCGATAGCAAGCGGCGCCAGCGCCAGCGCAATGCCCGCGTCGGCGTCGTCGTGCAACGTTTCGTAGGGGATGCGTAGCGCGGCATGCAGCACATTGCGCGGCGGCTCGCCATCTTCCGGACGTGTTTGAGCGAACCGCAGCGGAACGTTCAAACTCGTGGCGGCTTCTGCGAGCGCGGGGTCGGTCATCCGTTCCGACGATGCCAGCAGCGCCGCCAGCGAAAGCGCAGCGAGACCATGCGCGTTCAACGCCTCACGCACATACCTGGCGATCTGTGCACCCGAGCCGGAACCCGAACCCGAACCCGTGACCGCCGCCACCACACTACGCGGATGAATCACCAACTCGTCGGCGCTGCCGTCCCACGCACGCGGCGTCACCCGAATCGCCAGACGCGCCGAGCTCGAACGCGGCAATTGCGCATCATCGAGCCACGGCGCGTCGCCTTCGATTCGCGTGCTTTCACCAGCCAGCAGATCCGACACGAAACGCTTGCCTTGCGCGAGATCGGCCAGCGCATAGCCTTCTGGCGGATTGAGCACACAAGTACCGAAGCGCAGTTCGCCGCTCGTCGTGATCGCGGGCGGCACGGCCAGCGCGGCGGCGATTTCGCGCGCCATCACGTTGACACCCGCGAGTCCGCCGAGCAGCGGCACGACCGCGCTGCCGTCTTCGGCCACGGCCAGCACCGGCGGTTCGACGCCCTTGTTCGACAGCAGCGGCGCGACGCAGCGAATCACGATGCCGGCTGCGCACAGCGCGACGATCGGCGTGCCGCGCGCATACAGTTCACCTAGATGCGTGCCGAGTTCGGCGTACGAGACGTCGGCTTCGACACGCCCGTGTAAAGCGTGCACCTGCGCGCCGGCATACAGCGCCTGCACGCGCCGCGCGGTCGCCAACGCGCCCGCGCCGAGAATCACGATCGCGGGCGGCGTCATCCTTGCCATTTTTCCCCCGGCACCACCAGCAGCGAAAAATACGGCGACGCCATCGGATCGACTTCCGCGAGCGGCACGATGCGTTGATTGCCCATCGTCGCGCGTTCGACGTAGAGCGCGCGATCCGCAAGACCGAGTTCACCCAGCACGCGCCGCACCTTGTCGAAATTGCGGCCGAGTTTCATCACGACGGCGGCGTCGGCGTCGGCGAGACGCCGGCGCAATTCGTCTTCGGGCAACACGCCGGAGAGCACCGACAAACTCTGATTGCGATACACCAGCGGCGAACCGAGCACGGCTGCGCCGCCGAGCATCGAGCACACGCCCGGCACCACTTCGGCTTCGAAGCGCGCGGCGAGCCGGTCGTGCAGATACATATACGAACCGTAGAAAAACGGATCGCCTTCGCAGATCACCGCGACATCGCGGCCCGCGTCGAGATGTGTGGCGACGATGTCGGCGGCGGTGTCGTAGAAGTCAGCGATGATCGCTTCATACGACAGCGGCGGTTCGAGCGCTTCGGTCGTGACCGGATAGACGAGCGGCAGATGCTGTTGCGCGTCGTGCAGATGCGCTTCGATGATGCTGAACGCGTTGCCTTTCTTGCCCTTCGCAACGAAGTACGCGACCACCGGCGCGGCCTTCAGCAGCCGCAGCGCTTTCAGCGTGATCAGTTCCGGGTCGCCGGGGCCGACGCCGAGTCCGAACAACCGTCCTTGCATGCTCATTTACTCGACCTCCGTCGCCAGCGCATTGACGGCGGCGGCGGCCATCGCGCTGCCGCCGCGTCTGCCGTGGACCACCACGTAGGGCACGCCGCGGCTGTTTTCGGCGAGCAGCGCTTTCGATTCCGCCGCGCCGACGAAGCCGACCGGAAAGCCGAGAATCAACGCGGGCCGTGGCGCGCCGGCATCGAGCATGTCGAGCAGATGAAAGAGGGCAGTCGGCGCATTGCCGATCACGACGACGCTGCCCGCCAGGTGCGGACGCCACAATTCGAGCGCGGCGGCCGAACGCGTGTTGCCGAGTTCGCGCGCCAACGACGGCACGTCGATGTGCGTGAGCGTGCAGATCACTTCGTTGTTCGCGGGCAGACGCGCTCGCGTGATGCCTTGCGCGACCATGCCCGCGTCGCACAGAATCGGCGCGCCTTGCGCCAGCGCCGTGCGGCCCGCGGTGCCTGCGCCTGCGGAAAAATCCAGATCGTCGATCACGTCGACCATCCCGCAGGCGTGAATCACGCGCACGGCGAGTTTATCGAGGTCGGCGGGGATGCGCGACAGATCGGCCTCGGCGCGAATCGTCGCGAAGGATTGGCGATAGATCTCCTGACCGTCGCGAATGTAATCAAGCATCTAAAGGGCTCCGGGCTAATTGTTCGAGCATGTCGGCAGCCTGTTCGATCGTCAGTCGGTGCGCGACGCACTCGCCGAAATCCGCCGAGGTGCCGCGTCGATAAAGGTCGTATGTGCCGGGCGCCACGGCCAGCAGCGTGTACGGCGCGCAATGCGCGGCGGCGCACGAGCGCGGGCAGCCGCTCAGATGGACGTCGACACCTCCGGGCAAGCGAGCGGCTAATTGCAGCGCGTCGGCTTTGGTGTCGGTGAGACTTTTTACGCAACCGGTCGAGCCGGCGCAGGCGATCAGATGTGCGATGGGCTGCGCGGGATCGCACGCGAGGCCTAATGTGTTCAATCCGGCAAGCACGGCCGGCACGGCGTCCGTGGCGATATCGGGCAGCAGCACGCTTTGCCAGGGCGTCATGCGCATTGTGCCGTTGCCTTGCTGCCGCGCTAGCGCGGCGAGACCGTGCAACGTCGCGGCGTCGAGGCGTCCGAGCGGCGGCTGGCCGCCGACGTGCCACGTTCCCACCACGCGTTGAGCGTGCGCGCCGAGCCGCAGCACGGCATCGGCAGGCGCGCTACGGTGCCAGTCGGCGAGCGACGCGTCGCGTGACAGCGGGAAATCGACATACGTTTGAGCATGCTGCAATACCGCGTCGACGGAATGCGTGGCGAGCAGGTGGCGCATACGTGTGGCGTCGGCGGCGGCCAGATCGAGAAACGTGAGCAGAAGCGCGCGAACCAGTTGGACGACTTGCGACGGCAGGACGGCGGCGAGGGTGCCTGCATGCGACGCGCCAGTGGCGAACGCGTTCGCGCGAGCCACAGGTACCGCCGCCACATTGGCCGCCATGGACGGACATCCGGTCAATCCGAAGACAAATCTCACGCCGTCGTGCACCTGCGTCGCCGCGAGCCACACATCGTGCGGATGATCGAGCCTGGCAAGACGTTCGCCGCCATCGAGCAGCACGGCGAATTTCGGCGACAGCGCCGCAAAACGCGCTTCGCTTTGCAGCAGCGTGAGGAGCCCGGCGGCCAGCGAAGTGGTGTCGTACAGCGCGAATGGATCGCGTCCCGCTGCGGGGCTGATCATCACGTTGCGCACGTCGTCGGCCGCGGAGGCAGCAGAGGCAGCAGAGGCAGCAGAGGCAGACAAGGCGGCAGAGGCGGACAAGGTGGCAGCATCAACACCGCCACTCGCCGGCACCACCGGCCCGAGAGCGACCGACACCAAAGCCGCAATCAACGCCGCTTCCTGCCCGTCCCGCACGCCGCGCACCTGCAGATTCGCGCGGTTTGTCACTTCGATCACCCCGGCCGCATACCGCGCGCTCGCCTCGGCGATCGCGGCAGCCTGCGCGGCGCTCAGTACGCCGCCGGGCAATTTGATCCGGCAAATCCCGCCGTCGCGCGCGGCGACGATGCGCAGCAGGCCCGGACAAGCCGAACGCCGCGGCGCTTGGGCAGCGGTAAACGAAGCAGCGGAAGGCGCAGCGTGATTCAAGACGGACACCGGGTTTTAGCGTCGCGCGACGGCCCGAGCGCTGCCCAGGCGGGCATTGCTGCGGCATCGGTACACCCCGCCCGATGTAGGCTGGCACGAACAGTCTCGCCGGCAGGTCTCCTGGCTGGCAGGTCGTGGTCCGCCGCTGCCTTCCCGGTCGAACCAGTGGCGCGGAGCGCAGGCGGACTCGCTGCATACAGTTGCGGGGGCAGCCACAGTGACGCTGTGTTCCCTCTTCGGCCCCGAAGGGCACCGGCGGCTGTATTATGCCTTTTTTCGAACCGTACAACGAGGCTGGACGCTTTGATCGGCGTGGCTCAGCGCATTATTTGAAGATACAGAATGAGGATGGATGCATGCCGGCATGGCTGACCGTGGTGGGCATAGGCGATGACGGCTTCGCCGGCTTGGGGCAGCCCGCGCGGCGCGCTTTGCTGGAGGCGTCGGTGGTGTATGGCGGCGAACGCCATCTGGCGATGCTGCCCGCGCGCCTGGCCGCCCGCCGCGCGGCGTGGCCGAGTCCGTTCGATCTCGCGCCTTTGCTGGCGGAGCGCGCGGCGCCCGTGTGCGTGCTGGCCAGCGGCGACCCGATGCTATTCGGCGTCGGCGCGACGCTGGCGCGGCAGTTGCCGGCCGGCGAGTTGCGGGTGCTGCCGGCGCCGTCGTCGTTGTCGCTGGCGGCGGCGCGGCTCGGCTGGCCCTTGCAGGATGTGGCGACGGTGTCGCTGGTGGGGCGGCCGCTGCCGACGCTGAACGCGCGTCTGCACGACGGCGCGCGCGTGTTCGTGCTGAGCGCGGACGGCGGCACGCCCGCGGCGCTGGCGGAATGGCTGAACGCGCGCGGTTTCGGCGCGACCCGCATGATCGTGCTGGAACATCTGGGCGGCGAGCTGGAACGCCGGATCGACGGCCGCGCGGATCAATGGTCGGCGGGCGAGGTGGCGGCACTGAACCTGATCGCGCTCGAATGCCGCGCAACGGATGGCGCGCCGCGACTGCCGCTGACCTCCGGCGTACCCGATGATGCTTTTCGCCACGACGGCCAGCTGACCAAACGAGACGTGCGCGCCGTCACGCTGGCGCGTCTCGCGCCGACGCCCGGCGAATTGCTGTGGGATGTTGGCGCAGGCAGCGGCTCGATCGGCATCGAATGGATGCGCGCGCATCCGAGCTGCCGCGCGATCGCGATCGAAGCGCACGCGGAGCGTCAGCGTTTCATCGAACACAATCGCGACGCGTTAGGCGTGCCCGGATTGCAACTCGTCGCTGGCCGCGCGCCTGAAGCGTTGGGCGGTCTGCCCGAACCGGATGCCGTGTTCATCGGCGGCGGCGTGACCGTGCCTGGCGTGCTGGATGCCTGCTGGGCGAGCTTGCGCGACGGCGGGCGGCTGGTCGCCAATGCCGTGACCTTGCAAGGCGAGGCGGCGCTCGCGGCGTGGCGCGAACAGCATGGCGGCACGCTCACGCGCATTGCGCTTGCCGACGCACAACCGCTTGGCGGCTTCGACACCTGGCGCCAGGCACTACCGATTACGCTGCTCGACGTGACCAAGGCGGCCGGCATGTTGCCGCCCGCGGCCGACTTGCGCCATCAACCGTAATGCGCGACGAAACGCCCGAACAACCCGCGCCGCTGCGCAGCGGCTACACGACCGGCAGTTGCGCCACCGCGACGTCGCTCGCGGCGGCGCGTCTGCTGCTCACGGGCATCGTCAGCGACGTCGCGGAAATTGTCTTGCCCAAGGGCCAGCATGTGCCGATGCCGCTGGTGTTCTGCCGCCTGACCGCCGACGGCGCCGAAGCGGGCACTGTCAAGGATGCCGGCGACGACCCCGACGTGACGCACGGCGCGATTGTATTCGCGCGCGTGCGGCTGCGTGCCGAACCGGGCGTGCGTTTTCACGCGGGACCGGGCGTCGGCACGGTGACGCGTGCGGGATTGACGCTGCCGGTCGGCGAACCGGCAATCAATCCGGTGCCGCGCAAGATGATGACCGAACATTTGGCCGATCTGGCTGCTGAGCACGCATACGGCGGCGGTTTCGAGGTGACGATCGGCGTGGAGGGCGGCGAAGCACTCGCACTGAAGACGATGAACCCGCGCCTCGGCATTCTCGGCGGCCTGTCGATTCTCGGCACCACCGGAATCGTGCGGCCGTTTTCGTGCTCGGCGTATATCGCGTCGATTCACCAGGGCATCGACGTCGCGCGTGCGAACGGCTACACGCATGTCGCGGCCTGCACCGGCAACGCGAGCGAAGACGCCATGCGCGCGCATTACGGCCTGCCGGACATCGCGCTGATCGAAATGGGCGACTTCGTTGGCGCGGTGCTCAAGCATATGAAGCGCGCGCCGGTCGAACGCCTGAGCATTTGCGGCGGCTTCGGCAAGCTCAGCAAACTGGCCGCGGGGCATCTCGATCTGCATAGCCGGAATTCGAGCATCGATCTGGCGCAACTGGCCGTGTGGGCATCCGAACACGGCGCGGACGCGGCATTGCAGGCGGCGATTCGCGCGGCCAATACGAGTCAGCAAGCGGTGGCGTTGGCGCGCGCGCAGAACGTGCCGCTCGGCGATATCGTCTGCCGGCATGCGCTCGCGGTCGCGCGCGAAATCGTACCGCCGCAGGTCGCCGTCGAAATGTTCGCGATCGACCGCCAGGGCAATCTGATCGGAGCCGCGCAATGACGCGCATCCTGCTGCTCGGCGGCACCGGCGACGCGTTGAAGATCGCGCATCGACTTGAGCCCGATCACGTGTACAGTCTCGCCGGGCTCGGCAAGGTGCCGGACGATCTGCCGGGTACGGTGCGCGTCGGCGGCTTTGGCGGCGCTGAAGGCATGGCGCGCTACATCGAACAGGAACGCATCGGCCTGGTAATCGACGCGACCCACCCGTACGCCGCGCAAATCAGTGCGAATGCCGTGAAAGCGAGTCATGCCGCAGGTGTGCCGTGCTGGGCGCTGCGCCGCCCTGGCTGGCATCCGCAAACCGGCGACGATTGGCGCATGGTCGATCGCTGGAGCGAACTGACCGCGGCGCTCGCCGCGTTCAGGCGGCCACTGTTCACGCTTGGCCGCGAACCGCTCGCGCATCTCGACGACATCCCGCCGCACCAGTTCTGGACCGTGCGCTGTCTCGACCCGCACGACGGCAATGCCCGCGCCCGGATTCTGGACACACGGGGCCCGTTCACGCTCGAAGGCGAGCGAGCGCTTTTCAGTGCCGAAGCGTTCGACGTGGTAGTCAGCAAAAACAGCGGCGGCAGCGCCACCGAAGCAAAGCTCGAAGTCGCGCGCGAACGTGGCCTGCCGATCGTCATGCTGCGGCGACCCGAGTTGCCTGCAGCCGATCGAGAGTTTGAGGGCGTGGTCGAATTGCTCGACGCGTTGCGGCACTTATCCTCCTGAGCGGCGCGTCGACGACGTGCCGACCGAATGAATCACGGAGTATCGAATGACGGTGTTTTTTATCGGCGCGGGTCCCGGCGACCCGGAATTGATCACGGTGAAAGGGCAGCGCCTCGTGCGCAGTTGTCCGGTGATCCTGTATGCGGGTTCGCTCGTGCCGGCCGCCGTGCTGGAAGGTCATGTTGCAGAGCAGGTCGTCAATACCGCCGACCTCGACCTCGATCAGATCGTCGCATTGCTCGAATCGGCGCACGAGAAGGGCCAGGATGTGGCGCGCGTGCATTCCGGCGACCCTTCGTTATACGGCGCGATCGGCGAGCAGATCCGCAGACTGCGCGAGCTGAACATTCCATACGAGATCGTGCCCGGCGTGACCGCGACCGCCGCGTGCGCGGCGGCGCTCGGCTGTGAGCTTACTTTGCCTGGCATTTCGCAAACGCTGATCCTGACGCGCTACGCCAGCAAAACGACGATGCCCGCAGGCGAGCAACTCGGCAAGCTGGCGAGCCATCGCGCGACAATGGCGATTCATCTCGGCGTGCGGCATCTGGCGCGCATCGTCGATGAATTGCGGCCGCATTACGGCGGCGATTGTCCGATCGCGGTGATCTATCGCGCGAGCTGGCCGGATGAAGAAAAGCTCACGGGCACGCTCGACGACATCGTCGGCAAAGTGCAATCGACCCATATCGAGCGCACGGCGCTGATTCTGGTGGGGCAGGTGCTGGCCGCGGAAGGGTTCGTGGAGTCGACGCTGTACGCGAAGGACTGACCTGTACGCGCCGGCGCAGCCCATCCGGGCACGACTATGGCTTACGGATGGCTTGTGCGCCCGCGCAAATTGCAACCTGCCGATAGCGGGTTTGTAGAACCGCGGCCGCATCACTCTTCAAGCGGTGACAGCGCTTTGACCGGGACCTTTTTAGCCCCGCCGATGTTGATCGCGGGGACGAAAGCCCGCCCAGCATCGGCCCAACCACCGCCGAAATGGCCCACACGCTCGCCAGATAGTCTTGCACCTTGCCTCGTTCGCGCGCGGGATAGCGGGTTGCGGGACACAGGCCGATAGATAGGATTAGGATGTTAGACACGTCAGGCGGCGCGGCAGGCGGCACGAGGGGAGACATGAGCGCCGCGACGCATAAGCGCGGCCGCACGAATGCGGCCGATGTCGAGTATGCACCTTGCGGAGAATGTGCGCTGAGCGTGCGGCGTTATAGTGCGGCACAGCAGGCACGGCAGCGTTTGCACGTTCAACGCTTTTCTTTCGACAGATGGAGGGTAGTCATGAGGATCGAATTCACCGGACGCCGCGAAGTGGTGGCGGCTGCGCGGGTTGCCTTCGAAGCCAACGTCGATGGGGCCGACGTCTGGTGCAGCGTATCGCTCGATGCCTTGAACGACCATTTCGGCAACGACGGCACATCTGCTCACAATCTCGTCGGTACCTTCGAGGCAAACCGCGCGCAGATCGAAAACGCTACGCGGCGGGTGCTCGAAAAAAACGGCGGACGGTCCGTGGAACTCGAGACCGGCGATTTCAATTGAGGCCCTGCAATTTTTAAACCTTGAAACGGTGTGAGGTCCGGCGCTGTCGCGTCGGACCTGACGGGCGTGGGGATTAACGCAATAGCCAACGCGATAGATTTTCGTCAGGAAAGCGCCTACGCTTCACAAACTACCAAAAGTAAATCCGCTTTCTCTCGCCGAAGTGATCGTCTTACGCCAAACGCGGGGGCAACATGCGAGAGGGACCCGGCCGGCGCGCCGCGCAATGGCGGCGAATCTTTACGCAAGTGCTAGCGAAACGCGACGGAATCGTCTGACTTCAGGTCCTCGCGCGCGTGGAGAACGTCATGAAACCAGCGCTCAAAACGATGGCCGCTATCGCGATGGCGATTGCCGCCGCGTGTGCGCCCGTACCCAAGGCTTTTGCGCAGGCCGCAGCCAGCGTGGTGGGTTCGTGGTCGCTGGTCTCGTTGACGGTGGCAAAGAGCGGCAATGACGTGGAATTGCTTGGGCCGCATCCGGAAGGGCAACTCATCTTCGGCAGCGACGGCCGCTACGTTCTGGTCGTGCTCCGCGCCGATCTGCCGAAATTCGCATCGGGTAACCGGCAGCTAGGCACGGCCGAAGAGAACGAAAAAATCATCCGGGGCAACGTCGCGCATTTCGGCACTTATGCCGTCGATTCAGCAGGGCAAGTTATCGTTTTCCATATCCAGAAAAGTACCTTTCCGAACTGGGATGCAGATGTTCAACGGCGACCATTCACGATTGACGGTGATCGTCTGACGTACATCACGCCTGGAGCCTTCGGATATGGGTCGTCGAAAGTCGTGTGGCAACGAATGAAATAGGCTGCGTACAAAAAAAGCCGCCGCTTTCTGGGCGGCGGCTGGGTGTTCTCTTTGTGTTCTTATAGTGGCTTATTTCAGGATCGTCATCTGCACGACCTTCACGATAACCAGTGCGACAGCCAGCACCAGATAGCCGCGCAGCACGCCCATCCAGACACGCTCGGACAGCGTGAGGTTCGGCGGCGGCAGTTCTTCCAGCGGTGGCATGCGCCACGTATCGCGGGCGCTTTTCGGATACGTTTCTACGTGGCTGTCCGTCGTTTCACCTCCAACCTTGCGAATCCCGACCATGGCGGCGTAGCCGACGACGGCCAGCAGCGTCCCGCCGACGAGGATTTCGAGAATCGTTTCCCCGGTGATATCCGGGTACATCACCGAGGCAGTCAGGATGATGGACAGCATCACCAGCACCCAGACAACGGCGCCCGTGAACAGATTGAGCTTCTTCGAATTGACCCACGGGCCAAGCACGGCGCGGTCGTTGCACAATAGCAGCAGAAATACGGTGGCGCCAGGCAGCAGCACGCCCGCGAGCGTTTGCACCGCTTCGGTCAGCAGACCAAGCGGACTGCCGGGAATCAGCACCAGTGCCGCAGCGGCGGCAACGATGCCGAAGTACACGAGATAGAAACCCTTGGCATCCGACACGGGACGATGCAGCGAGTGGCGAATCTTGAACACGTCGCCGATAGCGTATGCGGTCGACAGCGACACTGCGGCGGCGCCGATGATGCAGGCGTCGAGCAGGGCCACGGCAAACAGGACGGCCGACGTCCGGCCCGCATACTTTTCCAGCCCCGCGATGACGCCACCGGCATCCGAGAAATTGCCGAACTCGGGCTTGCCGGCGTACAGCGCGGCGCAGAACGAAATCATCGCCACGGCGCCAATCAGCACGAACACAATGCCGATCCACAGGTCGGCCTTTTCGTACTTCATGAAACGCGGCGTGATGCGTTTGTCGACGATGTAGCTTTGCTGGAAAAACAGTTGCCACGGTGCAACGGTGGTGCCGACGATACCGATGACCAGCAGCATCACATCGCTCAGCTTCGAATGCTCCGGCCAGCCCGGAATGAGGAAATCACGCGTCATCTGCCCAACCGGCGGATGAATCGACACCAGCACCGGCACCAGCAGCAGACTCAGCAGGCACAGCACGATGGCGAAGCGCTCGAAGCGTCTGAAGCTTCCCGTACTGACGGCGGCCATGGTCAGCGCGGCAGCGATGCAAACGCCGGCAATCTTGGAAAGGCCGAAGAAGTCGAGCACAAACGTAATGCCGATGAACTCGGTCACGATCGTCAGCGCGTTGAGAATGAACAGGTCAATGACGCTGAACGCACCCCAGAATTTGCCGAAGCGTTCGAAGATGAGGCGCGCGTGGCCGACACCGGTCACGGCACCCAGTCGCAACACCATTTCCTGGTTGACGAAGAGCACCGGCACCAGCAGCAGCATGGCCCACAGCAACGTGGTGCCGTAGTTTTGCCCGGCCTGGGTGTAGGTGCCGAAGGCGCCCGCATCATTGTCGCCGACCATCACGATGAGGCCCGGACCGAGGATGGCCAGCAGCGTGCGAAAGCGCGCCCACCAGTTGTTGCGCGGCGCGGTGTCGTGATGGGCGATGGTGCCCAAAGCACCCCTGATATCGCCGACGTGCGCGGCGTCGAGCACGGCGCTCCGCGTGGTTGAAACTTGCGTTGGAGTAGACATTTTGCTTTCTTCCCCGTTTGTGTTTATTGAAAGGAAAATGCGCACCTCCGGCATACGTAAGGGCGTGAGTCGTGTAACGGCGTCGCTTGCGTGTGACGGAACAGGGCGCGTTATGAAAGGAGACGCTTGAAACGCTGCCAGAATGCGGCGAATCTGCGCGGTTCAGGTGCTTGCAGGGCAAGCATGGCGTCGTAGTGGACGCGCGATTCCTGGACTTGCGGCAGTTGCGACAGAAGGAGGCCGAAGGTCATGATATTTCTCCGTGTGTATATCGCTAAACGCGTGGTCTAGCGCGTGGCTTGACGCGGTTCGCGGAAAGCCAGCAGACGGAGAGGTTGTGCGCATCACGCGCAGCAACGAAGGTCTACTCGCTTTCCTTGGGCAAAAGCAAAAACGAAAGTGAGCGGCATATGGGGTAACTGTCACTGTCCGGCATGGCGGCTCCTTATCGGCGTTCGTACGTGCGATTGCTACACGATTGCTAAGCACGTCTGCGGCGCGCGCGTTTATCCGCGTCTGCTCGCACCGTTAAATCGAAAGGCGCGAACGGACGCAGCCGCGAGTGCATGCTCGCGACGCGGTGCCATACGAACGTGCGTAATCGCAACGGCCATATGGCGCTAATAAAGGTGCACGGGGAGGGTTGCTACGGCGCGCACCGTCTGCCTTGAGGCAAGACGGCGGCTGGATGAAGAGAGCGCGGACGTCCTGCCGGTCAGGCAGCGAAACTGTTCGAAGGTCGACTACTGCAGGTGTCCAAGGCATCAGCCCCATTTGTGGATATGCGCGAATTTTAGGCGGCGTTTTATTCCAAAGTCAACAACAGGATTCGTTAAGCAGAGCCAATATAACTTTCAGCGTTCGATGCGCAACTGAAAATGGCAGAAATGAAAGGAAAATGAAAAGAATGGTGCGCTGCCATCATTATGAAAGCGGCCTCGTGAATGAGGGTGGGGCCGGTACCTGAATAATCTGTCTCGCGATCTGATTCGTGGCCTGATCTGATAGGCCGTGCCGGCGATGGGCAGATTTGCATCAGCGGCGCCGGAGGGTCAGAGGTTAATCTGACCACCCATCTCCACAACGCGATTCGCAGGCAGGCTGTAATACTCCGCTGCCTGCGCTGCATTGCGCGCAAGAAACGCGAACAGCTTCTCGCGCCATAGCGGCATCGCCTTGCTTGCGCCCGTGGCCACGATCGTGTCGCGCGCGAGGAAAAACGACGTGTCCGCCGGCTCATACTGCCAGTTCGGCATCTGCTTTTGCGCCAGTTCAAGAATGGCGGGGACGTTGGGAATCTCCATGAAACCATGATGGACCGCGACGGCATAGCATCCGTGCCCCAGGGCGGTCACGGCGACTTTTTTCTCATCCGGCACGTGAGGCACGTTGTCCGTCGTGCCGGCCAGGAAGATGTTGGTCTGATGCATGACCCCATTGTGTTTCAGGTTGTGCAGAAAAGCGCTCGGCGCCATGTCGACCACACCGCCGGGAAACACCGCCGTGCCTTTGACGCGAGGCGGCGGGTGTCCGCCGTCACACAGGGAGTGAATCAGTCCAACCAGGGGCAGGTTGTCGCTTTTCATACGATCGACGACCGTTTTGCGCCCCTGATGCCAGGTGGTCATCACGGTGAAAAGCACGCCGCCGGCGAGCAGCGGAAACCATCCGCCTTCAAGAACCTTGCTGATATTGCTCGAGACGAACACCGCGTCGACCAGAGCCAGCGGCCCGATCACGGCCGCCGTAACAAGCGGGTGCCATTTCCACAGGCTGTGGGTGATGAAGTACATCAGTAAAGTCGTCAGCAGCATCGTCGACGCGACCGCGATGCCGTATGCGGCTGCCAGATTGTCGGAGGATCTGAAGAACACGACGAGAAACACCACCGCCGCGTAAAGCGAAACATTGATGAACGGTACGTAGACCTGTCCCATTTCATGTGTCGACGTATGGACCACGGGGATGCGCGGCAGAAAGCCGAGTTGGACCGCTTGCTTGGTCATCGAGAAGGCGCCGGAAATCACCGCTTGCGACGCGATGATGGTGGCTGCCGTCGCGAGCAGCACGAGGGGAATGAGCGCCCAGTCCGGCGCCGACTGAAAAAACGGTTGCGCCACTGCGGAAGGTTTTTCGAGTACGAGCGCTGCCTGACCGAAGTAATTCAGAACAAGACTGGGCAGCACGAGCAACAACCATGCGAGCCGGATTGGTTTTGTCCCGAAGTGGCCCATGTCCGCATAGAGCGCTTCGCCGCCGGTCAGCGCAAGAAACACGGAGCCGAGCACGACAAACGCCGTCCCCGGCGCTTTCGCCACGAAGGCCACTGCGTAGAAGGGCGACGCGGCTCGCACGATACCGGTATGCGTTGCAATATGCGATATACCGAGTGCCGCCAACGTCACGAACCATACGATCATCACCGGCCCGAACACTTGTCCGACTGCACCGGTGCCGCGTTTCTGCAGCTTGAACAGGCACGTGAGAATGACCAGAGAGATGGGAACGATCCATTCGGTGAGGTGAGGGTCGACTAGCGTCACGCCTTCAACCGCGGAGATGACCGAAATGGCGGGTGTAATCATTGAATCGCCATAAAACATGGCCGCGCCGAATACGCCGAGAACCAGAAGCAACTCGCGCAATCGTGCAGGCGCGACTCCGGACGCGAGCGCGGTGAGCGCCAGGATGCCGCCTTCTCCGTCATTGCCCGCGCGCATGACAAAACTGACGTACTTCAACGTAACGACGATGATGATGGACCAGAGTATCAGCGACACGATGCCGAACACATTGGTCTGGCTGACACCGCCGGCAGCCTTCAAACATTCCCGCAGCGTATAGAGCGGACTGGTACCGATGTCCCCAAATACGACGCCGATCGCGCCCAGCACAAGTCCGGGCGCTGCTTTGGTCGTCTGGGAAACAGTGCTAACGGCAGTAGAGGACATAGGGTTTCGTAAGTCGAATGGTTGTTGGGATGCCACCTGTGCGAGAGGTGTGCCAACGTCCGTGGAGGTTACCTCAAGCGCCAGATGCCCCAGATGGCGATGAGTAAAGCCACGCCGAAGCCGCCGCCCAGGAGGATATAAGTAGTCGTTCGAACGAAACCTCGGAAATGCGCGATTGAGCGAGAGTGCACAAGATGCTGCAACTTTGTGCCTGAGTGAGGCAGGGGACGATGACAGATGCCGCCTCCGGCGGTGCCGCACTCGCCGCCTTCGCGCGTATGCTACCTCGCTTTCCTTTCAGAACGCCTGGTGAGTCGGCAATGCCGGAGTGTTGTTCGCACGCAACCGGATCACTGCCGCGCCATCATCCGGGAGCCCTGAAAACGCCGCGTAAAAGCGCGCCGCATCTCGATTGCTGCACATTGATGAACGATTGTTCTTCAATCTATAAAGGACTGCTCCAAATGCCGGACACCCGTTCCTGGGGTCCGCGTTTTTATACTCGCGTCGCTGTTCAACACCAAACTTCAGCTACGCAGGAGCGTTCACGTGAAAAAGATTTCCGCCGCAGTCGCGGCGTTTGCAGGACTTGCCGCTACGGTGGCGCATGCACAAAGCTCGGTCACGTTGTATGGCCTCATCGACGCAGGCATTGCATACACCAACAATGTCAAGAAAGGCGGCTCGCAAGGCGCGCTGGTACAGGCGACGAGCGGCAACATCAACGGCAGCCGCTTCGGCTTGCGCGGCAGCGAGGATCTGGGCGGCGGCCTCAAGGCGCTGTTCGTACTCGAAAACGGCTACAACGTGCAGAACGGCAAGCTCGGCCAGAACGGCCGGATGTTCGGCCGCCAGGCCTACGCCGGCTTGAGCAGCAATCAGTTCGGCACGCTGACGCTCGGACGCCAATACGACTCGCTCGTCGACTTCGTCGCGCCGCTGTCCGGCACGGCCGGCACCTTCGGCGATACCGGCTTTGCGCATCCGTTCGACAACGACAATCTGAATCACTCGGTGCGAATGAGCAACGCCGTCAAATATACGAGCACCAACTATGGCGGTCTGAAGTTCGGCGGCCTCTACGCGTTTTCGAACAGCACGGATTTCGCAGTCAACCGCGCGTACAGTGCGGGCGTGAGTTATAGCATTGGTTCGTTGAAGGCGGCCGCAGGCTATCTGCAGATCAACGGTTCGAACTCCACCTCGAACACCGGCGGTTCGGTCGATCTCGCCGAATCGACAGCGAACGGCACGGGCGGCTTCCAGCTCGGCGCCGATGTTCAGCGCACCGCCGGCGCTGCGTTGAGCTACGGCTTCGGTCCGGTGACGGCGGGGTTTGTCTACACCCATAGCCAGTTTCAGAACACGGCTTCGTTCGGCGTGACGCATGGTTCGATGCGCTTCGATAACTACGAAGTGAACGGCAAGTACGCGGTGACGCCTGCGCTGAACCTCGGCGCGGCCTATACGTACACGAACGCACACGTGAACGGCACGTCGAGTTTCGGTGCCGATCCGAAATGGAATCAGGTCAACCTGCAGGCCGTCTACGCGCTATCGCTGCGCACGGACGTGTACGCCGAAGCGATGTACCAGCACGTGAGCGGCCACGGCTACGTGGCGTTCATCAATACGGCGGGCGGTGCGTCTTCGACCGACAATCAGGTGGTCGGCACGGTGGGCCTGCGCACGCGCTTCTGATCGCGGCACTGGCACCGCGCTGCGCACTGCCGGCCCGGCGCGGTGCGCGGCGGAGCGATTTCCCTGGATCCAACAACAATCCCTTCGATGCGCGCCCGTTATTCTGCGAGGAAAGGACGCCTAGACTAGGTTCAGCGGTCGCGGACGGAGTCGTCGACGCGCCGCACCACACCCGTCATTGGAGGTCGTCTTACCATGAAGTCTTTGATTCAGGCCGTTGTTATTGCTGCTTCGCTTGCCGCTTCGGCCACTGCTTTCGCACAATCGAATTCACCGATCACGCGCGCACAGGTGCGTGCGGAACTGATTCAACTCGAGAAGGCTGGCTATCACGTCGGCGACGGCGACCAGGCGCATTATCCCGACGCGATTCAGGCTGCGGAAGCCCGCGTTGCTGTGCAGAACGGCAATACGAGCGGTTACGGCAGCAGCGTTACGGGCTCATCGCAGACCGGCCGGCCCGCGGTGTCCACCGCCGACTGGAACGCGATGTACAGCCGTTGAATCGGCGTTGCGCGCGGCTGCGACTGATGGAAAGGACTCTTCCAGCGCGGCGTATATATTCACACGATCGCTGCAGGTACAGTACATATGCACGCACGGTACTTGGTGTGCGAGCGAGAGAGTTGGCCCCGGCCGGAAACGGTCGGGGTTTTTTTCGTGTGGGATGTTCCACTACAATCGCGTGGGAATAGGCAGTGAAGAAGAAAAGGAAGTGCTTCAGATTTTAAAACCATCCCCATCACGTTTAGCGGGCGGAAAAAATCTTGACGACAGATTCCCTTGCCAAGGGCGTGGCTCCCCCGGAGTGCATCCGTAGCCACTTCAGCACGCATCACGAAGCGCCGCGATCGCAGCTGCCTGCGTGGCGGGACCGGCTTGGGCATTTTCTCGACGTGCCGATTTCGCGCGCACAACTGGCCGACGGCTTCAGCGGCACGATCGAAAGCTACCGGAGCGGCGATCTGACGTTCATGGATTGCCGTACCGATCCGGTGTCGCAAGCGCGCTCCGTGGCGCGGATTTCCACCGACAACGTGCGCCAGTACGTGTTTCATGTGGCGGTGGAGGGAACCATCGAGACCGGCACGGGCTTGTATCCGAAACGCAAAGCCTTGCAGTCCGAGCCGGGCATTCTCGCGCTGGATATGAATCAGCCGATGCATATGGAGCGCAGCGCCTGCCGTTTGCTGGCTTTTTTCTTGCCGCGTGCGCTAGTCGAGTCGGTCCTGCCGGAAGCGGAGTCGATTCATGGCAGTGTCATTGAATATAAAACGCCGCTAACGCGCATGATTCCGGCCCACCTCGCCGACCTTAGCCAGAACGTCCACAAGATGAGCGGGCCGGAGGCGTATGAGGCGATCCGCACCTGCGCGCTGTTGATCGCAGCGGCCTTCGGTAAGGAGGCGCGTCTAATCGGCAATGCACGCGCCGCGGCACGCACGGCGATGTTCGGAACGGCGCGTCGCTATATCGAGGCCAATCTTCATCAAATGGATCTCACGCCCGAGAGCGTGCTCCGTGCTTCGCAACTGCCTCGGCCCACGCTGTATCGTCTGTTTGAACCTGAAGGCGGGCTGGCGACTTATATTCGCAACCGCCGGTTGCGCGAAGCCGCCGATGAACTGCGCAGGTACCCGAATCTGGCGATCGTGGAGATCGCTTATGGGTTGGGCTTTAACAGTGCGTCGGATTTCAACCGTGCCTTCAGGCGCGCTTATGACATGTCACCGGGCGATTTTCGGGCGTTGACGCGATCGGCCCCGCGTGGATAACCTGCTGGGCTACATACAACGACGCGTTGTTTTGGCCTGTATAAGCACGATATCGTGTCCGGAAGCGGCGCCGCACGCAGAAATCGCGCAAAGCCATCCACAGGCGGCGCACAGATAACGTTTCATCGCCGTTCAGTGCCCGAACGACTCCGTCTTCGAGGCCGGCATTGCCGGTGTGTGCGGCCGTGCAGCCTGCTTCAGCAGCAAGGCGATGCAGGAAATCACACCTGCGGCCGCTACCGTCGCGAAGATTCCGGCGAACGTGAAGTGGCGCCGCGTCAGTTCAGCGACCAGGAACGATCCCGCGATGCCGCCAAAGCGTCCAATCCCCAACATCCACGCGACGCCCGTGCCGCGCCCTTGCGTCGGATAAAACGCGGCGGCCAGCGCCGGCATCGACGACTGCGCGGTATTCATCAGCACACCTGCGACGAACACGATGAACACCAACGCTCCCACGTTGCCGACCGCCTGGCCGATGAAATAGACGCTCACGGCGGTCAGCGCATAGCAGGCTGCGATGATGCGGTTCGCGTTGAAGCGGTCCATCAGCACACCGCACAGCACCGCGCCCACGCCGCCGAGCGGGAACAATGCTGAGATCAGCGTTGCGCGCTGCGGCGTGAGGCCGGCATCCTTCAACAGGATCGGCATCCAGTTGATCGACGCATAGAAAATCACGAGGCCCATGAAGTACGCGACCCACAGCATCACGGAGCCGATGATGTACGAGCGCGACAGCACCACGCCGAGACCCTTGCCGCCGGTTTGCGGCGCACTTTCGGTCATCACGAAGGTAACCGCCTGCGACGCTTCGGCGGAAATCCGCGCCAGCGCCGCGCGAATCCGCTCGACCGGCTGGTTGTTCGCGACCATGTAGCGCACGGACTCCGGCATTTTCAGCAGCAGCACGACCATCAGCAGCAGCGGTGTCATCCCGCCGAGCACCAGCACGCTGCGCCAGCCGAAATGCGGAATCATCCACGCGGCAAGAAAGCCGCCGAACGCCGCGCCCAGCGGAAAGCCACAGAACATCAGATTGATCACCGTGGCGCGACGGCGGTCCGGGCAGTACTCGCCCATCATCGTGACGGCGTTGGGCATGGCGGCGCCGAGACCGACGCCGGTGATGAAGCGCAGCGTCGTCAGTTGCCCGATGCTGGTGGAGAACGCCGAGACGAGGCACGCGACGCCGAACAGCAGGACCGAACCGAGCAGCAACGAGCGCCGCCCGAGCCGGTCGGACAGCGGCCCCGAGGCAAGCGCGCCGCACGCGAGGCCGAACAGCGCGGCGCTGAGCACGGGCGCGAGCGCCGGTTTGGTGATGCCCCATTCGGCGATCAGCGACGGTGCAATGAAACCAATCGCGGCTGTGTCAAAGCCGTCCAGCAGGACGACGACGAAACACATGAAAAAAACGAGCCACTGGAACGGCGAAAAAGGGTGCTCGTTGATGAAGGTTTGAACGTTGACGGCAGCGTTGCGGCTCATGAGTTGTCTCCTGGACTGCAGGCGGCTCGTCATAACGAGCCGTCTTTTCTTCGATCTTCGCCGGTTAGAACCGGTGCACGATGCCGACACCTGCCGCGAACTGGCTACGCGATGACGACGGCGCGCTCTGGAAGCCGTCGCCGATCGTTGCGGTGGCGGTGATGATATGCCCCGAGCCTGCCGTGCCGAGCGTGTTGCCGTTCGTGCGCTGGAACGCCTGCAGCGCGTAGAGCCCGGTGCGCTTCGACAATGCATAGTACTCGGACAGGTTGACCTGCTGGTACTGCGCCGAACTCGTGATGCCGTTCGCTTTCGTGGCGCGCGTGTAGCTGTAGCCGGTTGCGAAGTCCCATGCGACCGACGGCTTCCAGTGCAGCACGACGCCGCCCGTGTTGAAGATCGCCGTATCGCGGAAGCTCGAGCCTACCCCCGGAATGTACTGCACGTTCGAGTACGCAGCCGACACGTCCCAGCCGTTGCCGAAGTTGTAGCCGCCGGTGACCGCGAAGCGCTGCTGCGCCTGGGCTGTCTGGTAGCCGTTGGTCACGGCCGAGACGCCCGATTGCACGCCGTTGTTCGACACGGTCGAATCCGCGCCGAAAGCGCCGCCGCCTACCGTCGAATTGTTGATCCGCATGAAGCCGACCGCCACGCCGACCGGACCGTTGAGGTACTGGATCGCACCGCTCCACGTCGAGCCGCGGTTCAGGCTGCCCGGCACGCCGCCGAGCGAGTACGAGCCGCTGAACGTGAAGCCGTACAGCTTCGGCGAGGTATAGACCAGCGAATTGTTGGCGCGGTAGATCGTGTCGAGCGCGTCGACGTCGCCGGGGTGCGCGCCGTAGAAGCCGGTGAGCCAGGTGGTCGGGCTATACGGCGAGAGCAGCGAGTAGTACGCGGTGTATTGACGGCCGGCGGTGAGCGTACCGTAGGTCGGGTTCGTCAAGCCGACGAACGCCAGACGGCCGAACATCGCGTTCGTGTACTGCTGCGCGCCGGTCGCCGAATTGAAGCCGGATTCCAGCTGGAAGATCGACTTGGTGCCGCCGCCGAGATCTTCCGCACCCTTCAGGCCGAAACGGCTGCCTGCCCACACACCCTGAGCCATCTTGAGGTTCGATTTACCACCCGTTGTCGAGCCGAGCGACGTCTGGCTGCTCTGATACGCGAAACCCGTATCGACGATGCCGTACAGCGTGACGCTGCTTTGCGCGAAGGCGGGTGCGCCGGCGAGCGCGGTGATTGCGCAGGCGACCCGGGTCAAGGTGGTGGTGTGCTTCATATCGTTGGTTTCTCCAGTGTCGAGCTGTGACGAAAGTCTGGCGATTCGATCGTCGTATTTATTGTCAAAAAATGTTCGTATATAGAACTACGATTCAATACGCGAACATACGGAACTGTAAATACTCTGTTATGGAAACGTCAACGCGGGATAACCCGCTCCTGCGCGTGGCTTGAATTTCAGGCGCGAGTGTGCGATTGGGGCTATGAGCCTGGTCATGCCGAACATTGGCTGGGTCGTGATGGCGGCCCGGCAATCTGCGGGTATCTGGACCCGGTATTCGCCGCATCGACCTATGCGGCATCCACCTTGTAGATGGCAAGCTTTAGAGAAGGATCGTCGTTAGCCTGGAACGTCGCATATTCGACCCGCAGTTCCCCCATCGTCCGGTGATGAAGCAACTTGCGGCCGGCCCTGGTGCCCTGAACATCGTGCGCTCGCTCTCCATGGAGAAGAGACATGAAACGCAATCCGCCGTCTCAGACATTGACTGACGCTTTGCGCGACCTTCGACGCTCCAGCCAACTGCGCAACTGACCAGCCAGGAAGGCGCTGACAAGTAGCGAAAGATACAGGGTGACGAGATCGTGACGCCACGCGTCGAGCGCGAGTTGATGCATGATCAGTTTCGGGTCGGGCGCGGGAAGGATCGCATGCATTGCCACGACGGCCCGCTTCATTCGGATAAAGCCCGCCGCGGATAGCAGCGGCAGGAGTACGAGCAGAACAAGCAGCGCGGGCTTCGCGCGGCGCACGATCGCGTGGTGACGCAGACGAAGCCACAAGCCGAGGCAGCCGTGTAGCCAGCCCGGTGCGAGCAGCGCAAGTTGCAAGCCTTGCGTGCCGCTCGTGATCAGCAATATCACGATCCGCTCGTAATTGGGTTCGAAGCCATAGAGCGAGGCCGCGAGGCGCGTCGAGACCGCATGGCGGATGAGCAGCAGAGGCAGGCTGAGTCCTGCCCAAAGCCGTATCCATTCGGTGGCGGGCAGCGACCACTGATTGCGCCCGTAGATCGTGCGCAAGGCCAGTGCGAAGTGCAGGAGCGCCGCACCGTACAGCAGGATTGTTCCGGGCACGCTATGCCAGACGCGTAAAGCCAATGCGAGACCGTGCCCGGCGAGATCGAGCGACCAGATTCCGAGTGCATGATTGATCAGATGGAGGAAGAGATAGATCAGCAGCACCACGCCGGATCCGAGTTGCAAACGGCGCAAAACTGGTCGCACGTCAACCTCCGTCGATATTGTCCACGCAAACCTGCCTGCTTACCGCGGCGGCCGGGGAGCCGGGAACAGCGTGCGCTCCTTTGCGCTCGCATGCACATTCTGGCGGGGCGCCCGGCGACGAATACCGGACGGCGCCGTGTCGTGACGTACCGCATCGGCAAATCGCTGTAACGCCGAGAGCGAACCGCATACGCTCTGGTATTCCTCGCGGCCGATCCTGCCTTCGAGGATGACTGCCATGCCCGAGGCACGGGCCATGTCGATGATGTCCATTTTGACGACTCCATTCGTGTTCTCTGATCTGCATGACCGTCGGCGCAGTTCGGCTATTCCCACGTTCACACTGATTGTTGGCGAGCCGGTCACACGGCCGGAATAAAAAAACTCAGCCGATCGGTTGAAGCGGGAATAAAACGGCTGGCGCGGCAGTCTTCATTCACGAACCGAGTCGAGAGGCCCGCCGGACGATCCCGCGGTCTACCTCCGAATCCTTATCGTGAGGTCAATATGTCGTCAGATCATTCTTTCGATCCGTCGCGTCGCGGCGCGCTGAAATGTCTCGCGTTCGGCGGCGTGGGCACGGTGTTTATGCTGGCCGGCGGGATTCTCACGCCGGTGGAATTGGCGCTTGCCGCCGGCGCGAAGGATTCCCCCTCGGCCGGAGGTGTGCCCCTTTTCCTGCAGATCAGCGACTCGCACATCGGTTTCAATAAGGAAGCCAATCCGGATGTCGCGGGCACGCTCAGGCAAACAATCGACTTCGTCAATGCCATGCCGGTCAAACCGGCGCTGACAATCCATACGGGCGATATCACGCATCTTTCCAAGCCGGCCGAGTTCGACCTCGCGTCCCAACTGCTGTCGGGTCTGAATATCACGGAGTTGCACACCGTGCCGGGCGAACACGATGTGACGGATGGGCCCGGGGCTGAATACTTCAGCCGTTTCGGTCAGGCCTCGGACAACAAGGGTTACTACAGCTTCGACCACAACGGGGTGCACTTTGTCGGTCTCGTCAACGTCATGCATTTCAAGCCCAACGGCTTGGGGGGCTTGGGCGACGAGCAGCTCGCCTGGCTCGAAAGCGACCTGAAGGGACGCTCGGCCAGCACACCGATCGTTGTGTTCGCGCACATGCCGATGTGGACGATCTACGAACCGTGGGGGTGGGGCACCGGCGATGCCGGTCAGGCAATGGGCTATCTGAAGCGCTTCGGTTCGGTGACCGTTCTGAACGGTCATATTCACCAGATCGTCACGAAGGTCGAGGGCAACATTACGTTCCACACAGCGCGCTCGACAGCTTATCCGCAACCGACTGCGGGTAACGGCCCGGGTCCCGGGCCGCTGACGGTGGCGAGCGATCAGCTTCCCAGGATGCTTGGTGTGACGAGCATCAAGATCGTGCGCCACCCGCTCAAGGCGACGCTTGCCGATACAACGCTTGTTTGATTTCCGGACGCCATTCAGCTACAGGAGATAAGTTATGCCAACGACTCATATTCGGCGCGGTGTTTTTGCGTTTCTCGGGAGTGCGGTGATCGTGGCAGCATTGGCCGGGTTCTCCGTCGCGCGAGCCGAAGGCCCGAACGCCTCTAACGCGGTCGTGATCAAGAACTTCATGTTCTCGCCGATGGCGCTCACGATCAAGGCCGGTTCGACCGTGACCTGGAAGAATCTCGACGGCGAACCACATACGGTTGTGAACGATGCCGGCATGTTTCGTTCTGCCGCACTTGACCAGAACGATACATATCAGTTCAAGTTTGATAAGCCGGGGGTCTATAAGGTGTTTTGCGGTATACATCCGAATATGAGGGAGACGATTACCGTGCAATAGGTACTCCGGTATGCTTTTTTGCCTTCGCGGCGCTTACGGCCTGTCGCCGGGGACTCCCCCAGTGAACCTCTCTGCGGGCCTGTTTGTTGCATGGTGGATAGCCGTAGCGCATGTCATCAATCACTCCCGCGCCGGCGGGAGGGAACGGGCTGCCCGGTTTCGTCGCCTGCTCAATGCTACACACCGCGTGGAAATTATTACCTGTTCGGATCAGTGCAGATCCAGTTCGCAATATGACCATTCCGGCGCTGCGGCGAATGTTGTCGCCGGCCGGTGAGCGGGGTACATTTTTCCAGCGGCTTCGCATCAGCCAAATGCAAGTCGTGGGAACACAGTCTGTCGATAAGTCAGATGTAAGAGTCGGAGATGATGCGATGTCCAACGATATCGACTTGCCAAAAGAGGCTGTAGACGGCGCGGATACCGGTTTCAATCCTGACATTGAGTCGATGCTTGCCGCACCGCCAGGGCGGTTCGGACGTCTTGCGCTTTGCGTGGTGGCGGCCAGTGCGCTGGCCCTCGGCGTAGTGGGAACGGTCGCGTATGGCGTCTGGTTCAACCACGATCAGCAGGCCTACGTCGAAGCAATGACGGGCGCGCGCGCGGCGCTCGGCATGACCGCTTCGACGGTATCGGTGACTTCGGCAGCGGTGGCGTGGCCGACGCCTCCAGCGCTATCGGCAGCATCGGCGCCGCCGACGTCCCCAGTATTATCGGCAGCATCGGCGAGACCGACGTCCCCAGTATTATCGGCAGCATCGGCGAGACCGACGTCCCCAGCGTTATCGGCAGCATCGGCGCCGCCGACGTCCCCGGCGATGTCGGCAGCAATGGCGAAGCCGACAACACCGTCGAAATCGTCAGAGCCGTCAGAATCGACAGCATTGGCAACAGAAGACGATCCTCCATCGGAACATGCGGTTTGGGCCGGTCAGGTCAGGCGTTCTTCGTCGCCGCCTTCGCGGGAAACAGCCGCTGCCGCTGCAGAATCCGCAGCGCCTGCACCGCCCGTACAGCCCGCTCGCCGCGCCGCCCCTTCGCCGGATTCCGCTGCGCACGAGCTGGCTGACGCGCGCGCTGGGCGGGAGGGCCGGATCGCTCCGCAGGACCGGCGTACGCAAGTATCGACCCGGAAGGCCAAACCGGGCATCTTCGCGCGCATGGGGCAGTTTTTTCGCCGCGTGAGTTACCGTCAGCATGGCACCGGAAGCAAGCAAGACACATACTCCCATCCCTGAGCCGCTTCGTTCGAGGCGCACCGACGGCTGGCGCGTCCTCGCGGTGCGCTTCAGGCTGGGCCCGGCCACGATGGCCGGCGCTTCGTTGCTGTGTCTGCTGATCGGCGTTTTGTATCTTGCCTTGCAAATCAGGACGATCTTTTCGGACCAGTTGAGGCAGGAATATATTGGGCTCGTTATCGAAGCGGTCGAACGCGCGGAAAGTGCCTGCAACGTGGTCGGTGTCTGGCAGCACCTGCCCGAGGCTGACGGTGCCCGGGCGGAAGGCTATCGACATGCGCGTCAAGCGCTCGCCAGCCGCCTCGCGTCACTCGCGGCGCTGGTGAATGCGAGCCCGTCCGAGGCGTCGCAAGTGCCTCCATTCGCGCTATCGCCTGACGCAAATCCCGACCGTACGGATGCGTGGCTCGGCGCGGCGTCGGCGTATTGGCGTGCGCAGCGCGATCTCGCTAGCGCCGACGTGCGCGTGCGCATTTCTCATGTCGCCGACACGCTGATCGCTTTGGGAGCGATCCTGTTCGGCATGCTGATTATTGTGCTGGCGATGTATACAAGGCGTACTCGCCAACTCGTAGGCCGGTCGCACAAGCTCGAACACGCGGCGCTGCACGACCCGATGACCGGGCTGGCAAACAGGCGGAAACTGTTTGCCGCGCTCGAGGCGACCGCAACAAGACCGTCTGCCGACTCGACGCTTCAAAGAATCGCCGTCCTTTATATCGATCTGGACGGGTTCAAGCGAGTCAACGATTCGCTAGGCCATCGAATCGGCGATGAATTTCTGATCGCTGTTTCCAGACGCTTTCGCGAGTCTGTGCGTCAAGCGGACGTCGTTGCCCGGATCGGCGGCGACGAGTTCGCGGTGCTGGTCCGCGACTTTTCGACGGATGCGGAACTGGGCGAAATTGCCCAGCGCCTCATCAACTGTGTGACGCAGACGGACACACTGATGGGAACCGGACTTGTCCGTGCCAGCATCGGTATTGCCAGCTTTCCCGATCCCGTCAGGAACTACCGTCGTCTCGTCGCCGTGGCCGACGAAACGATGTATCAGGTAAAGCGCAACGGCAAGAACGGGTACGCGTTCGCGGCGCAGGCGAACTGATCGGCGCGGGCTCGATACGTGTGCAGTTTCTGATTTCAATCGTACGTGGATGATGGCGCGATGAGATGCCGCCCGGTGACGTGTTTATTCGACGTCTTCCGGATTGAGCAGTGACGTGAGGATGTGATCCGCCCATGATCCGTTGATCTTCAGATACGAGCGGGCACGGCCCTCGTGTTCGAAGCGTAGTCGCTCGAGCAAGCCCGCGCTGCGCGCGTTTTCTGGCCGGTAGTTCGCCATGATGCGATGAAGCCTCAGGTTCCTGAAGACGTACTCGATCGCAGACGCCAGGCTCTCGCGCATCAACCCTTGACCTTGCGCCTGCCGCGCAATCGAGAAGCCAAGATGGCAAGCTTGAAACGGTCCACGGACGACGTTCGTGAAATTACAGTCGCCAATGAGCGCTCCGCTTTCGGGCCGGCACACCAGCAGGTGAAGGGCGCTTCCCGCAGCATTGTGCCGTTCCATCAAGCGAAGCCGGTCGGCTATTGCGTCGAGTTCGAAGAACCCGTTGGGACGCAACGGTTCCCACGGTTGAAGATGCGCGCGATTTTCGCTGTAATAGTTTTGCAGGTCGCCGGCGTAGCGCTCGCTCGCGGGCCGCAGCACCAGGCGCGAGGTCCGGATTTCGCCGACCGGGACGTCTGGCATCGGAACTGTCATGCGTTCAGAGATCAAGAAAGTTTTCGGGCCGCAGTATAGCTGGAGAAAATCACCGCCTCGACCAGCGCGGCGAGAACCTGCTCATCCCACCGAACAACAGGCGAGTTCAGACTCGTCGAAGAGGCATCATTCGTTCTCGTTGCGCCAATCAGTGAGCCGCTCTCGTGCATTCACCTCGACGAACGACGGCAAGGCGCGTAGCCGGTGGATGTAGCGGGCGAGATGCGGCCAACCGGTCGCCGGGCGAGGCATATTGCGCGTCCAGCGCATCAGCATCACCGCGAGGAAATCAGCGGTACTGAGCTTTCCGCCGACGAGGTACTCGTGTCCGCTGGCGAGGTGGGCGTCGAGCCGGTCCCAGGCTTGTTCGATGCGGCGCCGCGCGAGTGCCCGGACCGCTTCGGCGCCGAGCGGATCGCCATCGACGTCGGCGTAAAACCAGTCGCGCATAGCGGGCAGAAGCGTGTTGGCGAGATAGATCATCAGTTCCAGCCATGCGGCGCGATCGGCGGAGCCCGGCTCGGGCGCGAGGGCGGCTTCGGGATGCCGTTCGGCCAGCAGCATGAGCAACGCGGCCGACTCGCCGCGCGGCACACCGTCGATCACTAGCGTGGGAACACGGCCCGCCGGATTCAGCCGTAGATATTCAGGGTTTCGCTGGTCGCCGGAATCGATGTCGACGAGACGGGCTTCGAATGCAATGCCCATTTCAATCAACATCCAGTGAACCGCCATGCTTGCAGCGCCCGGCGAATAGTAAAGAAGATAAGTCATTCATCCGCTCCGCATACTCGTTCAAATTCAATCGGTTTCGATCTGGGCGTAGTGTATCGTCATTCATGACGACCACGCCCATCGCGGGCTCGGGAAAATCGCATTGTTAGCGGGCATCGCCATGCGACTGACGAGGGCATGAAAAAAGACAGAACATCCCGTCACTTTGCGAAGGTAAGGAAACCCTATGTGCGCATTCGACCGGCGGACTTTGCTCAAAGGAGCGCTTGCCGCTCCATTACTGAAGAACCGCGCGGTGGGCGGCCGCTTGAGTCCGGTCACGTCGCCGTTGGCGATCTGCGTCGAGTCGCCTGCGAGTGCCGCCTGTCTCGACGTCTTCAAGCATTTGAAGAACCCTTATTACATCGGCGACACGCCCGCGCTGACGCAGACATCCGGATGGCTCGACGCATGGACATACGCCCCGAGTGCCTACGTCGTCGCCGCGTCCGATGCGCAAGACGTGGCGCGGACCGTAGACTTCGCTCGCGAACATCGCCTGCGCCTGGTGGTGAGGGGCGGCGGCCACAGCTACCAGGGCACGTCGAACGCGCCGGACTCGCTGATGATCTGGACAAGGCCCATGCGCGAGATCACGGTGCACGACGCCTTTGTGCCTGACGGCTGCGCCGGACGGCTGACGCCGCAACCAGCGGTGACGGTAGGCGCTGGCGCGCTGTGGGCGCATGTGTACGACGCCGTGAGCGCGCGGGCCGGCCGCTATGTGCAAGGCGGCGGCTGCCTGACGGTGGGCGTAGCCGGCCTGGTACAGAGCGGAGGCTTCGGCAACTTTTCAAAAAAGTTCGGCACGGCCGCTGCGGGGTTGCTGCAAGCCGAGGTCGTGACGGCCGATGGCGTCGTGCGAATCGCGAATGCGTGTACACATCCTGATCTTTTCTGGGGATTGAAAGGCGGAGGCGGCGGCAGTCTGGGCGTCGTCACACGAATGACGCTCCGGACGCACGAACTTCCCGACCAGTTCGGCACGATGCGTGCGACGGTCAAGGCATCGTCGAGCGCGGCGTTCAAGGCATTGATCGGCGAATTCATCGCGTTCTACGCCGGCAATCTGCTCAACGAGCATTGGGGCGAAACGGTGGCCTTCCATGCTGACAACACGCTAAAGATCGCGATGCTGTACCAGGGCCTGAACCGGGACGACGCTATACGAATCTGGCAACCATTCTTCGATTGGATCATGGACGCCGCCAACGGCTGCGCGACGTCCGAGCCGCAAGTGCTCGCCGTCCCGGCGCGGCGCTTCTGGGATGCCGCATTCGTGATGCAGCACGCGCCCGGCGTGCTCATTGCCGACGACCGCCCCGGCGCGTCAGCCGGAGACGTCTTCTGGGCCGACAATGTCGGTGAAGCTGGCCAGCTCCTTTACGGATATAGCTCGACATGGCTGCCCGCTGCGCTGCTGAAGCGAGCGCAGCGGGGGCGCCTTGTCGATGCGCTATTCGAGAGCAGCCGGCAATGGGCGGTGTCGCTGCATGCAGACGGCTTCATGAGGGTGGGGAGCGGGACGCCGTAGGCACACAACCAAATGCCGCCGCCAAAGGCAAAAACTACAGGCAAACCCCACCGCCGCAGGCAACCAGCTCAATGAAACGCGGCAGAACTCCGCTGCGCCGAACTCGACTGCGTCACCGCACTCACCACAACAAAAACAATCACATTCACGGCCAACGCCAGAAACCCGATGTTCACATCCTTCAACGCATCAGGCAAAAACGGCATCAACTGCGCGACGCTAAGGTGCATGGTGGTCGTCACGGCCACCACCGTCACCCCCGCGAGAATCCCGCAGAAAGCCCCCTGTTTGGTCGCCCGATTGCGCGGCGCCAGGCTGCAAATCACGGCAGGGAACAACTGCGTCACAAAGCTATAACCCATCAACAGCAACGCCACGATCGTCTCCCCGCCATGCAGGGTGAAACCCACAGCGACCAGCGCAACGACGGGCACCAGGAAGCGAGCCAGCTTCGCCACCTTCGCGTCCGAAGCGCCGCGGTTCACCATGCCGCGGTAAACATCGTTGGCAAGCAGTGTCGACGCGGACGTCAAAATCATCGAGCCCGGCACGAGCGCGGTCAGCACGCCCGCCGCGCCGATCACGCCGATGAACCACGGGTCGAACGTCTGCAACGACAGACGGAACAACGACAGGTCGATGTCGCCGCCCTTCAGGCCCGGCACCTTCAGCGTCGCCGCAAAACCGACGAAGAACACGAACAGCAGGATCAACTGATACAGCGGCAACACCATCGCGTTGCGCCGGAAAATGCGCGCGTCTTTTGCCGTGAATACCGAGCCGAACGTGTGCGGCCACATGAAGAATCCCAGCGCGGTCAGCAGCACGGTCGACTGGAACCAGGTCACGCTCGAACCCTTGGCCGGGAATGTCAGGAAGCCGGGGCGGGCGGCATCGATCGCGCGGAACATGCCGCCGAGACCGCCGTAGTAATGAAGCGGCAGATAAATGCCGAGGAACAGCACAATTGCCAGAATCAGCAGATCCTTCACCACCGAATTCCACGCCGAGCCGCGCACACCGGAGGCGATCACGTAAGACGTCACCACCGCGGCGCCGATCCACACGGCCGCCGTCGACGAAATCGCGCCGTACGACGCGGTCGCCACAATGATGCCAAGCCCCTTCAGTTGCAGCACCAGATACGGAATCAACGCGGCCACGCCGACCAGCGCCACCAGCGTGCCGAGCGCAGGACTGTCGTATTTGCGCGCAAAGAAGTGCGGCTGCGAGACGAGATGGTGGGCTTTCGCGTAACGCCAGATCGGCGGCAGCATCCAGTACGAAAGGATGTACGCGAGCGTGCCATACGCGAGGATGTAGTAGACCGGCGCGCCCTTGCCGTAAGCAAAGCCGCTGCCGCCAAGGAAGGTGAAAGTCGTGTAGATCTCACCGGCCATCAGCAGGAACACGAACGCGGTGCCGAAGCTGCGCCCGCCTACGGTCCATTGTTCGAGACTCATGTCGTGGCCGCGCCGCGCGCGCACGCCGAGGTACAGCGCAAACAGCGTAATGCCCGCGATGATGACGAGTGCGCTCATGAACGGACCTCCTCGCCCTCGACGGCGATCTCACGATTGCTGGAATCCAGACGGTAGACGATCGCCATGATGATCGAACTCAACACCACCCACATGACGATCCAGGCCAGCACGAACGGCATGCCGAGCACCAGCGGCTCGACGCGATTGACAAACGCGATGCCGACCAGCATGCCGATGAACGGCAGCGCGGCAAGTACACGAAGCAACATGGGGCAACTCCTCGAACCGGTGAGTACGTCTCGTTGAAAGTCTGGGCTCGCTGGCGACTTTATGCCTGATGCTTCAGCTACGTAAAGCAGGTCAAAAAAATGTAGGCTTTTCGAAAGTTGCGCGAGCATCCTTCGGGGCGAACTCGCTGCATTGCAATGTCAGCGGCACGGGGCGGGCGGCACGGTTTATCGCGGTTTACGTGCGGCGCCGCGATATCATCTGGCCACGCAACCCGAGCAATCGAAGCTGGATGATAGAAGCGCGTCCAGCCCCCTCAACACAGCGCGGCGTCCCCGGTGCGCAGTCAGTCCGCCCGAGCCGCCGCCCGATACGGATCGCACATGGTCGAAAGTCTGATCTCGGACATTCTGTTTGGCTTCACCGGGCTGATCAGCATCATCAACCCGATTGGCATTGCTTTCATTTTCCTTGACCGGACTGCCTCGTTGACCACCGAGGAGCGCACCGCTCTCGCCAGGAAGATCGCCATCAACGTGCTGTGCGTGCTGCTGGTGGCGCTGTTCCTCGGTACGCCGATCCTGCATTTCTTCGGTATTTCGATGCAGGCGCTGCGCATCGGCGGCGGCCTCGCGGTGGCGGTGGGCGGCTGGCAGATGCTCAATGCGCCCGACACGCAACCGGCCGAACAGCCCGTCAAGCGCGTCGATGCGGAGAACGCGAAGTCGAAGGCGTTCTTTCCGTTGACCATTCCGCTGACCACCGGGCCCGGCTCGATCGCCACCGCCATCGCGCTGACCGCGAACCGCACGCATAAGCTGTCTGACTTCGTGTTGTCGAGTATCGCGTCGGTCGTGATCTCGATCGTCGTGGCCGCCACCGTCTACCTGATCTATAGCCGCGCGGCGATTTTCGCCAGGTATCTCGGCGTGGAAGGCACCAAGGTCGCAATGCGTGTATCGTCGTTCCTGCTGTTGTGCATCGGCGTGCAGATCATGCTGACCGGCTTCTCCGAATTCCTGATTCCGATTGCGCAGATGCAGCCCGTCGCTAAATAGCGCGCAGTACGCGCCACGCCAGGCCGCGCGAAGTCCGTCGGGCGTGCCGGGACAGGAGATAAACGCATGTGCCGCTGGCTCGCTTATACCGGCAACCCGATTCACCTCGAAACGGTGCTGTTTCGTGCCAAACATTCCCTGATCGACCAGAGCCTGCATTCGCGGCTCGGCCACACGACCACTAACGGCGACGGCTTCGGCATCGGCTGGTACGGTCATCCGGGCGATATTCCGTTTCGCTACCGCTGCATTCAACCGGCGTGGAGCGACCGCAATCTGCGCGAGGCGGCGCGCGCAATCCGGGCGCCGCTGTTCGTCGCGCACGTGCGCGCGGCGACCGACACGCCGTCGCAGGAAACCAACTGTCACCCGTTCCGCTACGGCCGCTGGCTGTTCGCGCACAACGGCCTGGTGCGCGACTATCCTGCGGTGCGGCGCGATCTGATGTTGGCGGTCGCCCCCGATCTGTTCCCGTCGATCGAAGGTTCGACCGATTCCGAAGTGATGTTTTACCTGGCGCTGACCTTCGGCCTGGAACTGACGCCGGTCACCGCGATCGAGCGCATGGCGGGTTTCGTCGAGGAAACCGGGCGCAAACATGGCATCGAGCAGCCGTTGAACATGACGGTCTGCGCGACTGACGGCGAGCAGCTCGTCGCGGTGCGTTATTCGAGCGAGGGGCAGTCGCGTTCGCTTTTTCACAGTGTGTCGTTCCACCATCTGCACGATCTGTATCCGGACGATCCGCGCATCATGGCGGCCGGCGAGGATGCGTTTCTCGTGCTGTCGGAGCCGCTGGTCGACCTGCCGGGCTGGTGGGAGGAGATTCCCGAAAGCACGGCGGTGGTCGCGCGTGGCGGCGAGATCGAGCAATACCCGTTCAGGCCTCATGTGGCGTAACCCGGTTGGGCGCGTGCGGCTTTCAGTACGGCAAGCGCCTGTCTGGTCAACGCGTCAGCAGCATCGCGCTCAACACCGAGAACACCGTCGCCGGCAATTCGGCGAGGCGGCTCACCACCACGTTGTGCGGATAGAAATCCTCGACCGCATCGGTCAGCACACCGATCCCCACCAGCTCGATACCGCGCTTCCGGATCGCCGCGACGCGTTCGCGCAGATCGTGGCGCAAGACTTGCGGATTGCCGTCGCCGGTCGACGGATAGCCATCGGAGAACACGATCAGGATGCGCCGCCCGGCTCGATGATCGGCGAGCCGTGTCGCCGCCCAGGCCAGCGCCTCGCCATCGGGCTCGTGGCCGCAATCGATCTGGGCGATGCCGCTCAGATCGGTCGCGCCAAAGCGTTTGTAGATTTTCAGATCGAGCCGCTCGACGAAGCGGTTATAGCGCCGCAAATCGGCACCGGCCGATAACTGCCGCTCATACAGCTGCTTCATCGGCGCCGATTCGAGCGAGCAATAGCCGAGCACCTCGCAGTCGAACGACAACTGCGTGAGCGCATCGCACAACGCGCTCGCGCAGAGGCGCGCGAGTTCGATCTTGCGTCCGGCCATCGAACCGCTGCGGTCGATCAGCAGGGTCACCGCCACGTCGCGACCTTTGGCCGCCCGTTGCGTGCGAAACGGCGTGCGGTAACCCGGCGAAGTCGCCAGCCTGGCGAGCGACGTGCGGTCGATTTCACCGCGCTCCTGTTCGCGACGCCAACGCGTGCGTTCGTCCGCGCTCAGCGCGCGTTCGAGTTTCTCCTTGAGCGGTGCGGTTTCCGCCCGGGCCTGTGCGCGCAGTTCGCGCCACGTGGCGCTGTCGCCGTGGCCGGTGACATCGGTGATTTCGTCGAATTCGGTGGCGAGCGGGATCGACAGCCGTGCGCGGGCGGCGTCTGCCGCGGTGCCTGCTTCACCTTCGGAATGTGTCGATAGCTGCTGTGCATCGGCCAACGACTGTCCCATGCCGACCGCGTTTTCCGCCTGCGCGCCGCCGCTCTGATCGGATGGCGGCGCGGCGGCCTTGTCCTGATCGGGCCGGGCGGCGGCGTCGTTGAACGGCGCCGACGAGGACGCGGCGGTTTCCGTGTCGATGTCTTCAACCGGATCCGCGGTGAACATCATGCCGTTGAACTCGCCCGCGGACAGCGCACGCACACGCGCCACGAAGTCTTGCGCCGCCGCGATGCTATGCGCAGTCGAACGGCTCGCGCGCGCCTGTTCCATCAGGTCCTGCGCGGCATGCAGCGCGGCTATCAGCGAATGGCTCGCCTCGGTCAGGCTCGGCGTTTCGTCCCACAGCGCGCGTTCCACCAGCCAGACCAGGCGGTCGCGCCAATGCAGTTTCGGCCAACGCTGCCGCGCCTGCTCCGCGGCATGCGCGCGCAACTTGCCGATGAACCAGTGCGCGCCAGGATATTCGTCGAGCAGTTGCGCGCACACACGGCGGTCTTCGATCACCAGCGCGAGATTCGCCGCGACGCCGGACGGCAGCGCCTCCAGTTGCGCAAGCGCCGAATGTTTGGCGCGCGCCACCAGCAGATCCAGGTAACCGGTCAGCACGTCGCGCTCGACACCGCCGCTCAATTCATAGTCGGGAATCACGATGCGGCCGGGTTCGACCCGCGGCCCATCCGGACTGAACGCGACCGTCACGCCGTATTGGCCGGTCAGCACGCGCGCCACTTTGCCGAGCGTCGATTCGAACGCAAAGCCCCGCGTGTCGCGCGTCGCGTGCATCGCGCTCACCGTCAGGCGGCCGGCGCGATGTGATGGCGAACGATGCCGCGAATCAGCGCGGCATCTTGCGGGCTGACCTTCGCATAGATCGCCGGGCCGGCGGCGCGCTCGGGGTCGCCGGTGCGCAACATCAACTCGGCCCAGTCGAGCAGGCGGCGCGTCGAGAACGCACTCGACAGATCCTCGCGGGCGAACGCGGCGCGGCAATCGGCGGCAATCGCCGCCAGCGTGGTGGCGAGCGCGCGTGTCATGTGCGGCGCGAGCGTGCGCATCAGCACGTCGGCTTCTTCGGCGGGCGTCAGGTAGTCGAGCAGATAGACGCGCCAGCGATCGAGAAACGCCTCGTTCATCAGATTCGCGCCCAGGTACAGATGACGGAACTGGCTCATTGCACCGACCGCATTCGCCGTGGCGAACAGCCGGAAGGCCGGATGCGGCGCGACGATCTCGTTGCCTTTTTCTTTCAGCACAAGCCGCCCATGCGGTTCGAGCACGGCGGTGAGCGCCGCCAGAATCGACGGCTCGGCGAAATCGATTTCGTCGACGATCAGCCAGAGCCCTTCGCGCATCGCCGTGGGCAGCACGCCGTCGACCCAGATCGTTTCGCCGCCTTTGACCGTCCAGAAGCCGACGAAATCGCCGACCGTAGTCTGTCCATTCATGTTCGAGCGCAACACCCCATGATGCGAGCGCGCCGCGACCTGTTCAATCAGGCTGGTCTTGCCGGCGCCGGTATGGCCGATCAGCATCACGCGCCGGTTCTCGACAATATCTTCGACGATGTCGTTAAAGCGCTCGGAAAACAGATAGGCGGGATTGACGCGCGGTACGAGCGGGTTGCCGACACCGCGCGGCACCTCGACGTGGCCGATGCGCACGGTCTCTTGCGCGCCCGCCGCGTGGCGGTGTCCGGCCGCCGACGCCAGCGCTGCCACCCGCTCCAGTTCCGGCATGAAGGCCACACGTTCGAGTGCGGTCTGGTCGTCGGCCGTATCGGGTGAGTCGATCGCAAAGCCTTCGCGCCGCCATTTCTTCAGCTTCGCGCGCAGATTCTCCGCGTCGACCACCAGATCGATATCGACCGCCGCGGCGCCGTTGCCGTGATCGACGCCGTGTTCCAGCCGATAGTTTTCCGGCCGGTCCGCGATGCTGACGCGCCACCATTCCGCGCCGTGTTCGGTCGCGCGTTGATAGAGGCCAAGGTTTTCGTCTTCGGTCAATTCAGGCGCGTTCATGGTAAATGGCGAATGTTAAAAAAAACGAATAACGGCAAATTGCGCGTTTTGATTTGGCTGACGGCTATGGAGCGCCTATCTTATCGTGAGTCGCTTTCGATCTGCCGAGGTCGCCGCCGAGTGCCAATGTCGAGTACATAGCGCGCAAAGGTTTATTGCGTCATCGCGACAGAAAAAATTCACGGCAAAAACAATGAAACTACGTACAAAAATAATGGCCGCCTTAGCGGTGGCAAGTCCGCTGGCTTATGGTCAAACCAGCGTGACGCTATATGGCCGCCTCGACGGTGGCGTTGAATATCTGAATCACATCAATAATGGTGTGGGCGGCAGTTCGAGCCGTTGGAGCGCTGAAGGCGGCGATTGGGGCACCAGTATGCTGGGCCTCAAAGGCACGGAAGACCTCGGCGGCGGATTGAATGCGATCTTCAACCTGGAAACCGTTCTGCAGGTGATGAACGGCACCACCAGCGGCGGGCGGCTGTGGTCCGGCGGCGACACGTGTGAGCGATAAGGACGTCGCGAAACTGCGCTAAGCGTGCCCTGCATGGCGGCAATTCGGCCCGCTTTTGTGCACTGCAAAAACCGCAAGCCGTCCCGCAAGCCATCTGAAAGTTCACCTTCCGATTACCGCCACTGCACGGCGCCTGTATGTAACGCGTCGTGCAGATTTGCGCGCATCGGCGCATCATCGACGGGGTTGGCAGCGGTTCCTCATGCGTTCTTCCCTACGAGCACGGTTCGCCGGGCATGCCGAATGCAGTGCGTCCCGGCGAGGTTCTCAACCGCCGAACAAGGAGTGTCCCCATGCAAAACGATCCCGCCCTCGATCAGTTGTGCATCAACACGATTCGCACGCTATCGATGGACGCTGTGCAAAAGGCGAATTCCGGCCACCCCGGCACGCCGATGGCGCTGGCGCCGGTTGCCTATCATCTGTGGCAGCACCATTTGCGCTACGACCCGGACGAACCGCTGTGGCCGAATCGCGATCGCTTCGTGCTGTCGGTGGGGCACGCGTCGATGTTGCTTTACTCGCTGCTGCATCTGGCCAACGTGAAGGAGGTTGACCACGACGGCAATCCGACCGGTGCGCCCGCCGTCTCGCTCGACGACATCGAGCATTTCCGCCAGATCGGCAGCAAGACGCCGGGCCACCCCGAGTTTCGCCTGACGAGCGGGGTGGAAACCACCACCGGGCCGCTTGGCCAGGGTCTCGGCAACAGTGTCGGCATGGCGATGGCGGCGCGGTGGTATGAAACCTATTTCAATCAGCCGGATGCGTCATTGTTCGATTACCGTGTCTACGCGCTATGCGGCGACGGCGACATGATGGAAGGCGTTTCGCACGAGGCCGCATCGCTCGCGGGACACTTGCGGCTCTCGAACCTGATCTGGATTTACGACAGCAATCGCGTGACGATCGAAGGCCACACCGATCTCGCGTATAGCGACGAGGTGGAAAGCCGCTTTCGTGGCTACAACTGGCACACGCTGCACGTGAGGGATGCGAACGATACCGAGGCGTTCGAAGCCGCCCTCGTCGAAGCGAAAAGCATCGTCGGCAAGCCGACGCTGATCGTGGTGAACAGCATCATCGGCTGGGGCGCGCCGCATAAGCAGGACACGGCGTCCGCGCACGGCGAACCGCTCGGCGTGGAAGAGGTGGTGCTCGCCAAGCGCGCGTACGGCTGGCCGGAAGACAGGTTCTTCTACGTGCCGGACGGCGTGCACGAACGTTTCGCGCAAGGCATCGGCACACGCGGCAAGGCGGCGCGCGAGCAATGGCAAGCGAAGTTCGACGCCTACACGAAGAAGTACCCGGACCTGTCGCGCGAATTCGCGCAGATCGAGGCGCACGAATTGCCGTCGGATTGGGACAGCGATATTCCGACTTTCGATCCCGACCCGAAAGGCATGGCGTCGCGCGACTCGTCGGGCAAAGTGCTCAACGCGATTGCCGCGCGCGTGCCATGGATCATCGGCGGCGCAGCCGATCTGGCGCCGTCCACCAAGACTAACCTGAAATTCGAAGGCGCCGGCAGCTTCGAGCACGACAATTATGGCGGCCGCAACCTGCACTTCGGGATTCGCGAACATGGAATGGGCGCGGTGGTGAACGGGCTCGCGGTGTCGAAGCTGCGGCCGTTCGGTTCGACCTTCCTGATTTTCAGCGACTACATGAAGCCGCCGATCCGGCTTTCCTCGATCATGGAAGTGCCGGCCGTCTACGTGTTCACGCACGATTCGATCGGCGTCGGCGAGGACGGTCCGACCCATCAGCCGATCGAGCAACTGGCATCGTTGCGCGCCGTGCCGTGCCTGACCGTGCTGCGTCCGGGCGATGCGAACGAAGTCGCGCAGGCGTGGCGTGTGGCGCTGTCGCATCCACAGCGGCCGTCGTGCATCGTCGTGACACGCCAGGCGTTGCCGACTTTCGACCGCAGCCGCTATGCGTCGGCAGAGGGCGTGCAGCAGGGCGCTTATGTGCTGGCCGATGCGCCTGACGGGCAGAAACCTCAGGTGCTATTGTTGGCGACGGGCAGCGAAGTGTCGCTGTGCGTCGACGTATACGAGAAGCTCAGGAGCGAAGGGATTGCGGCGCGTGTGGTGTCGATGCCGTCGTGGGATATCTTCGAGCGTCAGGATGAGGCGTATCGGGACTCGGTGCTGCCGCCGGACATCGATGCACGGGTGGCTGTCGAACAGGCTGCCTCGCTTGGCTGGGATCGTTATGTCGGGCGCCTGGGCGCGCAGGTGGTGATGCGTAGTTTTGGCGCGTCCGCGCCGCTGAGCGATCTGAAGAAGAAATTCGGCTTCACGCCCGAGCATGTCTATGAAGTGGCGAAACAGCAGATCGCGCGGGTTCAGTCGAAGCGCGGTTAGGCGTAAGGTCACCGGGGAGACTGAACGCGGCGGTTGAACTAAGTGCGGTGAAAAAGCCGGCGGCATGATTGCGCCGGCTTTTTCAATGTGCCGATATCACGGCCGCGTCGGCGGCTGCGCGAGAACGCCAGCCGCGCCTTCGAGCCCGACGGCGAGGGACCGAAGTTCGCAATACGGCAAGCAGCAGTGCGCACGGTAGGCTATGGTTGAAATGAGAGGCAGCGCGCAGCGGCAGGTAGACCGCGACACGGCAGGAGCCGAAACAAAGGTCTGAAGAATCGAAGGCTTTCGCCGCCCGGCGGGAGCGAATCTTGCGCGCGTGTTCCCGGCGTGCCCGCTAGCGGCACGAAGGAGAGGATGGTGACGCCCGACGACAGAACGGACGGGAACGACGACGTCGTAGTATGGCGGCCGATTCGGTATGCAATGGCCTCGCATCGTCGTGTGCTGGTGGTGGACGATTACCGCGACGCTGCCGAAGCGCTGCAGATGCTGCTGAACGCCGACGGCTTTGAATGCCGCGCGCTCGACGATCCACTGGCCGTTTGCGAAATGGCCTGCGAATGGCAGCCGTTCGCGGTGGTGCTGGACATCCAGATGCCGGTACTCGATGGCTTCGAACTGGCACGCCGCCTCAGAGCCGATCCATCGACCGCGCACATGTTGCTGGTGGCCTGTACCGCGTTTGCATCGAGTGACGACCGGGCCCGCGCTAAAGCAGCCGGTTTCGATGCGCACTGCGCGAAGCCGTTGACGCCGGAGCGTCTGTTGCGCGTGCTCGAATCGGCCGCCGCATTGCCTGTGGCGGGGGCGCCGTAAGGCCGCACCGCCGCAGGCGACAGCAATTCACATGCCCGACTTCAAACAAACACCCACAGGTGTTTTCCATATCATGCCAGGCTAGGGATAACGCCGGAAGTGCTGTAAATTCCAGAAAAAAGGAATGAGCGCACGAACAGCCGCCCGAAACAGTGTGCAGTGCCAACCTTGCCCCGTTTTTTTATGGAGTTCATGAGCGTGCACCGTGCGGAACGTGTCGCCGTCGATTTCCCGATGCCATCGCGTCACTTCTCGACGACGCGGCGCGTCCTGTTGACCGTGTTCGCGGTTTCGATAGTGTTTCCGCTGGTCTGCCTGGCGGGTTACGGCTATTTCGATTACGATCGCCGCATCGCCGATTCGAACGACATGATCGACAGGCTCGCGCGCGTGGCCGAGGAACAGGCCGTCAAGGTGATGGACCTCAATCAGCAGATGGCCTCGCGTATCGTCGAGCTGGTGGGCGACGAGGACGACACGCGCATTCGCGCGCATGAAGCCGCGTTGCATGATCGCTTGCGCGAGATCGGCGGCGACTTTCCACAGGTCGCGTCGATCGTGGTGCTCGGCGCGGCCGGTGATCTGCTTGTGTCGAGCAGCGCCTATCCCGCGCCGGTGCTGTCGATCGTTCAGCGCGAAGACTTCACCGCAGCCAAAGCGATGCGCCCGAAGCCGTATTTTTCACTGCCGATGTTCGGGCCGCTGTCGCGCACCGATGTGTTCAACACGGCGATTGGCCGCTCGGGGGAAAATGGGCAATTCCTCGGCGTGGTGTCGGTAGCGCTGCGCAATCAATATTTCTCGCGTTTCTACCGTGATCTGACGAATGGCGATGAGTCCCTGTCGCTAGGCTTATACCGCCAGGACGGCAATCTGCTGGTCCGTTATCCGGCGTGGCCGGCGGGCGTGCACCCAAAAGCGCAGAGTGCGTTTGCCGCGGCGCTGCGTGACAAACAGCTGTTCGGCCACGTTCGCCTGACCTCGACAGTGGACGGCGTCGACCGCTTGCTGGCATTTCGCCGCGTCGGCGACTATCCGCTCTACGTGACGAGCGCTTACACAACCGCGTCGATCGCCGACGCGTGGCGCCGTCATTTCATGCTGATCGCGGCGATGACAGCCATACCGTGCCTGGCGATCTGGCTGCTGGTATTTTTCTCGCTGCGTCAGCTGGAAGGGGAGCGCCGCGCATGGGAGCGCTGGCAGGGCGAAGTGGCGATGCGCCTTTCCGCCGAGGCGTCGAGCCGGCATTTGCTGCGCATGGGGGCGCTCGGCAACCTGGTCGCCAATGTCGCGCACGATTTCAACAATCTGCTGATGGTGGTGTCGGCGAACATCGAGCTTGCGCGACTGAAGCGCTTCAACAACCTCGAAAAAGAAGTACTCGCGGTGGAGCGGGCAACCGTCGCCGCCGAGTCGCTGACGCGGCGTCTATTGAGCGTCGCGAAAAAGCAGCCGCTCAAACAGGGACCCGTCGACCTCGCCAGTTGGCTGCCGGCAGCCGTGCCGCTGATCGACGCGGCGCTCGGCGACAACGTGGAAGTGGCGTTGAACATGGTCGACAACGTCTGGCAGGTGCTGGCCGATCCGACCGACCTCGAATTTGCGCTCGTGAATCTGGCCGTCAACGCGCGCGATGCGATGCCGCGCGGCGGCCGTTTCGTCATCCGCTGCCAGAACAATTGGCTGGTAGGCAGCGATACGTTGTTGCCGGATGGCGAATACGTGCTGATCGCCTGTTCGGACGACGGCGAAGGCATGCCCGAGACGGTCGCGCGCCGCGCGTTCGAACCGCTGTTCACCACCAAGCTGCGCGGTTCGGGCTCGGGGCTCGGCCTGGCCCAAGTGCTCGCGATGTGCGAACAGGCGGGCGGCACGGCCAGGATCGACAGTGTGCCGGGAAGCGGTACCACGGTCAGGCTGTATCTGCCGCGCTATCGCGAGCGTCATAAGGCGGTGGTGTCCGACGCCGAAACGGTGCTTCAGCCGGCCCCTTCGTCGCTCGGCATGGTCTTGCTGGTCGAGGACAACGAGGACGTGGCGGCGGGCGTGGCCGCGGTGCTGGAAACCTTCGGCTGTGAAGTGCGGCATGAACCCACCGCCGACCTTGCCCTCGACGTGTTAAGCGGCGGTGCAAAGTTCGAACTCGTGCTATCCGACATCCAGATGCCGGGCAGGCTCAACGGCATCGACCTCGCGGAAAAAGTGCGCAATGCGTGGCCGGCGCAGAAGATCGCGCTCATGACCGGCTACGCGGACGAACTCGAACGGGCACGCCGTCTCGGCGTGGCGATTCTCGCCAAGCCATTCAATATCGACGAACTGCACGCATTGGTGGCTTGCGAACCGTAAGCCCGTCAATGTGTGGCGTCCCCGCGTAAGCCCGTCAATGTGCTGCGTCCCAGCGCCTGAAGACCCGCGGCACAGCGTTTGCTGAGCCGCGGCGCAACTCGCTGAAGACACGGCCCGCCACGACTTCACGTTTCCCGGCACGGCGGACCGTTTGACGCTGCGGCTACTTCTTTTCCTGCGCCGCGTCGTACTGGCCGAGCGCTGCCGCGCCGTTCAGACGCGCGCGCTTGAGCAAGGCCTGCTGCGCTTCTTCGACGTTGCTTGCCTCGCCCTTCCAGGCTTGCAGCGGTGGTTCCTGCAACGCGCGTCCATACGAAAAGCTCAGATTCCACGGCAGTGGCCCGAGGCGATTCATTGCGTCGAGATTGGCCGTTGCCTGTTCCGGCGTCTGTCCGCCGGACAGGAACACGATGCCCGGCACCGCCGACGGCACCGTGCGTTTGAGAACCCGCAAGGTTTGCACGGCGATCTCCGCGGCGGTGGATTGTTGGGCGTGATCCGCGCCGGCCAGCACCATGCTCGGCTTCAGCAGGATGTGTTCGAGTACGACGCGATGTCGATGGAGCGCGTGGAAGACCTCGTGCAATACCGCCTCGGTCACTTCGGCGCTGCGCTCGATGGTGTGATCGCCGTCCATCAGCACTTCCGGTTCGACGATCGGCACGATGCCCGCTTCCTGCGAAATCGCCGCATAACGCGCTAACGAATCGGCATTGGCTTCGATCGCGAGCCGGCTCGGCAGGCTTGCCGTGATGTGGTAGACCGCGCGCCATTTGGCGAAGCGCGCGCCTTGCCGTTTGTAGTCGACGTAGCGTTTGGCGAGGCCGTCGAGACCCTCGGTGATTTCGTCGCCGGGCGCGAGCGCGAGCGGGATCTTGCCGAGGTCTACCTTGATGCCCGGCAGGATGCCGGTTTTGGCGGCGAGTTGGGGAAACGGCGTACCGTCGTTGGCTTTCTGACCGAGCGTTTCTTCGTAGAGGATTACGCCGCTGACGAACTCGCCCAGACCGGGCGTGGTCAGCAGCAGATTGCGGTACGCGCGACGGTTTTCCTCATTGGATTCGAGGCCGATTGTCTTGAAGCGTTTGGCGATGGTCGGGCCGCTTTCGTCGGCGGCGAGAAGACCTTTGCCGGGTTGAACCATCGCAGCGACGGTAGCCTGCAGTTCGCTATGGGTGCCCATGAGATATTGCTCCCTTTAAACCGGTTGGCGGATAAAGCAGTGCCGCAAACGCATTTGTCGATACACACTGCCGGTACTTCCTGCTGTAGTTCGACAGTGCCGGCAGCACATCATTCGCCGATCAGGTGCAGCACGATATCGCGCGGCTGCGTGTGACGGCGATGTTCGAACAGGTAAAGACCTTGCCACGTGCCGAGCACCATCCGGCCGTGCTCGACCGGCACCGACAATTGCACCTGCGTCAAAGCCGTGCGAAGGTGGGCCGGCATATCGTCCGGTCCTTCCGCATCGTGTTCGTAACGCCCGGCGTCTTCGGGCGCGAGGCTCGCGAAGTAGCGTTCCAGATCGCGTTGCACGGAAGGATCGGCGTTTTCCTGGATCAATAACGAAGCGGATGTGTGACGGCAGAACAGTGTCAGCAAGCCGGTGCCGATGGCCTGTTCGGCGACAAAGCGGCGCGCCTCGTCGGTGAATTCGACGAGACCGCGGGTGCGGGCTTTGATGCTCAAATGATGAATGGCTTGTCGCATGACATGCGCTCGGGTTTGCTCGCTTGCGTGCAGCTTAAAGCGATGCGAAGGCTTCGGCGATCTCGGTCGCGCTGGTGGGGCGCACTACGCGTGAGATTTCGGCACCGTCGCGCATGAAGATCAGCGTTGGCCATAGTTTGACCTTGAAGGAGCGGCCTAGCGGCCGGCCGGGGCCGTCTTCGATTTTTAGATGCCGGATGCCGGCGTGTGGTTCAAATGCTTTGGCGATCGATGCTTGCGCGCCCTGGCAGTAGCCGCACCAGCCGGTGCCGAACTCTAATACCGTGGCACCGGGGAGCATGTTTACCTCGGCGCGCGAGGGGGCCTTCTGTGAATATGCTGTTTGTGTGGGCATCGTTACACTCGATGTTTTTTACCTGTACAGGCAGGGGGCGTGTTGCCGATCGCAGGTTTTTTCGCCGATCGCGGATTTAGTTAGAGTAGCAGTTATGGCTTGGGGCGTCAGTGAGAGGGACAATGGGGTGTTTTTTTGTCCTTCAGGCACACAGTTAAAGGCGCCGAACAGGCAACAAACCGTCGGCGTGTCATCGCATTCAGGAAAGGAAATGAGAGAGAGGATCTACCTGCGTTACCCCGGCAAGGACGAAACCGTCGCGGTTGCCACCGGCTTCAGTTGGGGGGCGTTGCTGCTGGGTTTCGTGTGGGCGTTGTCGAAGAGAATGTGGTTTGCCGCCTTCATCATGTTGTCGGTCAATATCATGTTTTTCTTTACGGATTTCTGGGGCAGTGCGGGCGATCTGATCGGACTGGTGCTGTCAGTCCTGTTCGGCATCGCTTGCGGCGTCTATGGCAATCTATGGCACCTCCGGACGCTTGAAAAACGCGGTTACGTGGTTCTGCACTGATGTAAAGGCGAGAGCGGACGGTAAATAGTCTGCACCGCGCCGGCAGTTCGACAGTAACGGCGCGCATCGCGAATGTGGGACGCGGGGTGCGCGGGTTTACGCACAGGCGAGGTAGGCCGATAATGCCCCGTCGATCCGGCCACGAATTCTTTGGCGCCCATGGCGCCAGGCAGCGGCTCGTTTTCCCTGACCACCGCCAACCGTGTTGAAGACATCACGTTTTTTCGACCTGCTGCGCATCCATGGCTTCAAGCCGCTGGCCGCCGCCACACTCATGCTCGGTGTGGCGATGTCGTTTACCGCGCCGTATCTGTCGCTGTTCGGCGTCGAACGCGCCGGCATGACGCCACTCAGGCTCGGCGTATTCATGACGCTGATCGCCGCCAGCGGCGTGCTCGCGAGCACCTTCGCCGGCCGCTGGAGCGACGCGAGCGGACGGCATCGGCCATTGTTGCTGGCGTCGCTGGCAGCCGCCGCGCTCGGCTACCTATGTTTATGCGTCGTGCGTGACTACCGGCTGTTGCTGGTGGTCGGCATTGCATTTATCGGCGCGGGCGGCTCGGCCATCTCGCTGGTGTTTTCGTTCAGCCGCGCGGCGCTGCCGGTGCCGGATCAGGCGGAGCGCGCGTTCGCCAGCGCGACCTTGCGGACCATTCTGTCGGCGGCATGGGTGTTCGGTCCCTCGGTGGGCGCATTGGTGCTCGCGGCGAGCGGTTTCTATGGGCTCTTTCTGTTCGCCGCGGCAAGTTTCGCGATCTGCGCGACGATCGTCTGGCGCATGCAAGAGCCGCAAGGTCATCTGGGCGATCACACGGTGGAGGACACGGCGTCGGAGCCGTCGGCATCGATCACGGTGCCGCCGTTGACCGCGCCCGGCGAAGATGCGCATGAAGACTTGCCGGGCGTCGCGTCGCCGGGCGACATCCATCGCGCGGTGGCCGCGCTCACGCTGCTCGGCCTCGCCGCCAACGCGACCATGATCGTGCTGCCGCTCTACATCGTGCATGGCCTGAACGGCACGCATCTGGACGTGTCGATCATGCTCGGTCTCGGCGCATTGACGGAAATCCCGATGATGCTCGCGCTCGGCGCGAAATCGTCGGCGCTGCACAAGCCGAACTGGCTGGCCGCCTGCGCGGCGGCGCACGCGGTCTATTTCGTCGCGATGTCGCTGGCGGGGCACGTCAACGTGCTGATCCCGATGCAGATGCTCAACGCGTTCGTGGTCGCGGTGACGTCTTGCCTCGGCATGACCTATGTACAAGACCTGATGCCGGATTCGCCTGGCCGCGCCACCGCGCTGTTCTTCAACGCCGCGCGGCTTGGATCGATTCTGTCCGGCATACTGTCGGGGTTGCTGGTGCAGGCGTTCAGCTATCGCGGCACGTTCCTGTTCTGCGGTCTGCTGGCGCTCTGTGCGCTGATGCTGTTCGCGGTGCCGGGCTACCGCTATCCATTGATGTGGCGGGCGGTGCAGCGCTTTGTACGGTCGCAATATGAGAAGCTTCCGGCAAGGCCGGAGTAGGGGCGAACTGTTGGTTTGACAGCGGCGTTGACGGTGTAAGGCGACAGTCAGCCCATTCGATGCATCCGGCAGCGAGGCGCCGCGTATGCGCGCGGTGTGGCTGATGGTGCCCGCGGCGGTGGTCGATGGGCAAAAACGCTAATTCAAGGAGCCGGCATGGATGCGACGAAGGCTACGCCTCACGACGTCGTGTTTCTGTTCGATTGCGACAACACCTTGCTGGACAACGATCATGTGCTGGCGGATTTGCGCACGCACATGATGGGGAAATTCGGCGAGGAGAACAGCACGCGATATTGGGAAATATTCGAGGAATTGAGAAGGGAGCTTGGCTACGCCGATTATTTGGGGGCATTGCAGCGGTATCGGCAGGAGCACCCGCGGGATACGCAATTGCTGTCGATGTCGTCGTTTCTGATTGAGTATCCGTTTGCGAATCGGCTGTATCCGGGGGCGTTGGATGCGATTCGGCATCTGGCGACACGGGGGCCGACGGTGATTTTGTCCGACGGGGACGTCGTGTTCCAGCCTCGGAAGATTGCCCGGTCGGGGTTATGGGAGGAGGTCGAAGGGCGGGTTCTGATTTATATCCATAAGGAGCTGATGCTCGATCAGGTGATGGCGTGTTATCCGGCTCGACATTATGTGATGGTCGATGACAAGTTGCGGATTCTTACTGCCATGAAGAAGAGCTGGGGCGAGAGGTTGACCACGGTTTTTCCTCGCCAGGGGCATTACGCTTTCGATCCGAAAGAGGTGGCGGGGAATCCGCCTGCGGATGTGACTGTCGAGCGGATTGGCGAGCTTGCCGGTGTTGATATTGATCTGTTGATGAACAGTGGGACTATAGGCGGCGCTTAGTTTTTGCCTTTCGCGGCGGCATGGGTTGTGCGCCGTGAGCACACAGCCAAAAAGCGCCGCGAAGGCAAAAAACCTTAAGAACCGATGTCCTTCAACCGCGCGTGCGTATCGGCAGCCCCCATCCTGCTAGCCGCATCGAGCGGCGTCACCCCGCTCGCATCGCGGGCGCCAGGATCCGCTCCATGCGCAATCAGCAGATCGACAATCGCCGTGCGATTAAACATGGCAGCAATCATAAGCGCCGTGCGTCCATCCGGCGACGCGCCCTCGACATCCGCGCCGTGCGCAAGCAGAACCTCGATCACCGCCTCAAAGCCCTTAAAAGCAGCGCCAGCAATGGGCGTCTGCCCGTTATCATTGCGCAGGTTCGGATCGGCGCCACGCTCCAGCAGCACCCGCACCGCATCCACGTGTCCGTGATAACTCGCCAGCATCACGAGACTGTCGCCCTTGTCATTGCGCAAATTCGGCGGTACGCCTTTCTCGATCACCGACGCGAGCATCGCAGCATCGCCACGTCGGGCGAGTTCAAAAACTTCATGCGCCAGCTCGATCAATTCCTGATCGAGCTGCGGCCTGGCGGGCGGGGAAGAATCAGCGTGGTCCGTCAATGGAATCTCCTTGCAGTGAATCAGGCCGCCTCGGCGGCACCGGGAACATCGGTCAGAATACACATGTCGCGCTGCCAGCGCTCGCGCAGCGGCGCGCAACACCTTCGCGATGTCAAACGCGTGACAAGCCGGCCCGGCTTCCATCGTTTTTCCCCCGCCGGCCAGGGCACGACCCATCGCAGCAGCACCCGCTAACCCGCCTGACAGTCCTTTTCGAGGAGTGGCGCCATGGCTGAAACAATTCCCCTTCCGACCCCGCCCCAAACATTAGAGCCCGACACCTTGCGCAAAATGGATCGCTACTGGCGCGCCTGCAATTATCTGTCGGCCGGCATGATCTATCTGCGCGACAATCCGCTCCTGCGCGAGCCGCTCAAACCCGAACACATCAAGAACCGTCTGCTGGGCCATTGGGGTTCGGATCCGGGGCAGAGCTTCCTGCTGGTGCATCTGAACCGGCTGATCAGGAAGCTCGATCTGAACGTGATTTACATTGCCGGCCCCGGCCATGGCGCGCCGGCCACGCTGGCCCATTGTTACCTCGAGGGTCATTACTCGGAAATCTATCCGGACCGCAGCGAGGACGAGGCCGGTATGCGGCGCTTCTTCCGGCAGTTCTCGTTTCCCGGCGGGATAGGCTCGCATTGCACGCCCGAAACGCCCGGTTCGATCCATGAGGGCGGCGAACTCGGCTACAGCCTGTCGCACGGCTACGGCGCGGCGTTCGACAACCCCGACCTGATCGTCGCGGTCATGATCGGCGACGGCGAGGCGGAAACGGGGCCGCTGGCCACCTCGTGGCACTCGAACAAATTCCTCAATCCGATTCGCGACGGCGCGGTGCTGCCGGTCCTGCATCTGAACGGCTACAAGATCGCCAATCCGACGATCCTCGCGCGCATTCCCCACGAAGAACTCGAAGCGTTGCTGACCGGCTACGGTCACAAACCGTATTTTGTAGAAGGGGACGATCCCGACACGATGCATCAGCAAATGGCCACGACGCTCGAACAATGCATCGGCGAAATCCGCGCGATCCAGCAGCAGGCGCGCGCATCCGGTGATGCCTCGCGGCCGCGCTGGCCGATGATCGTGCTGCGCTCGCCGAAAGGCTGGACCGGTCCGAAGGAGGTCGACGGCCACAAGGTGGAGGGCTCGTGGCGCGCGCACCAGGTGCCGGTGCTCGACCCCGTCACCAATAGAGACAGCCTGAAGCTGGTCGAAGGATGGCTGCGCAGTTATGAGCCGGAATCGCTATTCGACGAAGCCGGGCGTCTGGTCGAAGAACTGCGCGAACTTGCACCGCAAGGCACGCGCCGCATCAGCGCGAATCCGCACGCGAACGGCGGCTTGCTGTGCAAGACGCTCGACCTGCCGCCGTTTCGCGACTACGCGGTAACGGTGAAAAAGCCCGGCCGCGCGTACACGTCGCCGACCGAGGTGCTCGGCAAGTTTTTGCGCGACGTCATGCGCAACAACATGACGAACTTCCGCGTGTTCGGGCCTGACGAGATCGCCAGCAACAAACTGACGGCGATCTACGCGGCGTCGGAGAAAACCTGGCTGGCCGGCACCGAGGCGAGCGACGCCGACGGCGGCGAACTCGCCATCGACGGCCGCGTGATGGAAATGCTGAGCGAGCACACCTTGGAGGGCTGGTTCGAAGGCTATGTGCTGACCGGCCGGCATGGGCTGTTCGCGACCTACGAAGCGTTCGTCCACGTGATCGATTCGATGTTCAACCAGCATGCCAAGTGGCTGGAAAAGGCCAAGTGCGATCTCGGCTGGCGGCAACCGGTGCCGTCGATCAACCTGCTGATTACGTCGCTGGTGTGGCGCCAGGATCACAACGGTTTCACGCATCAGGACCCGGGCTTTCTCGACGTCGTGACCAACAAGAGCCCGGACGTGGTGCGCATTTATATGCCGCCGGACGCGAACTGTCTGCTCAGCGTCGCCGATCATTGTCTGCGCTCGCGCGATTACGTCAACGTGATCGTCGCCGACAAGCAGCCGCATCTGCAATATCTGGACATGGACGCGGCCGTCACGCATTGCACCAAGGGCATTGGCATCTGGGATTGGGCGTCGACGGATCAGGGCGCCGAGCCGGATGCGGTAATCGCTTGTGCCGGCGACATCGCGACTATGGAAGCACTTGCCGCGGTGCAGATTCTGAAAGAGCGCTTTCCTGAGCTGAAGATGCGCTTCGTCAACGTGGTCGATCTATTTCGCCTGATGCCTGAGCGCGGACATCCGCACGGCCTGTCGGATCGCGACTTCGATTCGTTGTTCACCATCGGCAAACCGGTGATTTTCAATTTCCATTCTTATGCGTCGCTCGTGCATAAGCTGACGTATAACCGTACCAATCACGACAACCTGCATGTGCACGGCTATCACGAGAAGGGCAATATCAACACGCCGCTCGAACTGGCGATCATCAACCAGGTCGATCGCTTCTCGCTCGCCATCGACGTGATCGATCGCGTGCCGGCTTTACGCGGTGTCGGCGATCATGCGAAAGAGTGGCTGCGCGGGCAAATCATCGAGCATCTTGCGTATGCGCATGCCGAGGGTATCGATAAGGAAGAGATCCGCAACTGGACGTGGAAAGGCTGAGCGAGGCTTCATATGCAGACCGATGAGCGCACGCGGGAACCGACGATTCTGGTGTTGAACAGCGGTTCGTCGTCGCTGAAGTTCGGGTTGTTTACGCACTCGGACGATGACGAATCGTTGTTGCTGGAAGGCAGCGCGGAAGGCATCGGCCGGAACGATGGCCGTTTGCGGATCAAGTCGCCGGATGGTCGCGTGCTGGTGGAGCAGGAGCACGTGCTGGAGTCGCAAACCGACGCGTTGCAAAAGCTCTCCAGCGTGCTTGCGGAGCACCGGCATGCGCGGCCCGCAGCGGTGGGACATCGCGTGGTGCATGGCGGGCCGCATCTGCGGGCGCATCGGCGTTTGACGCCCGAGGTTCGGCAGCGCCTGCAGGATGCGGTGCATTTCGCGCCGTTGCATATCCCGCCTGCACTGGCCTTGATCGACGAGGCGTCGGCGATTTTCGGCGATGCGCAACATTTTGCGTGCTTCGATACCGCGTTTCATGCCACGCTGCCGCCGCGCGCGGCGCAGCTTGCGTTGCCGCGCCGCTATGTGGACGACGGCGTGATTCGCTACGGCTTTCATGGGTTGTCGTATGAATCGCTGGTGACGCGGCTTGGTGCCGATTTGCCGCCGCGCGCGGTGTTCGCGCATCTGGGCAACGGTTCGAGTTTGTGCGCGTTACAGGACGGTCAATCCGTGGACACGTCGATGGGTTTGACGCCGACAGGCGGCGTGCCGATGGGCACGCGCTGTGGCGATCTCGATCCGGGCGTGCTGCTGTATCTGTTGCGAGTGGAGAAGCTCGACGCGGACGCGCTCGAAACGCTGCTGAATCGCCAGAGCGGGCTGGCCGGTTTCGCGGATGGCGAGAGCGATATGCAGGCGCTCGAGAAGCGCGGCGCGGCGGGCGACGTTGATGCGTTGCTGGCGATCGATGCCTTTGCTACCGCTGTGCGCAAGACGATTGGCGCTTATGCGGCTTTGCTGGGAGGAATTGATTTGCTGGTGTTTACTGGCGGGATCGGCGAACACAGTACTGGGATTCGCAAGCGAGTGTGCGAGGGGCTTTCGTTTCTCGGGCTATCGGAGGGCGACCCTGCGGGGAAAGTGCGTGCGATTCACACCGAGGAGGAAAAGCAGATTGCCAGGCATTGCCGGAAGCTGTTGCAGGCGGGTTGACGCTATTTTGCTTTGATCGTAGTTCGGTCGGAGACACCGGCGAAGCCAAACAGGCGAGATACGTCTTCGAGTGCTGTGGTTTTTTGCTGCGCTCGCTGGCGTTCACCTTGCAGGGTGATCCTGCCATGGTCGACTTTTGTTATATTTGGCGGCACTGCCTGCGTACATTTTCCCAGAGGAGTTTGCTGTGCCCGCTGCCACAACGCTGCTTGCCTTCGCCCTGGTTTCATTCGGCATGGTGCTCACGCCCGGACCGAACATGATCTATCTGATCTCGCGTTCCCTCTGCCAGGGCCGGCGTGCGGGGCTCGTGTCGCTCGGGGGTGTCGCGCTCGGCTACGTGTTCTACATGTTCTGCGCCGCCTTCGGCATTACCGCGCTGCTGCTGACGGTGCCTTATGCGTATGACGCGTTGCGTTTTTGCGGTGCGCTCTACCTGCTGTATCTGGCCTGGCAGGCGGTCAAACCCGGCGGACGCTCACCGTTCCAGGTGCGCGATCTGCCGCACGACAGCCGCCGCAAACTGTTCACGATGGGACTCGTGACGAACCTCGCGAATCCGAAGATCGCGGTGATGTATCTGTCGCTGCTGCCGCAATTCATTTCGCCGGGGCACGGCAGCGTGCTGGCGCAGTCGATCGCGCTCGGCTGCGTGCAGATCGTGGTGAGCGTCACCGTCAATGCGCTGATTGCCGGCATGGCCGGTTCGATTGCCGGGTTTCTCGCCGGACGTCCGGTCTGGCTGCTGGTGCAACGCTGGTTGATGGGCACCGTGCTCGCCGGGCTCGCGGTACGGATCGCGTTCGATTCGCGCCGTTGAATGCCTCATGGCGATCAGTTGGGAAGGTAAGCCGCGTTCTCCGTCACATCGAAAAGCAGGGCTTGAACACGTCCGACTTTCCCATCGACAACCCGTTTGTCGAATCGCCTGGCGTGACGCTGATTCGGCATCGTGTCGTAGTCGAGCTGTACCGTGCCGGCGATGCGGTCTTCGCTCGCCGCGGGCCGTTGCCGAAAATCGTACACAATGGGCGGCCGGGCCGTTTATCATAGGGCTCACAAACCAAAAACGCCGCTCGGCCATGCGACGGTACGCACGCCGCGACCCACTCGAGCCGGCGGCGCCTGCCGCGACATCATCCATGAACTCCACGCCCAACGCTTTTTCCCGTCCGTCCATCCGCGCGCTGACGCAACTCGAAGGGCGCGTGCTTGGCGTGCTGGTCGAGAAACAGCACACCGTACCGGACAGTTATCCGCTTTCGCTCAACGCGCTGACCTTGGGCTGCAACCAGAAAACCGGCCGCGCGCCGGTGATGAACGCGACTGAAGCTGAGGTGTTGACGGCCATCGACGGCTTGAAGCGTCTGAGCCTGGTGCTGGAGGGCAGCAGCAGCCGTGTGCCACGGTTCGAGCACAACATGAATCGTGTGTTTGGATTGCCGGGCCAGTCGGCTGCTTTGCTCACCACTTTGCTGTTGCGCGGCCCGCAGACCGCGGCCGAGTTGCGATTGAACAGCGCGCGCTTGCATGGTTTTGCGGACATCTCATCGGTTGAGGCATTTCTCGACGAACTCGCTGCCGGTGAACCTCCGCGCGTGGTGAAGCTTGCCCGCACGCCGGGCGAGCGGGAGAACCGCTGGATGCATTTGTTGTGCGGCGAGGTCAGCGCCGGTGATCTTGCCCAACCGGGCGGGGATGACGATCTGGTGCCGTTGTCGGCGTTCGAAGCTGTTAAGGCGGAGCAGAAGCGGCTCGCTGAGGAGGTGAGTCGACTTCAGGCGGTGGTGGGGCGGATGGCCGCGGAATTGGGGATTAGGCTCGACGATCTCGAAGGGCCGGTGTAAATCGCCTGCTCCGTTGGGCTTTATTTGATTTTTGCCGGTGCGGCCAAAAAACGCCGGAAAATCATGCCGATTGGGGGCGTATCAGGTGCGGGTCCGATTGTGCTGGCGCCGAGCTTAAGTGATGCTCAAGCGCACTGCGTTGCGCGCTCAATCATCGCGGCTTCTTTCCGTGTTGCCGGACAGGGTGCGTTGCGTACGATAAAAAACCGCCGGCGGCACGTTCGGCGAATCTTCCGCCAGCCGGTCCAGTTCGTCGCGAATTGCCGTGAGGTAGTGACCGTCGCGCGCATCGGCGTCGCCGGCAAAGATCGCTTCAAGCCTGCGCCGCACGGCGCCGTACCTGGCGCCGGCGGCACGATGCTTTTCCGCGCGCTCGGCAAATCGGAAGAAGGTTTGCAGCGCGGCAGAGACCGCGGCCGTTACGCTCACCAGACCTACGATGATCCTGAGCACCGGTGAGACGGCCACCGCATTCAGGGACGCAAACACCGCGGTGCCGACAAAGGCCGTCAGCGCGGTCACCAGCCAGCCGACGCGGCGGTCCCGCGCGGACAGCAGATCGGCCATGTCGTAATGGCTCATCTGGGATTCACGCGCGCGCCGGATCCACTTCAGCAGAAGCGCGTCTTCGTCGACCGGCGGTTCGTACGCAGTCAGGTTCTTCATGTGGCTGTGATAGTTGTCCAGTTCCGCAAGCGTGGCGCATGCGCTTGACGATACTGTGCCACATGCCGGTGATGAGATGAACCCCGTCCCGGTGGGTGCAATCAGGCAAGCAGTCTTCGCACGCGAGGAATCACCTGTTCGGCAAAGCTGCGCATGCCGGTCTCGATCTGCTATTCCAGTTTCTGCCCATATCGATCGATGAAATCGGTCTTTGGCAGTGCGTCGACCTTTTATATATTGGGCGATTCCACATACCCTCATGGACCTCGATCGATGCACCTCGCCTTCTCCGACTCCCGAAGCCTGCGGCGCCTTTGCGTGTGCCTGATGCTGATTGGCGCCGTGCTTTCCGCCGGCTTTGCGCAGGCCAACGAAACAGTGTCGATCAGCTATCAGCGTTCATCGACACTGTTCATTCTGCTGAAACGAACCGGCGCGCTGGAGAAGAAGCTCAACGCGCTCGGCTACGACGTGAGCTGGCACGAGTTTTCGACAGGCCTGCTGCTATCGCTCAACGCCGGCAGCGTCGATCTCCACGCGGATGTGGCCGACGCCTTCGCGCTCTTCGCGCAAGCCGCCAACGCGCCGTTGACGTACTACGCCGAAGAAACGTCGGCGCCTAACGCCCAGGCGATCATCGTGCCGCCGGATTCGCCGATTCATACGGTGGCCGATCTGAAGGGCAAACGGGTCGCGGTTTCCAAAGGTTCGGGCTGCAATTTCCTGCTGCTGTCCGCGTTGGCCAAAGCGGGTCTGACAATCGACGACATCCAGGTGCGCTATCTGCAAGCACCTGACGCGCTCGCTGCATTCCGCGGCGGCAACGTCGATGCGTGGGCCATCTGGGATCCGTTCCTCGCGGCGCAGCAGCGCGAAGCGCATGTCCGCGTGATCGCGGACGGCGGTGGCGGCGTCGCGCAATACAACCGTTTCTATACGGCAACGACCGCGTTCGCCGACAAACATCCGGACGTGCTGCGAGTCGTATTCGACGAGCTGCAAGCGACCGGCAAGTGGGTCAAGGCGCATCCGCACGACGCCGCGCAGATTCTCGGCCCGGTGTGGGGCAACATTCCCGCGCCCACCGTCGAGCTGGCCAACGGCCGCCGCAGCTACGACATCGTGCCGGTCAGGCGCGATCAGCTGGTGGAGCAGCAGCGCATCGCCGACGCATATCACGCGGCCGGACTGATCCCCGCCGCATTGAAAGCAACGGACATCCGCATTTGGACGCCGCCGGCGAAGTAATCGGCGCGTGAGTGCAGCGCGGCCGGATAATGAAAGGCCGCGAAAGCGGCCCGAGTTGTTTTAGCTTGCGTGATCGGGCTATTGACTTGATGCCGTCTGTCGCGCTACGCCGAAGCGTTCGTTATGCGCGGTCCCATTCAGATAGAAGTTGCCGATCGCGGCCTCGCGAACGATGGCCGGATTGTGCGACGCCAGCACGCGTGCATTTCGCCAGTAGCGATCGAAGCGGCGCGCCTCGCTGGTCGCCGAAGCGCCGCCCACTTCGAACAGCAATGTAGCGGCTTCCAGCGTTTGCTCGATGACGATCTGCTGCGCCTGGAAGGTCTGGATATCCAGGCGGATATAGGTTTGCTCATCGGTGCGGCCTGCCTGTCGCGCGACCGAGACTTCATCGATTGCGCGCGCGAGCGACGTGCTGATGCTCTGTGTCGAATAGGCGAGGCTCGCAAGGCGGCCGACTACACGATGCACCAAAGGATTGTCGCGTGGGCTGGATTCACCTGGGATGCCGAAGATTCTGGTTTTCCCCTGCGTGAACGCGACGGCATCGCGCAGCGCCGCACGGCTGATGCCGGCGAGGTTGGCGACATGCAGCGCCTGATAGTAAGCGGTGAGCAGGCTGTTGCGGCGCGGCTCGGACGCGTTATAACGGCGGTACAGGTTCTCGGGCGCGACCGGCACATGGTCGAAACGCGCCGTGCCGCTGCCGGTGAGACGTTGCCCGAAACCGTCCCAATCGTCGATGCGGACGAGGCCGGGCGTATCGGTTTTGACCAGCACGCGGACGTCGCTCTGACCGTCGTGGGCGGTGACGTCGACCCAGTCCGCGTAGAGTGCGCCGGTTGTGTAGTACTTCTCACCGTCGAGATGCCACGTGTCATTGGTTTGGCTCAGACGTACGCTGTTGTTGGTGACGCCGGTACGTTCGGAAACGGCGCCGCCGACGATTTGACCTTGCGCGATGCGTGTCAGCCAGCGGTCGCGAAGCGGTTCATCGCCATTTTCCAGCAGCGATTCGATGAAGCCGCCATGTACTCGCAGGATCTGCGGGAGATTCGAGTCGGCTTCGCCGAGTCGCGTGACTAACGCAAAGAATTCTGTGAGTGCGATGCCGTCGCCGCCATATTGTTTCGGCACGCGAAGCTTTGTGTAGCCCGCTTCGCGCAGCCATTCCACCGGTGCGTAGGCTAGTTCGCGATTTTGCTCACGATGGATTGCGCCTTCGGCGATTCTGTTGAAGATCGGCGCGAAGCGGCGGGTCAGGTCGTCTTCGCCGAACAGGCGGGTTGTATCCGCGATGGGAGTGGAAAGGCGGGTTTGGCCTTGCTCGCCGGATGGGGCCGCGCCCGGCCCGGTTTGTGTGAAGGCACGGGATTCGATTGCTGTCATGGAGTCTCCGAAACGGGATAAGAGCAATGCGAGATGCTCAATCCGCTAACGGTAAGGGAGGCGTCGGGTGGCGGGCAAATAAGGATTTGCCAGATTCTCAGCAGCGGCGAAGAAATGGTTTTTTGCTTTGGCGGCGCCGTGGCTGTTGTGTCTTCGGCGGTGGCCTTTCCTCGACGCAACGCCTTCCCGTTTCACCGGGACGGCCACGGTCCACACGACAGTCGCAATGGGATTAATCCGATTTCCCAAATTCGTTGTTGTCCGACGACGTTTGACAATGCTTGACTTGATTATTACGAATTGCTTTCGGTAACCTTGCGCACCATCTGTCACGATCCGTTGTGAGAACAACGAAACAAGAAGAATGAACAAGAACGCTTTCCGGCTGGTGTTCAGCCGACGCCTCGGGATGCTCGTCGCCGTAGAGGAAACGGCGAGCGGCGCAGGCAAGACCAGTCAGGGAGAAACCGCAGGCCCGGCATCCACCGCTTCGGCTTCAGCGGCTGGCCGGCAGGGGTTCCGGTTTGCGTTGCATGCTGTCGCGTTCGCCGTACTGGCGCTGGGGCTCGGCGGCGCGATGTTCGCCCCGCTGGTCGTCCATGCGCAGATCGTGCCGGGTGGCGGAGCGTAATACGTGGGGAATCTAAAAATCTGGATTGGTGGGGTACTAGTGCTGGCGTTTGCGTACCTCTTCTTTCATGACGTACTGGTCAAAAACCCAACAGACGTCTCACGCAAGTTCAATTTGATGAAGTCTGACAGTGACTACATGCTTGGGATGGGTGGAGACGTGGTGTTTCGAAAGGATTTGGATCGTGGAAGCTCAGCGTCCATAACGCGCGGCGTCAGCGCAGACTCATGGTCTGACCAATTATTTGAAAAATATCGGGTAGCCCTTCAGGGGCGAGGATGGAAAGTCAGGCAGCACGCCGACCATGAAAAATGGGAAGCATGCAAGCTTGGTGTACTAGCCACACTCGACATGAAGCCGGAGTTCTTTCCCGCGCTCTCCGCCAACACATATGGGATTCGCTTCGAGTACAGCGCATCGAGCATTCGCGAATGTGGTCCGTAAGCGAAAAGAACTTCCGGTGACCAAGACTGTTAGATGACTACGATGAAAATCAGAAAGAGGCTGGCGGCCTTGCCGCTCACAGCCCTAGTAACGCTCGCGTCCAACGCGCAGCAGGCGCCGACGCCCGCCGATACGGCCGCCGCAGCACGCGCGAATGCCGAACAGAACCAGCAGGTCCAGCAGCAGCGTGAGGCGCAGGAACGCGAGAAGACCATCAGCGCGCCTTCGGTGCGCTCGACCGTGCCGAAGCCCGGCGCGTATCCCGACCTGCCCGTCGAGCAGCCGTGCTTCCGCATCGGGGCGTTCGCGCCGGAAACGCCCGAAACCCTGCCGAGGGTCGTGCGTGCGAAGGGGGCCTCGGCACTGCCCCAGGACCCGTTTGCATTCGCCCGCGACTGGCTCGCCTACTACACCGGCCAGTGCATCGGCAAACAGGGCCTCGACGTGATCGTGAAAGGATTGCAGCAGACGATCCTCAGTCGGGGTTACATCACGACGCGGGTGCTGCTGCCCGAACAGGACCTGTCGTCCGGCACGCTGAAGCTGGCGCTCGTGCCCGGCGTAATCCGGCAACTGGCCTTCGCCGATCCTGATACGCGCGGTACGTGGAAGACCGCGTTCCCGGCCCGTGCCGGCGACCTGCTGGACCTGCGCGACCTCGAACAGGGACTGGAGCAGATGAAGCGCGTCGCGAGCCAGGACGTGGACATGAAGATCGAGCCGACCGACACGCCCGGCGAGAGCGATGTCGTGATCGCAGTGAGGCGCGTGAAGCCCTGGAGCGTCGTCGCGTCAATCGACAATTCAGGCTCACGTGCAACCGGCAAACTGCAGGGCAACCTGAGCGTCGGCCTCGACAACCCGCTGGGACTGAACGACATCCTCACGCTTGGCGCGAACCAGGATCTGGAGTTTGACGACAAGGGGCTCGGCTCGCACGGCTTCAACGGCTCGTATTCGGTGCCGTGGGGCTACTGGACGGCGACGCTCTCGGGCAATACGAACACGTACTACCAGCAGATCGCGGGCGTGAACCAGACATTCGTCTCCAGCGGCAATGCGCAGACGGCGGGCCTGAAGCTGCAACGCGTGATCCACCGCAGCCAGACTGACGTGTCGGGCGTGGAGTTCCAGCTGACGAAGCGCTTCGGCGCCAGCTTCATCGATGACACGGAAATTACGCAGCAGAAGCGCGACAACACGTTCTTCGAGGCGGGGCTGACCAACCGGCATTACTTCGGCGCCGCGCAGTTCGACGGCACGCTCGCGTACCGCCAGGGCATCAACGAATTCGGTGCGACACCGGACCCGTACGACACCGGCCCGACGTACCGTTTCCACATGGCGGTGCTCGATGCAAACCTGTCGGTGCCGTTCGCCATCGCGACACAGAATTTCCGGTATGTGACGACGGTGCACGGCCAGTTCACGAACGACACGCTGTTCTTCATCGATGACCTGACGATCGGCAGCCGTTACACGGTGCGCGGCTTCGACGGTGAAACGCTGCTCGCCGCGGAGAAAGGTTTTTACTGGCGCAACGAACTTCAGATGCCGATCGGCCAGACCGGACAGTCGCTGTATGCAGGGATCGACTACGGCCACGTGTTCGGCCCGAACACGGCGTTTCTCGCCGGCACGCAACTGGCGGGTGCGGTGATCGGCGTGCGCGGCAGGGTGCCGGCGAAATACGGTGCGTTCGCATACGACCTGTTTGCGGGCACACCGCTGTATAAGCCGTCAGGCTTCGATACGGCACGGGTGACGGTCGGTTTTCAGCTGACCGCCCAGTTCTGACTGGTCATGCCTGAGTGTCCCCTCGGCCTCAGGCATTTGGCGCAACGGCTTCGGTCGCTGCGCATTTTTTCTTCAAGGTGTTTCCTTTCAAGGTGGGTGAAAAAGCATGATGAAAAGACAAGGGGTATTGCTGGCAAGCCTGATGGGTATCGCAATGCTTATGGCGGCATGTGGGGGGCACGATGGGAATGGCAGCAATCCCGCCACGGGCCAGAGCGTGGACGACGCTCAATCGACGACGCCACAGCCGGCCGCTTTTTCCTGTCCTGCCGGATACAAGAAATTTGATCTCGCGGACGGCACTGTCCCGAACGCCGACGTGTCCATCATCACGGATGATGGAATAGCGATGTTTACGTTCAGGACGCCGGCAACCGGAAGAACAGATGTTGCCGTGTGCCTCGGCAAGCCGGACCCAGTTCCGGCTGGCGTTCAGGCGGACTACGTGTACGAGTTGATCGAGCATGGAGACATAAAACAATTGCTGGATCGCAGGCTTACACTGAATTTCACGACCGACGTAAGGCCAACGCGCACGCCGACGAGGATTGAGCAAGCGAAGATAACCGACGGTGCGGTGACGTATTTGCCCGTGATTGACGGGCCGATTTATGTCGCCCCGCCCAACTATAGTCTTGTAGCAAAACCGAATGAGGCTGGGCTCTATGTGGTCCGGTTGACCCAATAGGGTCGCTGCCATTTGGACGGCTTCGCGCACCAGCTATTTGCCGGTATGCCCCCTCTACAAGCCGGCGGATTTTCCGACCGCACACGTGACGGTGTGTTTCCACTCACCGCGCAGTTCTGACATGCGTATGGGACTGCCTGATCGCCCCTACGCGCCAGGCATGTCGTCGCTGGTCCAGATTGCCGGACGCGCGCATTTTTAAAACTAACTCACTTCTCCAACGGAGCCATACAAATGAAACCATCCATAAGGTCCGCTGCCCTGTCTGTGGCAACTGTCGCCGTCATCCTGAGCGGCTGTGCGACCGAGACCTCGCGCACGCTGGCTGTGCCGGAGGTCAGTGCCGCGCAGATACCGTTCACCGGCAGTCCGGTCCAGATCGCCGTCGGCAAGTTCGATAACCGTTCGAGCTACATGCGCGGCATCTTCTCCGACGGCGTGGACCGGTTGGGCAGCCAGGCGAAGACGATTCTGGTCACCCGTCTGCAGCAGAGCCGGCGCTTTAACGTGCTCGATCGCGAAAACCTCGACGAGATCAGGCAGGAAGCAGGCTTCCTGAAAAAGGCGCAAGCCGTGAAGGGCGCGAACTACGTCGTGACCGGTGACGTAACGGAGTTCGGCCGCAAGGAAGTCGGCGACCAGCAGTTGTTCGGCATCCTCGGGCGCGGCAAGAGCCAGGTTGCCTATGCAAAGGTGAACCTCAACGTCGTCGACACGACGACGTCCGAAGTCGTGGTGTCGAGCCAGGGCGCGGGCGAATTCAGCCTGTCGAACCGGGAAATCATCGGCTTTGGCGGCACGGCCAGCTACGACTCCACACTGAACGGCAAGGTGCTTGATCTCGCGATCCAGGACGCGGTGAACCATCTGGCCGGACAGGTCGATGCTGGCGCCCTGAGGGCGGCCCGCTAGGCGCGTCGGGCTATTACAGGGTACTTGATTCAACCACCAGTCTTCAATCACAGGAATGACAATCACGATGAGACACAGGACCATGAAACGGCGCACGTGGCTGCCGGCAATGGCAGCCGCCGTTATGCTCTCCGGCTGCGCGGGCAGCGGGCAGACCCCGCCGCTCTATCAGTGGACCGGCTACCAGCCGCAGGTCTACGAGTACTTCAAGGGAACCAGGAGTTCGCAGGAACAGGTTGATGCACTGGAAAAGGCGCTCCAGGAAATCCAGGCGAAAGGCGATACGCCACCACCTGGCTTTCATGCCCACCTCGGGATGCTCTACGCGGGCATCGGCAAGGGAGACCAGGCCCAGCAGGAATTTCAGACCGAGAAGCAGCTGTTTCCGGAATCGTCAACCTACATGGATTTCCTGACAAAGAAATCCACCCAGCGATAAGGACGCAGCCATGCGCAGATTTCTTTCTCTCAGATTCCTGTTCGCGCTGTCGATGGCCGCGCTGCTTACCGCGTGCGCGGCTCCTGTGCAGCACGCCGACTATACGGCGTTCCGCAAGAGCCAGCCGCGCTCGATTCTCGTGCTGCCACCGCTGAACGAAACGTCCGACGTGCAGGCGACGTACGGCATGCTGTCGCAGATGACGCAACCGCTGGCTGAATCCGGTTATTACGTCGTGCCGGTCGCCGTGATGGACGAGACTTTCAGGCACAACGGCCTGGCCACGCCGGTGGATATCCAGGAGGTCTCGCCCGCAAAACTGCGCGAGATCTTCGGTGTCGACACGGCGTTGTATTCGAAAGTCACGCAGTACGGTTCCACGTACAGGGTGATCGACAGCACGACGGTCGTCGCGGCCTCGGCGAAGCTCGTTGATCTGAAAACGGGCGATGTGTTGTGGCAGGGCACAGGCCGCGCGACCGGCAAGGAAGTTGGCATGAACGTCAACGTGGGTTCCGGGCTGGTTGGCATGCTGGTGCAGGCGGCCGTCAAGCAGGTTGCCCACACACTGACGGACGAAAGTCACGATGTGGCGGCGTTGACGAGCACCCGCCTGCTCGGCGCCGGACCGCCGAACGGCCTGCTGTATGGTCCGCGCTCGCCGAAATACGGCACCGACTGATACTGGGCGTGCCTGTTCATGTGCGCGGCACGATACAACGTTGCCGCGCACCTCACACCACCTGGAAGACAAGCCTGTTACGACAGCGGAAGCCATCGGCGGCTTTGTTGGGGGAGAAACCTACCTTATTCCACTAACCGCCCGCCTCCGCGCCAACCCCCGCACTGCGAGCAAACAAACAACCATCACGGTAAGTGACAAAACCGTAGTCACAGTCCCAAGCGCATAAATCACGGGTGTAGTCACCGAAGTGGTGAGCCCCTGCAACTCCAGTGGCAAAGTATTCTGATCACCGATAGCCTGCGAGGTACGAGCAATCTCATCCCATGAAAGAGTGAACCCGAACATGGCGACGCCGACCACCGAAGGTCCGATGATTGGCAGAACGACATGCCGAAAGCTCTGCCACGGCGTGGCGCCCAGGTCCCTTGAAGCCTCCTCATAAGCCGGATTGAACCGGTTAAAAACGGCGAACATCACCAACAAACCAAAAGGCAACGTCCAGGTGAGATGCGCGCCAAGCGCAGAGGTGAACAACCCCATCGAAGTGGTATAGCCATCGGCGAAAGACTGATACCCCCATGCGGCGGCGAGATACTTGACACCGTTATCCAGCAAGCGAAACGTCAACCCAATCCCAAGCGAAACAATGATCGAGGGCATGATGAGGCTGGCGACAGACACATAAAACACCGCCGTATCGCCCCGAAAGCGCCTGCGAAAAGCCAATCCCGCAGCAACGGAAAACAGCACAGTGAGAACTGTGACAGCCAAAGCGAGCCGCACGGATCGCCCAAATGCGGCCCAGATATCGACGTCGCCGACACCGTCGCGCAACACGGCAAACCAGTGCAGAGAAACACCACGCATCGGAAACGTGAGTCCGCCCTCAGGCCCCTGAAAGGACAGAATAAAAATTGTGATGACCGGTCCATACAAAAACAGCACGAACCCCCCGAACAGCAATGCGAGCCAGTAAAAGCTCGCTGCACGATGCTCGCGATGTTTGAGGCGAGTAGCCTGCATGTCAAAGCTCCTTCCGGATGTCGACCACCCGCGTCAAGCCCCACACAATCATCAACACGACTACAAGAAGAATGATCGCGTTAGCCGCCGCAGCGGGAAATTGCAGGTAGCCGGTCTGAACCTGAATGATCTTGCCGACCGAAGCAATCTGCTGACCGCCCATCACGCCCACGGTCAAAAAATCGCCCATCACGATCGTGATCACGAAGATCGAGCCGATCACGATCCCGGTCTTCGACAACGGCAACACCACGTTACGAATCACCTGCCAGCCACTCGCGCCGGCATCGCGCGCGGCTTCGAGCAATGAGCGGTCGATGCGCATCATCGCGTTGAAAATCGGCACGATCATGAAAAAGGTGTACAGGTGGACGAATGCCAGCACCACCGAAAAATTCGAATAGAGCAGCCATTCGAGCGGCCGGTCGATCAGATGCGCGCCCAGCAGTGCCTGATTGACGAGCCCGTTGCGGCCGAGCAGCGGCATCCACGAAATCATCCGGATCACGTTCGAAGTCCAGAACGGAATCGTGCAGACGAGGAACAGCACCGTCTGCATACTCGTCGTGCGCACGTGGAACGACAGGAAGTACGCGATCGAAAAACCCAGCAGCAACGTGACGGCCCACACGATCGCGCAGAACCTGAGCGTGGACCAATACGTCTTGAACGTCACGCAGACATCCGTCATCGACGAGCAGCCATTGAAAATCGCCGCGTAATTCTTGAGCGTGAAGGCCGGAATGATCTGGTATTCGTTGAAGTCCCAGAAACTGACGATCAGCGTGATGACGAGCGGCACAATGAAGAACAGCACAAACGTCACCGTGAGCGGGGTGGCCTGCAGCCATGCCGGCGCGCGCCGGTGCTTGACGGCTTCATCCTGCGCGTGGGAGGGAAAGTCGATCGTTGCCATGGGCGGTATCCGAGGATTTACTGCGGCGGATTCACTGCGGTGGAATTCCAGCGCCGTCGATAATGCTGCGGCTGCCGGCGCGCGAGGCGCCGGCAGCGTGTCAACCCGCTACGGCGATCAAGCCGCGATGAACTCGTTCCACTTCTGCACCATATAAATGTTCTCGTCCATCACCGCATTCCAGCAGGCAATTGCGCCCATCCGCTGGTTGTACGAGCCGCCGTCGCGCACGGTGCCGGCCTTTTCGAGCAACTGGCCGTCCGGCGCCTTGATGTCCTGGGTGGCCGGCTTGCCTTCGATCCAGTAATCCCACTCGTAAGCTTGCATGTGGGCTTTCGCGGTTTCGAGCACGCCCGAGTAGTAGCCCTGGCGCATCAGGTAAGCGCCGGCCCAGCCGTTCTGGAACCAGTTGACGAACTCGTACGCGGCATCGAGCTTCCTGCCTTGCAGCGAGCGCGGAAAGCCGAAGCCCGATGCCCACGAGCGGTAGCCTTCCTTGAGCGGCTGGAACGTGCAGGCGACACCCATGGTGCGCACCTTCGTCACTGCCGGCGACCACATTGACTGGATCACCACTTCACCGGAGGCCATCAGGTTCACGCTTTCGTTAAAGTCCTTCCAGAACGCGCGGAACTGGCCGGCGCGTTTGGCTTCGATCAGAATCTTGATGGTCTGGTCGATTTCGGCCTTCGTCATATTGCCCTTGTCGCCATACTTGACGTGCCCCATCGCCTCGATCGCCATCGCCGAATCCATGATGCCGATCGCGGGGATGTTGAGCAGCGCCGCCTTACCCTTGAACTGCGGATTGAGCAGTTCGGCCCAGCTGTTGATCGGGCGCTTGATCAGGTCGGGGCGAATGCCGAGCGTATCGGCGTTATACGTCGTGGGAATTAGCGTCATCCACTCGGTGGGTGTCGCGGAGAATTCGGTGGAGCGCGGACCGGTCAGGAACATGACCTTCTTCGGCGCGGTACCTTGATCGCCGATCTTCTTGCCGTTCACTTCGCCACGCGTAAGTACCGGCGTGATCTTGTCGGCGAGCTTGATCCGCTTTGCGTCGAGGCCCGCGAGCGTGCCGGCCGGAATCAGCTTCTTGAGCGCAAAATATTCGGTGTCGACAATGTCGAAGGAGTTCGGCTGCGTGATGATGCGCTTGGCGACGTCGTCGGTGGTCACCGGCACGTATTGAATCTCGATGCCGGTGTCTTCCTTGAATTTCTTCGCGATGTCGGCGCTTTGGTTGACCGCCGTGCCGAGGTAGCGCAACGTGATTTTCTCTTGCGCATGCACGTACGGAAAGCCGGCAATACCGGCCGCCGCCACCGCGCCCTTGATGAACGTGCGGCGCGACAGGCCTTTTTCCGTCGGCTCGGATGCGGCCGCTGCCGGGCTCTCGTTCGCTTCACTCATTGCTTTCTCCTCAGTTGACGCTCGGTTGACGTTCCAGTTCATCAGACGTTCTCTTTACCGCCATATAGCGCGATACCGTGCAAACGCTCAAGCTGCCAGCGGGTGGGCGTCCTGTTCGTTCCACCAGACCACCACGCGCGCGTTGGGACCCAGCCGCGCCGGATCGTAATCGCCGTCGCTCACGAGCGAGATCAGTTCGGGTGAGCCGTCGAGCGGGTCGAGTGTCACGCGCAAATGGGTGCCCTGGTATTCCGCTTCGCGCACCGTGCACGGCACGCCGCCAATTCGCGTGAGACCGCTTTCGCCGCCCGCCGTCTGGACCGGCGTCACGCCGTGCGGGACCACGCGCAAATGGTCGGCGCGCACGGTAAACAAGCGGCCGTTCGTATTGAATACGTTGTGGCCGCCAAGAAAGCGCGCGACGAACTCGGTACGCGGACGGTTGAAGACTTCGTGCGGCGACCCGCTTTGTTCGATGCGGCCATGGCTCATCACGACCACCAGATCGGCGAGCGCCATCGCTTCTTCCTGCGAGTGCGTGACATGCACGAAGGTGATGCCGAGTTCTTTCTGCCAGCGCTTGAGTTCGGCGCGCATCTGAACCCGCAGGAATGGATCGAGCGCGGACAGCGGTTCGTCGAGCAACAGGCAGCCGGGCTGATTCAGCAACGCACGCGCGAGCGCCACGCGCTGCTGCTGGCCGCCCGATAGTTGCGCCGGTTTGCGTTCGGCATACGCCGACATCGCGACGAGCTCCAGCAGTTCGCCTGCACGTTTGCGGCGCATGTCCTTAGCGACGCCGCGCATCTTCAGGCTGAACGCGACGTTATCGAGCGCGCTCAGATGCGGGAACAGCGCATAGTTCTGAAACACCATGGCGGTGCCGCGGGCGGCGGGCTCTTCGCGTGTGACGTTGCGGCTCGCGATCAGGATGTCGCCTTCGGTGACCGATTCATGCCCGGCGATCATGCGCAAGGTCGACGTCTTGCCGCATCCGGATGGCCCGAGCAGACAGCAGTACTGGCCGCCCGCAATGCGCAGATCGATCGCGTCGACGGCGAGCGCGTCGCCGTATTGCTTCGACACGTGCACCAGTTCGATATCGGCGGCTTTGGTTTCGAGCACCGTTGAAGCAGGCTGAATCATGAAGTGGGTGTCCTCGTGAACGGCGAAGGCTGGCCGCGAGCGCGGTGGAAACCCGCAGCGTATGCGAAACCATGCAAACGCAAGACATGTGCCATCCGTCGCATCGGCATGCTTGCTCATTGCAAGCGCGCTGCGGTGCTTAACGTCTACAAGTTGGCTCACATATTGCAAACGATCCGACGCATCGATCGTCGGCGATCAAACGGGCTTATCTGCGCGATCGCGGTGCGTTTTCGATCCGTGACGGGGCACGATCCGGCCAACCCGGTTCATCCGGCGCACTACCCGTCGCTTATCGTCACCGATGGCTTCTTTAAATGAACGACTCACGGAACATGCCCACAGTGCAGAACCGCGCTCGCCAGTTGCTCGCCACGCACGGCCGCTTCGCCTATCGCCCGATCACGGACAGCGACGCGTTCCGCTGGCCCGGTGATACCGGACTTGCGGTCTATCTAGGCTTCAACATCGAACACTTTGCCTTCGGCGAAGGACTCGGCGCCGCGCTCGGGCCGATCTCGCCGCAACCGGATGTGCTGAATTACAGTTGGCGCGAGTATGGCAACCGGGTAGGGGCCTGGCGTTGCATCGAACTGTTCGATCAGCTCGACTTGCCGGCCGGCGCGCTCATCAATACCGCGCTCTACGACCATTGCCCGGAACTGATTGCGGCCTGCGTGGCGCGTGGCGACGAATTGATCGGCCACGGTCACACGAATGCGCATCGGCAGAGCGATCTCGACGAACACGGCGAACGTGCGCTGCTTCTGCATTGCCGCGAGCGCATCGCCGAGGAAGCCGGCACGCCGCCGGACGGCTGGCTCTCGCCGTGGATCTCGGAGTCGCATCTGACGCCCGATCTGCTGGCCGAGACCGGCTATCGCTACACGCTGAACTGGTGCCACGACGACCGCCCCGTGCGAATGAGCACGCGTGGCGCGCCGTTGTGGTCGATTCCGTATCCGCAGGAACTCAACGATTTGCCGATGATGGTGGGCCGTCATATGGACGGCCGCGCTTTCGGCGAGATGATCGTCGATCAGTTCGACGAGATGCTCGAACAGGCCAACCGCGCAACGAGTCCGCAGGCGCTCGTGATGGGCATCGCGCTGCATCCTTACCTGGTGGGGCAACCGTATCGGCTGAGGCATCTGCGCCGTGCGCTTGAACACATCGCCGCCGCGCGGGCGAAAGGCGATGTGTGGATCACGACGCCAGGCGCGATCGCGCGTCATATGGACGACCTGGAACGGGAAGGCGTACTGCACCCGGCACGCGCATGAACGCTGAAGCCGGCGCGGCCACCGCGAAAAATACGCGAAAGCACGACGCGGACGTCGACGCGCGCATCTATCAGTCGATCTTTGACGGCGTGCTGAACCACCGTCTGACGCCCGGCACGAAGCTGCCGGAACCCGATCTGTGCCAGCTGTTCGGCGTGGGACGCGCCGTCGTGCGACGAGTGCTGGAAAAGCTCGCCTACGACGGCATCGTCGTGTTGCGTCCGAACAAGGGCGCGGTGATCGCCGAACCGACGCCGGAAGAGACGCGCGAGATCTTCGAAGCGCGGCGCTCCGTCGAACGCATGCTGGTCGAGTTGGCGGTTCAGCGCGCGAGCGGCAAGGACATCGAGGTGTTGCGTCAACAACTGGCCGACGAGCACGAAGCGATGCATCGCTTCGATCAGCCGTCGTGGGCCACGCTCACCAGCGGTTTTCACATGCGCATCGCCGCGCTGGCGGGTAATTCGATCCTGCAAAACTATCTGAAGGAACTGGTGTCGCGCTGCTCGCTGATCGTCGGCGTGTACGAACCGCCGGGTCACGCGCCATGTGAGCACGCGGAACACGCGGCAATCGTCGATTGCATCGAGGCGCGCGACGCAACCGGCGCGATGGCCCATATGGAAGCACATCTTCGCGACCTCCAGGAGCGTATTGAAACGTCGCGAATGCGGGGCGAAAAAAGTCTTGGCCAGTTGCTCGGCATCTCTGCGGCCAACCATGGAAATCGACTTTGAAGCGATCACCGAATATCAGCGCTACAAGCTGATGGCGAGCCTGATCGTGCCGCGCCCGATCGCACTCGTCACCACACTCAAGTGATTCAGGCGTCTTCATCGACGCCGAGCGCGCGGCCGTCGCTGCGCGGATCGTGCGCACCACAGGCCGCGCCGTTCGGCTCGATGCGGATCACGCCGGGGTGACCCGCGAGCGGACTTTGCGCCGGAATGGCGCTCACCTCGTGACCACGCGCGGCTAGCTCCGCGAACACGTCGGCGCCCGCGTCTTCCTCGAGCTTCAACGCATCGCGCGTATCGGAGAAGGTCTTGCCGAGCAGAAAGCGCGGGCGGGCGAGGGCGGTGAGCGGATCCATGCCGTAATCGATCAGGCGCGTGAGAATCGCGGCTAGCGTTTGTGGCTGACCGTCCGCGCCTTGCGTGCCGAACAGCAGATGTGGACCTCCGTGTTTCAGGTAAATGCCGGGATTGAGCGTGTGGAAGGGCCGTTTGCCGGGTTGCACGGCGTTGTGATGGACGGGATTCGTGCTGAACGACGCGCCGCGGTTGTGCCACAGAATCCCCGTATCGCCCGCAACCACGCCGCTGCCCCAATCGAAGTAGACCGTTTGCAGCACGCTTACGCTGCGGCCCTGACTATCCGTCGCGCCGATGAACACAGTATCGCCCGGACGGAAAACGTGCGGCCATGCGCGGGCCGCGCGCATGTCGATCGAGCGCGCGTGCGCGTCGAGACTGGCGGGCGACAGCATGTCGTCGACCGGCACGTGGTTGAACTCGGGGTCCGATACGAAGCGGTCGCGATCCACGAACGCGCATTTCACCGCTTCAACCAGCAGGTGGTAGTAATCGGCGCTGCCTTCGGCGATCGACCCAAGGTCGAAGCGATCGAGCGTGCCCATGATCTGCAAGGTCGTGACGCCCTGAGTCGGCGGGCGCATGCTCACCAGCTCGCCGCCGCGATAGGCGACGCGCAATGGCGCTTCATCGCGTGCCTGCGTTCTTGCGAGATCGTTCAAAGTCAGCGGCGAGCCTGCCTCCTGCAAACCGCGCGCGATCCGTTCCGCCAGCTCGCCTTCATAAAACTCGAGCGCGCCGAGGCGGGCAATCCTCTCGATGCTGCGCGCAAGCGCCGGCTGCACAAAGCGCTCTGCGATCGCGGGAATCCTGCCGTGCGGTGCGAAGATCGCCGCAAAGCCTGGCTGCGCGTGCAGTTCATCAGCGCGCAAGCTTTGCCAGAAGTGCTGCGACGGCGTAACTGGAAATCCGTCCGATGCATACTCGAGTGCACGGTCGAATAGCGAGGCCCATGACCGTTGACCGCCCCATGAGGTCTTGCTGATCGCGTAAGCCTGATGCCACGTATCGACGGTCGCTGCGGTGGTGAGGGCGGATGCAGCGCCGCGCAAAGGAACGGCGCCGTCGAACGAAGGAAGTGTCGCCGCAGCCTGGCCGACGCCTGACACCGTGCGCAACATCCCGTGCCGGTCGCCGATCACCCAGAAGGCGTCGCCGCCAAGACCCGTGAAATGCGGATACGTCACGCACAGCGCCGCACCAATCGCAATCGCGGCTTCGATCGCATTGCCTCCCGTGCGCAATACGTCGAGTCCGGCGGTACTCGCGAGCGCATGAGGGCTGGTGACCATGCCGCCGCTCGAGCGGGCGAGATTCAGGTGGTGCATCGCTACTCCTGGCGCGCGCCTCGCAAGCGTCATTCGTACGAGAACGCTCCGCCGAATTTATCCATGCGCTCGAGCGCCATGCCCGAGCCGCGCACCACGCACGTGAGCGGCGCTTCGGCGACGAACACCGGCAGGCCGGTCTCTTCGGCCAGCAGCCGGTCGAGATCGCGCAGCAACGCGCCGCCGCCCGCCAGCATGATGCCGCGCTCGGCGATGTCGGCGCCGAGTTCCGGCGGTGTCTGTTCAAGCGCGATCTTGACCGCCGAGACAATCTGGTTCAACGGATCGGTGAGCGCTTCGAGAATCTCGTTGCTGGAAACCGTGAAGCTGCGCGGGATGCCTTCCGACATGTTGCGGCCCTTGACTTCCATCTCCTTGATTTCCGAGCCCGGAAACGCGGAGCCGATTTCCTTCTTGATCGCCTCGGCCGTCTGCTCGCCGATCAGCATCCCGTAGTTGCGGCGGATGTAGTTGACGATGGCGTCGTCGAACTTGTCGCCGCCCACGCGCACCGAGCCTTTGTAGACGATGCCGCCCAGCGAGATCACGCCCACCTCGGTGGTGCCGCCGCCGATGTCCACCACCATCGAGCCGGTCGCCTCCGACACCGGCAGGCCGGCGCCGGTTGCCGCGGCCATCGGCTCTTCGATCAGATAGACCTGCGAGGCGCCCGCGCTATGCGCGGCTTCCTTGATCGCGCGCCGTTCGACCTGGGTGGAGCCGCACGGCACGCAGATGATGATGCGCGGCGACGGCGCGAACATCCGCGATTCGTGCGCCATCTGGATGAAGCGCTTGATCATCTGCTGGGTGATGTTGAAGTCGGCGATCACGCCGTCCTTCATCGGGCGGATCGCCTCGATGTTGCCCGGCACTTTGCCGAGCATCTGTTTCGCTTCCTTGCCGACGGCCAGAATGATCTTTTTGCCGTTCGGGCCGCCTTCCTGGCGGATCGACACGACCGACGGTTCGTCCAGCACGATGCCCTTGCCGCGCATGTAGATCAGGGTGTTCGACGTGCCGAGATCGATCGCCAGGTCGTTGGAAAAATAGCCGCGCAGAAAACCAAACATGCCAATTCCTGTCTCGCTGATGCCGGGGCGCGTGAGCGCGCCGCTCGGGAACGCCGCTCGGGGGCGGCGGCAGGCGACCGGATGACGGTCGGGAGAGGGAAGAATAACAGCAACGCGGCAGGCGCATGGGAACATGCCGCCGCGAAAGGCAAGAATATTACCGGATCGTAATCTCTCTCCCCACCGCTTGCCGGTATGATTAAAAAATCAAGCAAAGCGGAGTCAACCCCATGCGAATCCTGGTGATCGAGGACGAGCTGAAAACAGCGGCCTATCTGAAGAAAGGCCTTGAGGAGTCCGGCTACGCAGTCGACGTGGCGAACGACGGCCCGCAAGGCCTCATGCTCGCGCAGGAAGAGGAATACGACGTGATCGTGCTCGACGTGATGCTGCCGGGCATGGACGGCTGGACCATCGTCAAAACGCTGCGCAGCACGCGCACGACCCCGGTGCTGTTCCTGACCGCTCGCGACGACGTCGACGACCGCGTCCGCGGCCTCGAACTCGGGGCAGACGACTACCTGGTCAAACCCTTCGCATTCGTCGAATTGCTGGCGCGCGTGCGCACGCTGGCGCGCCGTGGGCCGCCGCGTGAGAGCGAGCTGATCAAGGTGGGCGACCTGGAAATGGACGTCAATCGCCGGCGCGTGAAGCGCGCCGGCATACGCATCGATCTCACGCCGCGCGAGTTCTCGCTGCTGCAATTGCTCGCGCGCCGTCAAGGCGAAGTGCTGAGCCGCACGCAAATCGCATCCTATGTCTGGGATATGAACTTCGACAGCGACACCAATGTCGTCGAAGTCGCGATCCGGCGGCTGCGCACCAAGATCGACGACAACTTTCCCGTCAAGCTGATCCATACGGTGCGCGGCGTCGGCTATGTGCTCGAACTGAAGGACGCCCCTTGATGCGCAGCCGCTCGCTCGCCGCGACGCTCGCGTTTGCATTCGGCGCCACCACGCTCACCGTCTTCGTTCTGGTCGGCAGTTTTCTGTATCTCGCGCTGGAACGGCAGATCAAGGCGCAAGACGATCTCGACATCGTGCTCGCCGCCCGTCATGCACGACGTCTTGCACAGGAGCTCGGCACGTCGAAGGGGATTCGCGAACACAGCGACCGTCTGACCAGCATCGTGCTTGGCAATCGTGCGATGTCGATGGAAGTCTTCGATCCCGACGGACGTCAGGTGTTCGGACACAACCTCGCCAACACCTTCGCCGCGCCGGTCGGCGCCGCTGAAGCCCATGACGCCGGCGCAGCCAGTGAGGCCAGTGAGACCGCAGCCAGCGACCCCAATGAAGCCAGCGAGGCCAGTGAAGCCAACGAAGCCAGCGGCGTCGCGACCACCGCCGCCTTGCCGCCGTTGACGCGCATTCCTGCTTCAGCGCGCATCACCGAGACCGCCATCGCTGACTGGAGCGGCCGCGACGGCGCACCGATCCGCGGCATCCTGACTGACGCGAGGTTGCGTGACGGCGAAGTGGCCAGCGTGTTGGTGGCGCGCAACATGAGCGACCGCTGGCTGATGCTCGATCGCTATCGCGACAAGCTGCACCTGGCGGGCACCGCCGGCGTGATTCTCGCGATGCTGCTGGGCTATCTGCTGATTCGCGCAGCATTGCGGCCGTTGCGCGATATCGCGGCAAGCGCGAGCCGCGTCACGGTCAATCGTCTGAATACACGGGTTGCCGTTGCGCGCGTGCCGCGTGAACTCGAAGCGCTGGTGGTGTCCTTGAATGCAATGCTTGAGCGCGTGGAGCAAGGCTTTCAGCGTCTGTCGCGTTTCACCGCCGACCTCGCACACGATATGCGCACGCCGCTCAGCAACATGCGCGGCGCCGCCGAAGTGGCGCTTGCCCGGCCTCGTTCCGCGGACGAATACGAGGCGCTGCTGGCGTCGAATCTGGAGGAATGCGATCGCCTGTCGCGAATGATCGAAAACGTGCTGTTCCTCGCGCGCGCCGAACATCCGCAGTTCGTCAAACACATGCGCGAGTTCGACGCCGGACAGGAATTGACGCACATTGGCGAGTACTTCGAAGGTATCGCCGAAGATGCGAACGTCAGCCTGCGCGTTACCGGCGCCGCCAGGCTGACGGCCGATCTGGAGCTGTTTCGCCGCGCCGTCAGCAATCTGCTCGCCAACGCAATCCGCTACACGCCGCGCGGCGGCGAGATCGTGCTCGACGCCGCTGCATCCGGCGACGAGGTGCGCGTCACCGTCTCGAACCAGGGGCAGCCGATTGCTCAAGAGCATCTCGAACGGATTTTCGACCGTTTCTATCGTATCGACCCGTCGCGCAGTTCACTGCCGTCTTCCGGCTTATCGCAAGGGTCCACGGGTTCCACCGGCCTCGGCCTCGCCATTGTGCGCACGATCATGGAACTGCATGGCGGCTCGGTGCATGCCGAGAGCGACGCGCGAAGCACGCGTTTCATTCTCACGTTCCGGCGGGTTGCGTGACTTGACCGTGCCACGTGCCGCCCAACGCCTTCAGCAACAACACACTCGACTCCAACTGGCGCGCGGCAATCTGATCCGCGGTGCGCTGGTTCGTCAATGCGATCGTCTGTGCGGTCACCACGTCGAGATAGCTGACTGCGCCGGCTTTGAAGCGGTTGGTCGTCAGCCGCAATGACAGGTCGGCGGCCGTCGTCGCGCGCTGCTGGCTGGCGGCTTCGTCGGCGAGCGAATGTAAGGCTGACAGATTGTCTTCGACCTGCTGGAACGCCACCAGCACCGTTTGCCGGTAGTCGGCGACCGTGCCGTCGTATTGTGCCGTCGCGCCGTGCAGAGCGGCCGTGCGCCTGCCGCCGTCGAACAGCGTGCCGGCGAGTTGCGACCCGAGGGACCAGAACAGACTCGGCGCGGTCAGCCACGGCGCGAAGAACGTGCTCTCCAGCCCGGTGCTGGCCGACAGAACCAGGTCCGGGAAAAATGCCGCGTGCGCCACGCCGATCTGCGCGTTCGCCGACGCCACGCGCCGTTCGGCGGCGGCAATGTCGGGCCGCCGTTCGAGCAATTGCGACGGCAGTCCGACCGGAATCGGCGGCGCGCTCGGCGAGGAGCCGTTCGGCGGCAGCGTGAAGCTCGAAGCGGGTTCGCCGATCAAGGTCGCGATCGCATGCTGCATTTGCGCGCGCGTCACGTCGATGTCGGTGTCCTGGGTGCGCGTCGCTTCGAGTTGCGTGGTGGCCTGGGCGACCGCGGATGCATCGATCGCGCCGTTTTTCAGTTGCTGCTGCAGCAGTTGCAGCGCGGCGGCGTACGCGCTCACGCTATCGTCGAGCAGCTTCTTCTGCGTATCGAGCGAGCGTAGCGCGAAATAGTCGACGGCCAGATCGGCGCTCATCGACAGCCGCACGGCTTCGAGGTCCGCTTCGCTTGCCTGGGCGTCGGCCTGCGCGCCGACCACGCTGTCGTGCACCCGGCCGAACAGATCGGGCTCCCAGCTCGCCGACACGCCGGTCGAATAGTCGGGAATGGTCTTGCCCGCGAGCGCGCGGTCCACGAGGTTCTGCGAGGTCCGCGAGCGATTTTGCGCGAGACCGGCCGTGACGGTCGGGAACAAGCCGGCGCGCTGATAATCGACCATCGAACGCGCTTGCTGGACCTGCGCGACCGCTTTGCGCACGGTCTGATTCGAGACGTCGATACGCGCTTCGAGTTGATTGAGTACCGGGTCGTTGAAAATGGTCCACCATGGGCCGCGCGGCGCCGCGTCGGCAGGCGCGGCCTGCGCCCAGCCGGCTGTGGCGCCTGCGTACTGCGCGGGGATCTCGGTGGTGGGCCGCTGGTAGGGCGGCAGCGTCGAGCACGCGCTCAGTAGTGCACCGATCAGCGTGACGGCAAGCACACGGCGCGATAGCGGGCACCGACGCGGGTGCAAGTGCGTTTGCAAGCGCGGCAGCAAGCGCAGCTCCAATCGCGGCAGCAAGCGCAAGCTCAAGCGCGGCCGCAAGCACAGGCCCAACCGCGGACTCGGTAAACGGCGCATCAACGTGCGTGGCAATTTCATCTGAAACATCGGCAGATCCTTTCGAAGACGGGCGCTCAGCTATGGGTGGCCGGGATGATCTGGACGGCTTGTCCGGCGCTCAGCGAATCGCCCGGGCTGTCGATGACCCGGTCGGTTGCCGCGAGACCCGTGGTGATTTCCACATGCGTGCCGAAATCGCGGCCGATGTGAACCGTCTTCAGCGCCACCTTGCCGTTCTTGTCCACCACGGCGACTGTCACGCCGTCCGGGCGGAACAGCAGAGCGCTGACCGGCAGATCGAGCGCGGGCGACGACGCTTGCAACTGCAGATGCACCTGCGCGTACGCGCCGGGCATCAACGCGCCATCCTTGTTATCGACGTCGACTTCGACCCGCAACGTGCGGCTCGCGGGGTCGATCGCGCCCGTGCTGCGCGCCACCTTCGCGGCGATCTGCCGGCCCGGATACTGCTGGGCCGTCAGATACACGCCGGTGTCGGGCGTGACGTAGGGCGCGTCGTTCTGCGGCACGTCGATGAACACGCGCAGCACGCCGGTCTGCTGAATGTGAAACAGCTCGCCCGACATGCCGGCCGTGCCGGGCGTGCCGCCCGCCGTCACCAGTGCGCCGACGTCGACGTTGCGGGCGGTGATGACACCGTCGAACGGCGCGGTGATCTTCTCGTACGAGACCAGTTCGGCCAGATGCGCGACGTTGGCCTGCGCCGACGCCAGCATCGCGCGCCGCGCTTCCATGTCGCTGACCTTGGTATCCGCGTCCTGCTGCGCGACCGATTGCGTTTTCAGCATGTCCTGCCAGCGCTGTGCGGTGGTCTTTGCGTAATCGAAGTTGGCCTGCGCGGTCGCTTCGTCGGCGCGGGCCTGGCGCAGTTGCGCGTCCAGATCGGGCGCGTCGATGGTGGCGAGCGTCTGGCCGCTTTTTACCTTGGCGCCGATATCGGTGTTCCAGTGGGCCAGATAGCCGCTCGTGCGTGCGTAGATCGACGCTTCCGCGAACGGCGTTACCGCGCCGGGCAGCAGTAGTTCGTGGACCGACGGCGCGGCGCGCGGCGTGACCACCGCCACGTTGACGAAGCTCTGTGCTGCCGTTTGCTGCGTCAGCGCGGTGCTCGCATGCAAACGCGGCACGATGCCGGCGATCAGCAAGGCAGCGGCAAGTCCGCCCAACGCGAGCGGCCACAGGCGGCGGCGCGGGTTTGGGCCGGCATCCGCGGCGGGCGTGGACGCGCGTGCAGCCGTGTCGGCGGGCGTGAACGCGGACGCAGCCGTGTCGGCGTGGGTGGTTGTTTCTGCGTCGCTCATTGGCCGACCGGAATGAGCAGATTGATCGGACCGTACGGGCGGAAGGGATGAATCGTTCATGGGAAGGGTCTCGTCGGAATCAATGTGTGCGGGCGGGTATGCCGGATTCTTGCGTGTCTTGTCGAGCCGCGCGGCGTCTTTCGAGCCACGCATGCACCGTCCCGTAGACGACCGGCACGAACAGCAAGGTCGAGACCGTGCCGAGCGCGAGGCCGCCGATCACCGCCCGCCCGAGCGGGGCGTTCTGTTCGCCGCCGTCGCCGAGGCCGAGCGCCATCGGCAGCATGCCGATCAGCATCGCGAGTGCGGTCATCAGCACTGGACGGAAGCGGCTGAAGCCGGCTTCGAGCGCCGCCTGCAACGGCGGCTTGCCGCCGTGATGCAGTTCGCGCGCGGTGTTGATCACGAGAATGCTGTTGGCCGTCGCAATGCCGATGCACAGAATGGTCCCCGTCAATGCCGGTACGCTCAGGCGTGTGCCAGTGCTGAAGAGCATCCACGCGATGCCCGCGAGCGAGCCCGGCAAGCCGCTGATGGTGATGAACGGATCGAGCCACGACTGGAAGTTGACGACCATCAGCAGGTAGACGAGGGCGATCGCGAATACGAGGCCGCTTGCGAGACCTGTGAACGAGTCGTGCATCGCCTGCACCTGGCCGCGCACGACGATCGATGCACCGGGCGGCAGTTGTGGCCGGATCTGATCGACGAGCCGGGTCACGTCGGCCGCCACGCCGCCGAGGTCGCGGCCTTGAGCCGACGCAAAAATGTCCAGCACGGGCTGCACGTTGTAGTGCGACACGACCGCCTGCTGGGTGCCGCGCGACAGCGTGCTCAGCGCGCCGAGCAGGTTCTGCGGCGCGGGGCCGGCGGGATTGGCCGCGGCCGTCGTGGTGCCGCCGGCCGTGCCCGCACCGCCGATCTGCGCGACCGGAATGTTGGCCAGTGCCTGAAGCGAGTTGATATCGTACTGAGGCATCATCGACATCAGCGGATAGCTGACGCCGTTCTTCGGGTCGAGCCAGAAATTCGGCGATGTTTGCGAACTGCCGGACAACGCGATCAGCAGGTTTTGCGACACGTCGCGTTGCAGCAGACCGGCCTGAATCGCGCGCGTGCGGTCGACGTTCACGTTGATCGCCGGGGCGTCGCCCGGTTGCTGGATACGCGCGTCCACCAGGCCGCGCACACTGCGCAATTGCGTGAGCAAACGGTCCGCGACGACGCGGTTGGCGTCGAGCTTGTTGCCGACGATCTGGATATCGATCGGCGCGGGCAGGCCGAAGTTGAGAATCTGGCTGACGATGTCGGCCGGCAGGAACGCAAAGGTCACGCCGGGGAACGCGTGGGCGAGCGTGGTACGCAGCGTCGCCACGTATTGCGCGGTGGGTTTGTGATGGGCCGCGAGCGTGATCATCACATCCGCATCTTCGGGGCCGATCGGGTCCGACGAGTCGTAGGTCAGATTGATGCCGCTCACCGGCACGCCGATGTTGTCGAGCATCGCCGCCAGTTCCTGCTTCGGAATTACGCTGCGTACGCGGGCTTCGACTTCATCGGTGATACGTGCCGTGTCTTCGATACGTGTGCCGGTCGGCGCGCGCAGATGCAGGCGGATTTCGCCGGTATCGACGGCCGGGAAAAAGTCGCTGCCGGCAAACGGCACCAGCGCGAGCGAGCCGATACACAGAAGCAGGAAGATCGCGATGAAACGGCGCGGCCTCGCGATCGCCGAGCCCAGCACGCCGCGATAGCGTTCGCGCAACCGTTCGAAGCGCTGCTCGAAGCCCGCCTGGAAGCGGATCAGGCGGGCAAACGGACCGTTGCCCGTGAGCGGCGCATTGCTGCGCGCGCGCATCAGGTACATCGCGAGCGTCGGCACCAGCGTGCGCGAAAAGAAGTACGACGCGCACATCGCGAACACCACGGCTTCCGCGAGCGGCACGAACAGATAGCGCGCGACGCCGGACAGCAGGAACATCGGCACGAACACGATGCAGATCGACAGCGTCGACACGAAAGTCGGCACCGCGATTTCGCCGGAGCCGATCAGAATCGCATCCTGCAGCGACTCGCCGTTCTCCAGATGATGCGTGATGTTCTCGATCGCGACGGTGGCGTCGTCGACGAGAATGCCCACGGCGAGTGCAAGCCCGCCGAGCGTCATGATGTTGATGGTTTGCCCGAGTGCCGCGAGTGCGATCAGCGAGGTCAGCACCGCGAGCGGAATCGATACCGCGATGATCAGCGTGGCACGCCAGCTGCCGAGAAACAGCAGGATCATCAAGGCGGTCAGGCAAGCGGCGATCAGCGCTTCGCGCGCCACGCCCACCACCGCTGACTTCACGAATACGGATTGATCGGACAACGCGGTGATGTGCAGCGCGCTGGGCAAGCCGGCGGCGATATGCGGCAGCATCGCCTTGACCTGCTGGATGATGGTCAGCGTCGACGTGCTGCCGGATTTCTCGACGGTCAGAAGCGCCGCGCGTTTGCCGTTGCTGCGCACGATGTTGGTTTGCGGCGCATAGCCGTCGCGCACATGGGCGACGTCATGCACGTACACCACGCCGCCGGCGACGGTCTTGATCGGCAGATCGTTCAGCGCGGCGACGGTGTCGGTGCTGCCGTTCATCTGCACGTTGTATTCCTTCGTGCCGATCTTCGCGGTGCCGCCCGGCAGAATCAGGTTTTGTGCGTTGACCGCGTTGACCACGTCGAGCGGGGAGAGGCCTTTTGCCTGCAATGCGCGCGGATCGATGTCGACCATGATCTGCCGCACCTTGCCGCCGAACGGCAACGGCACCGAAGCGCCCTGGACCGTCGCCAGTTGCGTGCGGATCTGGCTGTTGCCGAGGTCGTAGAGCTGCTGTTCGGACAGCGTGTCGCTGGACAGTCCCAGTTGCAGGATCGGCACTGTCGACGCGTTGTACGTAATGATGTTCGGCGGCAGCGTGCCGGGCGGCAGCACGCGCAGAATCGACGCCGAATTGGAGGCCGCCTCGGCAATCGCGCGGTTGATGTCCGCGCCCTGGTGGAAAAAGATTTTCACGACCGACACGCCGTTCAGCGATTGCGATTCGATGTGCTCGATATCGTCGACGTCGGAGGTGAGCGCGCGCTCGTAATTCGACGTGATGCGATTGGCCATGTCCTGCGCGGAAAAGCCGTTATACGACCAGACGATGCTGACCACCGGAATGTCGATGTTCGGAAAGATATCGGTCGGCGTACGCAGTATCGCGAGCGGGCCGACGATAAAGATCAGCACCGCGAGAACCACGAACGTATATGGGCGGCGCAGCGCGAGCTTGACAATCCACATGACGGATTCCTGAAAAGAGACAGAGGGAGGCGGCCGTCTTCGACATAATGAGCGGCGCTTGATACGAGCTTCGTTAGGTCAGGAGTGTGGATGATGGGGCCTTACCCGCTACGGTCTGCTAGATTACAAGTCTGTTATCTGCGAGAGGGTTGAAGCGCGGCGTGCGGGTGGAGGTGCAGATATCAAAACGGTAATGTGCGGGTCAGTGCGCGGACAGCTGAAATGACAAGAATGGGAGGCGTGGTTCAAGCCACTTACTTCTAGTCAAATCGGAGAGACGTCATGAAATTGCTTACTGCCTTTGTTGCTGCTGCTCTTGGCTTGTCGTTCGGCGCGAATGCTTTCGCACAAAGTGCTTCGTCAGGACTGACCCGCGCTGAGGTTGTTGCGCAACTGGCGCAAGCGCAGGCGGAAGGCTATGTGCCGACGTCGGAAAATAACTATCCGCCTACGGATGCCGCCATCGCGCGGAACCGCGAGATTTATGCTATTCAGCATGGTATTGATGGTCATGGCGCGGTGAAAACCGCGGGGTCGGCCGTGGTGCATACTGAGTCCGTATCGAATTGATGGTGATTTTTTTGCCTGCTCGGCGATTTGGTTGTGCGCCTGCGGCGTTGGCCTTTCCTTGATTTGTTAGTGGTCTATTAGCGTTCCCCCTGTGCGGGGGGCACCTACTTTTCTTTGCCGGCCGCAAAGAAAAGTAGGCAAAAGAAAGCGGCTCAAACCGCTAATTCTTAAGCGGGGCCCCTGGCTTGGAGGAGGTAGTGGAGCATCTGGAATCGGTGTTCTCGCACACTCCGCGCTGGTGACAAGGCAGTCATTTTTCCGGCGGCGCTGCGCGCGCCGTAGCGGTACTTCACAACACCGATAGCGGATTGGCGCCTCCGGCATCATTTCTCCCGCCTCGCACTATGTGCGCCGCGGACGGGTCTGCCAGGGAAACCAGTGGCTTCGTTTGCGCGTGGTTGGGGGCCATCGGCTTCGCCCCGGCGAGGTGCTGAATTATGGAAGTGCGGGTCGCTTGGCCGAGCGAAACACAGTTGCGAGTTGCGTCAGCGAAGCAAAGGAATGCAGTCGCGAGTGACGCTAGCGCCGCAAAGATAGGCCGTTACGCTTGATCCACGGCAGGTGCCGGAAGTACCCGATGGTTTTGTGAAGTACCGCCACGGCGCGCGCAGCGCCGCCGGAAGTATGACGGCCTTGTCACCAGCGCGGAGTGTGCGGGAGCACGGATTCCAGATGCTCCACTACCTCCTCCAAGCCAGGAGACCCGCTTAAAAGTTAGCGGTTTGAGCCGCTTTCTTTTGCCTACTTTTCTTTGCGGCCGGCAAAGAAAAGTAGGTGCTCCCCCGCACAGGGGGAACGCTAATAGACCACAACGAAATCAAGGAAAGGCCAACACCGCAGGCACACAGACAACAAGCGCCGAGCAGGCAGCAAAAAGCAAGGAAAGACCAACACCGTAGGCAAACAGCCAAACCCGCCGGGAGGGCAACCGGAACATGAGTAACCCTGACGATTTCATCGTGCGAACCATGTCGACCGGCGAGGTCGAGCTATCGGTTGAGTGGGCTGCCTCGGAGGGCTGGAACCCCGGCCTCCACGATGCACCGTGCTTTCGGTCAGCCGACCCGGACGGTTTCTTCATCGGCGAATGGCGAGGCGAACCGATCGCCTGCATTTCAGCGGTTGCCTACGACGAACACTTCGGCTTCATCGGCCTGTATATCGTGAAACCCGCCTTTCGCGGCAAAGGCTTCGGCATCCGCATATGGCAACGCGGGATGAACTATCTGCAAAACCGCAACGTAGGCCTCGACGGCGTCCTCGCTCAGCAGGCGAACTACAGAAAGTCCGGCTTTGCACTCGCGTATCGCAACATCCGCTTTCAGGGCGTCGCGCAAGGCGCAACTCACTCGAACCTTTCAAATGCCTCGGACCTGCCGTTCGAGCAGCTTGTCGACTACGACCGCCAATGCTTTCCTGCCGCGCGTGCGCGCTTCCTCGCCGCATGGATCGGGCAACCGGACGCCGTCGCGCTGGCGGCAGACCGCGCTGGCCGTGTCGCGGGATACGGCGTGCTGCGCCGTTGCAGGACAGGTTGCAAGATCGGCCCGCTGTTCGCGGATAGCGAGCAGATTGCGAGCGATCTGTTCGACGGCCTGGTCGCGCGTATGCCGGGCGAGGTCATCGTTCTCGACGTGCCTGAGACCAACCCGGCCGCTGTCGCGCTGGCCGAACGGCACGGCATGACAAGTGTCTTTGAAACCGCGCGAATGTACACGCGGGAGCCTCCCACGCTTGCACTCGAACGTGTGTTCGGCGTGACCTCGTTTGAACTCGGGTGAGATCGGCTGAGATCGGGCGAGTTCAAGCCAGGTTGGCCGCAAGCGCGCCTTTGCTTGCGTTACGGGGCAAACGCGCGGGCAAAGGCGCTTGCGGGTTAGCCGGGCGTTTGCGTCGCCGGGACTATTTCCATTTCGATCCGAGATTCTCCAACCCGGCTTTTCTGAGGTCCTCCACCACCATCGCGATGCGGAACTCGCAGTCGGCGTTGAATTTCAGAAACCAGGGCTCCGCGAGTGCAGGAATCCCCGACGGATCATCGAGGTTGACGACGAGTACTGCTCCGCGTGCCCCATTTTGCTCGGTAAAGTACGCGGCCTCCGGTTTCGTCTCTTCGAGAATCCTCGCCATCACTTCCCCGACCGTGCCGTCGCGCACAAAAGTGTTGAACGGTTCATGGGGTATTCGTATGTTGAGAAGCATACGCATGGTCATCCTCCTTTCTGATTGACGCCCAACCGGGCATCTTAAGAGTAGGCGGTTTCCGGCGCGGGGCATCGGCATTCGTCACCAGCGTGGGGGCTCATGCGACCTCGCACGCCCGCTACGATGCACCGCTTTCGTCGGACATCAAGGGATACGCACTTTCGTCGCGTTGCATGCAAGCCGGTTATGGAAACGCGGGAATGGTCGGATCTGTCCCCCGGATGTCGGCCTCCGCGTGGTGAAGCTTGACCATCTGTTCGATTTCGTCAACGCGATCTTTCGCAACATCGACCAGCATCAGGATTTCACCGCGCGCGATCGCGTCCTCGAAGCGCTTCAATCGCGTGTTCGGCACGTCGACGCCGATCATCGGCGCCACCCACGCGCCGAACCCCGCGCCGGCGAGCGTGATTGCAACCAGCGCGCCGCCCGCAATCGTCAGACCGGCAGGTGGGAAGGCCATTGCGACCAGGCCTGCCAGCGCCCCGACAGCGCCGCCCGCCGCCGTCCCTCGCGCGAGTGCCGGAAGCAGGTCGCTGCGCTGCGTAAGCGTGGCTTCCGGCAAATGTTCGAGCGGCACGTCCTGTCTGGCAATCACGTGAATATGTCGCCACTCGATCCGCTCCAGCAAGAGTTCGTTGATGATCGCCTTCGCGCTTTGCGCGTGAGGTAACAAAAAGTACAGGCGTCTCATGTTGGCCTCCGAAAGAGGGGGAGACCAGAGCAGGGCGTCGGACTCCCGCAAGTATTCTCGCGCGAACGAACGATGGGAGGAAGTAGGGATGTTCGCCGAAAGGTGTGGGGCGTGACCCGCTATGTATGCGCGAGCGCTGCCGCCGTCAGCGTGGCTCGCCGTCACCTTGCCGGCCAACCCAGCCGCTGCCGAACCGCCGCGAAGCATCCGGACGCAGGTGCACGCAATGCGGTAACCTGATGCAACGGCGGCGGCCTTTGCCGTCGTTGGACAACGGCGTGCTCTCACGACTGAAGTCATGGAAAATTTCGACGACGCGCGCAACCGGATGGTCGAGCATCAACTGCGAGCCCGGGGCATTCGCGACACGCGCGTGCTGGAGGCGATGCGCGCGGTGCCGAGGCACCGATTCGTCCCGGAGGCATTGTCCGGGTTCGCGTACAGCGATACGCCTTTGCCGATCGGCGAAGAGCAAACGATCTCGCAGCCGGCCGTGGTCGCACGAATGATTGAAGCGGCTGAGGTCAAACCCGGCGACCGCGTGCTCGACGTCGGCACAGGCTCCGGCTATGCGGCCGCTGTGCTCGCGCAGCTTGCCGCTCACGTGGATAGTGTCGAGCGGCATCGCTCGCTTGCGGACCGTGCGCGCGCCGTGCTGGCGGAACAGGGCTACGGCAATGTCGACGTACATCATGCCGACGGCACGCTGGGCCTGCCTGAGCGCGCGCCGTTCGACGCGATCATTGCCGCGGCGGGCGGGCCCCGGGTTCCGCAATCATGGCTCGACCAGCTGGCGCCCGGTGGGCGTATTGTCATGCCGGTCGGACGGGGGCGCGAGCATCAGCGGCTCATCAAGCTGACGCGCAAAAGCGAAACCCGATTCGATGAAGAACATCTGGGCGATGTGGTTTTTGTGCCTTTGATCGGCGAAGAAGGGTGGTTTTCGGATTCCGCTTAGTAATACAGCCGTAGATATAACGAAGCGGGAGGCGCACAGTGATCAGTTCGGCGGCCGCTGTGGCAGATTGTCGATGCGCGGCCCGCAAACTCTGGACTGCCCGAGGCACGCTGAAAGTGCCTGCTCGCCGAACCATTTCTGCGTGTCCAGGTTGTAGTGCACACTCCCGTCCCCGCCGCCTAGCGTACCGCCGTCGAAAATGCCGAAGCCAGGCGGCTGTCCATTCCAGTCAGGCGACTTCGACGCATCGACGAAACTGAAGACGCGAGAGTTCGCTTCGATGAAGCTGCCGAACACCTTTTGCATGGATTCAAGCGCGGCGGGATTATAAGGAGCGACCCCGTTGGTGACGTTGTCGTAAGCAACCGACAACGGCCTCACGATCATCACCGGAAATGTCGAGCCCACCGCCGCAAAGAAACTGCTGAAGAGGTGCGCGTAATTCTGCGGCGCGCGGCGAATCGTCGTCGCATTGCCAGCGGTATTCAGCGGAGCGGCTTCCGCCTCCCACTGGTTCCACTCCAGGCCCAGGATCCGCGGTTTCTTACCGGTCGCGAGAATCTGTTTCAGTCCGAGGTACATCATGCGGCGAGCAAACGGTGCAAGCGCATAGGTCGGCGTCTTGCTCGAATCGAGCATGGGCTGCCAGAGATTCACGCCGTGCATCGTCCAGTCGCAGCAGCCGCTGAATGCATCGTCCGCGACATCCACGCCCTGGCTGCCCCAGCCGATATGAACGATGTACAGATCGGGCAACGGCTCACCCGCGTTGATCGCCGACTGCCACGCATACGCGGCGAAATTGGCGGCATTGCCGCTGCCGCCGTAGTAGCCCAGGTTCATGTCGGACGATGTGCTGTCGGTCCAGTTCACCCACGACACGTGATCGATGGAGGAGATCGGTTGAGTGAACGGCGCACCCGATCCGTCTGCGTTGCCGGTGATGTTTCCCCAGCCGTCGTTCCGGATACCCCATACGTTGGGGGCCGGCATGCCACCGCCGGTCCCGGCACCCGATGCTCCCGTCAACGTCAGATCGGCGGGTAGGCCGTTAAGACCGGCGCTGTTGCTCTGCCCCATCACGAACAGGACCGCTACCTCATCGGGCCGGAATCGCGAGCCTTTGTTCCAGGCTGTCGCCGCGACAGAATTCGACTGGGCCATCGCGTCCGCGGCGACGGCCACCTGCACCCCGCTCGCAGCCAATACGACCGGCAGGGCAATCCGCATCAAGAGGTTCTTCATACCTGTCTCCCTGAGTCTTCGATCACTGTTTCACCGGCTGGCTGACCGGCTGGCTCACCGCCTCACCCAGACCATCGATATCGGGACCGTAGTTGCCTGAAACCATGGAGAACTTGATGGTGTTGGCTACGCCGGCCTTGAGCGGGACCACGACCTGAACACTCGAGAGGATTGGGAAGTCCCAGGTGCCTTCACCCGGAAACTGCACCGGAATCGGCGGGCCGTTGTTGACGCTCACGTTCATCGCGCGAGGCTGACCACCGCCGTCGTCCGCACTGATATAAACCACGGGGACCGCATAGTTGCCATCGGCAGCCGCGACGATTCCGTTGAACTGCAGGCTGGAATCCGAGTTCACGAAATTGCCGAGCTTTTCGTGACCGCTGCAGATATTGCATGCCTGTACCGATGCATCCTGAATGATGTTGGTGGGGCCTTCCGCTTCATGGATGACGGGCGGCAACGCGGGCTGCGGAGCGGCGATCAGCGTCACCTTGCCGATTGACGGAGCGCGACCGCCCTTGCCTGGAAGAACGAACGTCAGCTTGTTGCTACCCGGCACGAACGGCATGTAGACCGTGACGGTGCCCTGAGACTGACCAGTGGTGACGGGGAGCTGGATCGTCGTCAGCACGCTCTCGTTCAGAATCAGCGACACCTTCACCGCGGACTTCCCATTGTTCCGGTAAGTGACGTCGATGTACCCGCCCGTGGTTGCATTCACCGTATATCGGGCCACGCCGTCTTCATGCGTCATCGGTTTGGCCGCCTGGACCTTCGATGCATCGTCCGTGCCGACGATCGTCAGCATGACGGAGCCACCGGCCGGAACGGCAGGCACCGTGTATCCGGATGTGTGCGAACCGAGATCCTTGTGTGCCCAGATATCCCGAACCTCGGCCGAAGCGGCAGGGTCCAGTCCGAGGTCCTTCCAGTTCACCGTGATCGGTGCGGCGAACCCGGTCGTATTGAGTAGCACCACCGCGCGGCGACCTTGACCGGACAGCAGTTTCGCCCACACGCCCAGACCGTTCTGCGGGACGGCCACGCGGATCGCCTGCATGCCGCGCGGATCCTGATCGACGGCAAGCACCTCCGGATTGGTCAGCGTGTCCATCGTGGCCGCGCTGAGCGGCGTCGTGAGATCGACACCCAGGATAAGCGGTGCGCCGGAAATGGCCCACAAGCTCATGTGCGTCTGGTCCTGAGCGGCAGTCAGACCGAACCCGGCAAGCATCATGTCCGCATCGTTATAAGCGCCCGTATGCTGTGCTTCAGGAAAGAGGTTGCCGTAGAAATTCTGGTTCACGATTCTGGAAAAATCCGGCGTGCTTTGATGGCCCGGCGTGCCCGTGTCGTAAGTGATGTCCTCGGTCGTTCTCCACAGATCCGCGACTTGCCCCCAGTCATACGAGCGGCCCGTCTTGTCGACATGGAAACTGTTCGGATTGATGCTGTAGACGATCGGTCGATTCATCGCGGCGCCTGCACTATTCAGTGCATCGCGCATCTTCTGGAAACCGGCCACCTGATCGTCGGTGGTGCCGTCCGGCGAACACCAGTCGTACTTCACGTAGTCGACGTCCCATGACGCAAACGTGTTGGCATCCTGCACCTCATGCCCGAGGCTGCCCATCGGATTGGTATGTCCGGGGTACAGGTTGTTGCGCTGCGCACAGGTCTCGGCGGCGGGCACTTCGTATATCCCGAACTTGAGGCCTCTGGCGTGAGCGTAGTCGGCCAGCGCCTTTATTCCGCTGGGAAACTTCACGGGGTCGGCGACCAGGTTGCCTTGCGCATCGCGATTTGGCGCGAACCAGCAGTCGTCGACGTTGATGTAGTTGTAGCCCGCTTTCATCAACGCGCCGTCCTTCTTCAGGCCGCCGGAGATAACGTCCGCGGCCGTCTTCACCAGATCTTCGGTGATGTTGCAGCCGTACGCATTCCACGAGGCCCAGCCCATGGGTGGCAACGCGATCGACGTTTGAGCCTGCGTTTGCGACGAGGCGTCTTGCGATGGTGAAACGTTTGCGGAGTTGGCCGCAGCCTGCATGACGCTCGTGGCGTTGGAGGCACCTTGCTGGTCACCTCCGCAGGCGGACAGACCAAAAACCATCATGACGCTCACGAGAAACAGATACACCTGTGTGCGACCCAGGATCTTCATGATTTTCCCTCGTTGAGAATGAAACTGGGACTTCCGGTCAACTGCTGTGCGGCGTTTTGTTTCGGGCTGCCCGACCCGTAGGAGCTTTACGAAGCCGGCTGCAGGTTGCCGTCGAATCGAGCCGTTCCGTTTTCCCGCATCGTTACCGCACGGGCCACGTTGCCGTATTGCAGTGTCGTTTGTGTTCCGCCGACGCTGGTGAGCTTGACGGACGACAGCGCGCCACGGCTCCACTTGAGATCCACCGTAAACCCGCCTTTCGCGCGGACTCCCGTCAGATGCCCAGTGTTCCATTGCGACGGCAGTGCAGGAAGCAGCGTGATGCGATCCATCCTGCTTTGCAGTAGCATTTCCAGTATTGCGGCCGGACCGCCGAAGTTCGCATCGATCTGGAAAGCCGACGAGTTGCTCGACAGCGCATACGCGTCGAACATGTTGGCAAACGTGCCGCTCACGCCGTCGTTGCCCGCCGAATAGCGCAGCAGCTTCGGAATCATCGAATAGCAGTTGGCGGCATCGTGGAACTTTGCCCAGCAAGCGACGCGCCATGCAAGCGCCCAACCGAACGAGTCGAAGCCGCGCGCGAGCAACAGCGCCCTCACGCCGGCCACGAGCTTTGGATCGCTGTCGAGCGTGATGCGCTCGCCTTCGAACCAGCCGATCAGCGGCGACAGATGCCGATGCCCCGTCTCGCCGACGATGCTGTCGTTCATCCATTCCTGAAGCTGCCCTGTCGTGGGACTCACCTTCGGCAGATAGAGCTGCGCCTTCATGCTCGCGATCGAGCGCGCAAAATCCGCGTCCTTGCCGAGCAGCTGGCTCGCCGTCAGATAGTTCGTGAACAGATCCCACACGAGTTCCTGCGCGTAGGTGATCCCGAGCTGCTGATGCGGTCCCTGCTCCGGCGACCAGTCCTTGTCGTCGACGAGCAGACCCGTCGCGGGGTCTCTGATCAGACGCGCCTGCCAGAACTCGCACGCGGACTTCATTACCGGATAGATGCGGGCGAGATAAGCCTTGTCCAGCGTGTACTGGTAGTGATTCCACAGCGTGCGGCAATACCAGGCACTGGCAGGAGGACTCCAGTCCCAGCCGATAGAACCGTAGATGCCCGTCGAAATAGCCACCGTCCAGCCCGCGACGTTGCCGTTCGAATTGCTGTAATTCACGTTGGCGGCATCGTTGAAATGATTCTTCGTGGACTGTACCCACGAAGGCAATTGCCCGGTGACGTAGTCGACGAACGGTTGCTGACACTCCGGCAACCCGGCCCGGTCGGCGAGCCAGTAGTTCATCTGGATGTTGATGTCGGTGTGGTAGTCGGCCATCCACGGCGGGTTGTTCGTTGTACTCCACAGGCCCTGCAGATTCGCCGGCATCGAGCCGCGCGACGACGAGATCGTGAGGTAGCGCCCAAACTGCACGTACATCGCCTCGAGTTCGGGGTCGGCCACGTTGGGATTCACTTGCCGTGCGAGTAGCCGCTCCGGGATCGTCAGCGCTCGTTGCGCGTCGCTTGAGCGGCCGAGATCGATGTCCATGCGCGCGAAGAGCGCGCGATAGTCCCGTACGTGGCGATCGAGCAGATCGCTGTAGCGCCGGGACACGGCGCTCTGCACGTCCGCGATCACCGCGTCGCGCGGATTGATACCCGTCAGATAGTTTTCGACATAGCGCCCGTTGTAGTCGGTGCGCGCCGCAATGATGATCGTGAGCGCCGGACAACCCTGCAGCGTGATCTGCGCAGTAGACGAGTTGAGCGAAGCGACGCCTGCGTCCGGAACGACCATCATGTAGGTCGAGTACAGCTCTCCGCTGCCGCTTACCGAGCCCGAGAACGACAGCGCACGATTCGATTCGCCGATGGTTTGCGTGCCCTGTCCGTCGGTCAGCGACACGGTGCCGTTATAGCTGCCGCCATCGGAGGTGAGCCGCACGACGATCACGTTGTCGGGGAAGCTGCTGAAAATCTCGCGCCGATAGGTCTTGCCCCCGACTCGGTACTGCGTGCGCACGACCGAGTTGCTGATGTCGAGCGAGCGCTGGTAGTTCGTGGCGCCGGCGTGAGCGGGCAGATCGATGTAGAGCTTACCGAGTGTCAGGTAGGTACCCATCCCTGTCGTCGTGTAGGCCGGATCGACGACGTCCTTGCTGCCCGACCACAGCGTGATTTCGTTCAGATAGAGCGCTTCGTGATCGCTCGCGCCGCCGGCCATCGCGCCGAGACGTCCATTGCCGACCGGCAGACCCTGAAACTGGATCAAAGACTCGACGGCAGGCGAGTCGTACTGGAACAGCAGCGCCTGACTGGCGGGAACGAACGCAGGATTCGCCTGCGCCGCAGCGTTGACTGAATCAAAAGTTTGGGATGAACCTGAGGAGGGATCGCCGGTCGCGCCGGGCGAGGAACTGGTTGCAACTCCGGCACGTGCCGCAACGGGGAGAATGGCAGCTGCACTGCCCAACTTCAGCAGCTTGCGACGTTTTTGATCAACGGAAATCTTCATCGTGTCTCCTGCTAGAGATTTATGCTGAATCCACCTATGAATATTTCATTTAAATATGCACTCGCAAGATTTGGTAAGACCATTAGGTTATTCCCCTAGTACGACGTCGCAGATAGTGGGATGGATCGGCATCGTCTCGGGCGATACAGGTGGATTTCAGCTCTCAAATAAATAAGGAACCCTTAGTTTTTAGTTTGCAGATTTTCATGTCGATATAGATGCCGTCATATAGCCTGCCCAGAGGGCTTCGATGCGCCAAAGCACTCCCCCGCAGCGCGCATCTACGGCGCCCTTGTCTATCTCACAGGATATCTAATTATTTTGAGGATTTTCATGGCGCATGAATGGCGCCATGCAGTTCACGCCCTCACTAGTGCGCCGACTCGCGCGCTTCCCGCCGCGTGGCGCCATCTCGCGAACGAACCCTCCGCTCGCGCGCGATCTCGGCCAGTTGCCACGATGCAAGCGCCATGCATCCAAACACGACTTCGCGCATTCTCTTGACCAACGCCAGTGAAAGCGCCGCATCGCGATCGACCCCAAACATCTGCGCGAGCAACACGACCGCGGCGTCCTGCACACCAAGCCCAGCCGGAATGAAAAAAGCCGCGTGCCGAACCGCCTGGGTAATCGCCTCTATCGCGAGTGCGCCGCTTAGCGACACGGGATGCCCCAGCATGGCAAGTGCCCAGTAAGTCTCAAGCGCGCCCAGCGCGTAGCCGGCAAACTGCCACAGGAAACTGCGCAGTAACAGCCCGCCGCGAGACATCAGCGCGTCGATCTCCAGGTCGAGCTGCTTGCCGTCGATGCTCCGCAATAGCGGATGCGCGTCGCCCAGCAAGCCGGCCGCCCAGCGTTCAATCGCGTGAAAAATGCCGCCACGGCGTGCGAGTACGATCGCCACGACCGGCAGCGGAATGGAGAGCAAAAACGCCACGCCGATGCTTCGCAGTGCATCCGCGTGCTGTGCCGACACGACGATCAGCACAATACCCAGCGCGGAAAATGCGTACTGGACGGCCATCGTCACAAGGACCTCGACGATGACCGATGCGCTCACGCTACAGGTGTCGGGCACGCGCCATCGCGCCAGCCGGATGCCGACAATTTCACCGCCGATGCTCGCCACGGGCATCAAACGGCTGACTGCCTCGCGCACGGTGGCGACCCACCACAGAAACCCGAGTGACGCCCGCTTGCCGAGCAGCAGCCGCCACGCATGAGCGTCGAGCAATAACGGCAACGCATGCAGCGGTACAAGCCATAACAGGACAAAGCCGGCTTGCCCGATCACATGCATCACGTCGCCGATGCCATGATGCAAGGCGAGGGCGAGCAGCACCCCGATGCCGATCGGAAGCCCGGCCCACTGAAGCCACTTCATGCCGCTTGCAAACGGTGGGCGGACAGGTCGGCGAAACCGCCACGCACGGCGCCCGCGGCATCGAGTGCCGCCGCGACGCGCGTGGACAGCAGCGCGGCGAGTTCGTCCGCATGCCGGTATGTCCGCATGCCTGCCGTGAGCGCGCCGTCCCCCGGCGAGGCAGGATGACAGTAGATTTCGCCGACGCCGGCGGGCAGGCGAGCGATCGCATCGAGCAGCGTGCTCTCGTCCATCTGTCCCGTGCGGGCGATGCCGACCACGTAATCGTTATGCGCGATGTTGGCCTGATCGAGCCGCGCACGCATATGCGAAACCCAGGGTTTGAGCCACAGAGGGGTATCGAACTCGCAAGGCAGACGCATCGCCCGCATGCCGTACTCTTTGCCGATCTCGAGAATCAGCGAGAGTACTGTGGGGTGCATGTGAAAGTGCTTGTGCGTATTGACGTGATCGAGCGGCAAACCCGTTCTTGCAAAAGCGTCGAACTGGGCACGGATTTCCATCGCAAGTTGCGCGCGCACGTGTGGCAAAAAGAAGAAACGGAATCCGTCGCGCACCATGTTGTCGCCGAACATCCCCTGGGCGTCGACCAGCGCCGGGATCATGGCGCGCGGCAGGATTGCCGCGCCGTCCGCAAGCACCAGATGCAAACCGACCCGCAGGCCCGGCAGAGACCGCGCCCGCTGGACGGCATCCTGTACCGCGGGTGCGCCGACCATCAGGCTTGCCGCGGTCAGTACGCCGTCCCGGCAGGCGAGCTCGACAGCTTCGTTGACACGCCGATGCAGACCGAAGTCATCAGCCGTGATGATCAGCCTGCGCTGCGGCTGCCGATCCGGCTGCGCCCGGCCACCGGGTACGCGCTCCATCTCCATCACGCCTGGTGGGCGCGCAGGAACCGGAAGAATTCGACGCCTTCACGCAGGCGCCGTTTCATCATGTCCCAGCTC